>CANFST010000007.1 GCA_947449695.1 Chitinophagales bacterium
ATTTTTTCTTCATAAACCACAGCACCACATTTGCTGTTTGTGCACAAATGATGTAATTCACTGCTCAAGCCATCTGATACATCTATCATTGATGTAGGCACAACATTTTTTTCAGCCAAAATATCAATTATCATTTTTTGTGGCTCGGGCTTTAACTGACGTTGCAATAAATACTTTTGATTTTCCAAATCAGTTGAAGCGCTTGGATGAGCTATGAATACTTGCTTTTCACGTTCTAATAATTGTAAACCCATAAATGCCGCACCTAAATCGCCACTGCAACATATTAAATCTTTAGGCTTAGCGCCGCCACGATAAACTACTTTTTCCTTTTCCACTTCACCAATTACAGTGATGCTTAAAAATAGTCCTTTCAATGAACTTGTTGTGTCACCTCCAATTAAATCAACACTATATTTTTCACAAGCAGCTTTCATTCCTTCATAAATTTCACTGATAGCCTCTACTGTATATTTACTACTCAATGCCATTGAAACTGTTATGTATAAAGGCTTTCCATTCATGGCATAAATATCGCTCAGATTAACTGCAACAGCCTTGTAACCCAAATGCTTTAAGGGAGTGTACATTAAATCAAAGTGAATTCCTTCAGCTAAAATATCAGTGCTTACCAATGTGAATTTATCAGTACCATTATCAATCACAGCACAATCATCGCCAACGCCTTTGATTACAGATTTATTTTTTGTTTCAAAATTTTCGGTAAGATGTTTTATCAATCCGAATTCTCCTAATTTACTTATTGGTGTAGTTTGCATGCAACAAAATTACTGAAATGAATCTGGGAAGATTATTTTTGTAGAAAGAAAATTCAACATGGCTACAATTTTTACAAAAATCATTAATGGAGAAATTCCTTGTCATAAAGTTGCTGAAGATGCTAATCACATAGCATTTCTGGATATTAGTCCGTTGGCTAAAGGTCATACATTGGTAATTCCTAAGAAAGAAACCGATTACATTTTCGATTTGGCGGATAATGATTTACAGGCTTTGATAGTATTTGCTAAAAAAGTTGCTTTAGCAATAAAAAAAGTTGTGCCTTGTAAAAAAGTTGGCGTTGCGGTAATAGGCCTTGAAGTGGCACATACACACATACATTTGATACCAATGAATAATGTTGGTGATATGAACTTTGCTAATCCTAAATTGAAATTGAGCAGCGATGAATTAGCAGAGATTGCTTTAATGATTCGAAATAATTTCTAGTTAAATCCCTTTCACATTCTCAACCAATGTCCAGCCTTTTTTTCCGTTGGTTAAAATTATTTTTTGCCAGCCATTTAATTGTTCCATCGTTTGCACTTTCAATCCTTCGTGTACTATAAACAAATCGGTAGAAGTGTTATCGGGTGCGCTTTTCACGGTGATGTTAGATGGAATTACTACTGCAAATTTTTTATCTTCCATTGTAGCATTACTTCGCCAAGCAATGTAAAAGAAAAACACACCAGCAATGAAACCTATTGATACCATGGTCATTCCGAGCCTGTTCATGGCTGAAAAATAATTCAACAACCAACCAGCTAACATCATCCACAAAAAAATAATTGCAATAATGCTCCACACTTTTGCAGAGAAAAGATGGAGAAAATTATTCCACCATCTGAATAAAAAAAACTGAGGTAAAGCCTCAACGTCCTTATCCACCAATCGAAGGTTGGAGATTTTTAAATTCGTATTTACATCATCGTCTGTCGGATTGGTTTGATGTGCTTTTTCATAGCACCAAACTGCCATTCCCATTTCATGATTTTTAAAATGTGCATTGCCTGCATTCAAAAATAATTCTGAATTCGTGTAGCCAATTCTTATCAAACTATCATACAAATTGGTAGCTGCTTCGTAGTTTTTATTTTGATAAGCATGATTAGCTAATTGCCACAAAGTGTTGGCTGAATCAGCTTTTGTGAAGCTGAACCAGATTATTCCTAGTAAAAACAAAATCGTCTTTTTCATTCTCAAATTATTTTGCTTTCCAAATCCACAATTAGTTCTGTTGCATTTTTATACACCTGCTCCATTCCACCTTGCACCGCCGAAGGTGCGTAAAGAGCCATTTCGCAATCATCTAACACATGAATAAATTTAGCTGAAGTTTCATCTGCAATATTCTTTTGTTTAAATGACTCTACAATATTTTCTTTACTCAAATCAGCCGTTTGAATTTTCATTTTATTGCTCACATAACCATGCAAACTTCTCATCACTTCATCATAAAATCCTTTTTCATTTTTTTGTTTCAATAATTTTTCAGCCACCTGCAATCGCTTACGAGCCAATCTGCTAGCTTGTTTGAAAGCCATTGCAGATTTATCACCCATCAATGTCTTTTGAGTTTTTACATAAATCAAAATTGCTGCACTCAAAATAACTGGCAATAAACTCAACCACCAAAACAGCATGGTGCCGAAAAATTTTCCAACATTCCCTTTTTCAAATTTCACATCATTCGTTTTGATGTAGCGAATATCTTGCCCCAACAATTTCAAATCTTCTTTCTTCACCCCATTCACCATTGCATTATTTTGATTTTTTCCTTGTTTCACTTGAACTGCAATTTCACTGGAATGAAGGGTTACGTAATCCTTTTTATCCAAATCGAAATAAGAAAAATCCAAAGCAGGAATTTTATAATCGCCCGAAACCCTTGGAATAACCAAGTATTCAAAGGTTTTGCTGCCGCCAATTGGATTTTGATTTTTAGGAATATTCTCCGAAACCTTGGGGTCATACACTTCAAAATCAGGTGGCATATTCATCACGGGATTATCGAATTGAGAAATATTCCCTGAGCCCGAAACAGTAACTTTATAAGTGATAGCATCATCAGTTGTCAATGTGGTTTTATCAGCCGTGGCATTCATTTTAAAACGACCAACAGCACCACTAAAACCAGCAGGCTTATTGGCTGGCAAAGGTTTTACAGCAATAGCAACTGCACCCGATTGAATATCCATTGGCACATTTTGGACGGGCGAAAAAAACGGGTCATCAAAAAATGGGTCATTAAAAAAATTATCTAAAGGATTGTTGCTCCTTTTTCTTGCAGCTTTTATTTGCGCCGTTAATTTCATTTCAATAGGGTCAATTGTCAGTGTTCCACTTTGTGTTGGGAAAAGCGCCACCCGTTTGAGTTCTACCACATTATAAACTACGCCATTTACATTTTCTTGCGATTGATTATTTTGAGGAATATCAAAATTTTGCGACCAGAAACCATTCAACGAAGGCAATTTTTCAAATTGATAATTCGCAATATTCACTCGATAATACAATTTGTAAGAAGCTGTGATTTGCTCACCTTGATACACATTTGTTTTATCAACGAACACTTTTAAAAAAATCTGCTTGCTCAAATCAGCCGTTGATACAGTATTGCTACCTTGTTGTGATTTTCCACTTGCTGAATTTTGCGGAGCAGCTTTTGTGACTTCAATCGTCAATCCGTTTGATTCAATGCTTCCTTGCGCTGTGTTGGCCGATGCTGCTGGAATTGTGAACTTACCTTCCTTAGTAGCTTGCAAAACATAAGTCAACGAAATAGACTGCGACATTCTTCCATTAATAATTGAAGTGCTGCTGCTTTGAAACGGTCCTTGTAAAACCTGAAATCCAGAAAAGGCAGGAGGATTAAAATTTTTCACATCAGCATTTTCAATCGTGTAAGTGAGTTGAAATTGTTCACCAACACTCACAGGATTTTTTTGCACAGATGCTGTAAACTTGATGCCTGCTGCATTTGCAGCCAATTGCATCAAAACAAAAATCAGTACAAAATATTTTTTAACGAATTTCATTTTTTAAAAGTCATTAGCATTACAACAATAGTTAATGGTAAATTCAAGTTGCTAATTTACCAATCTTCTCATTTCATCATCTGCTTTACCAATCTTTCTCCACACTTTTGCGTTGTGTCACAAGCGTATTTTTCTTATCAGCGTTTTGCTTTGTTTTTTGTTCTTCAGCACGTAAGTGATTCAGCATTTTTTCAGCATCTTCCTTGCTTATTTTTCCTGGCTTTGGTTGTTTTCCTTCTTTCTTCTCATCGCCCTTATTGCCTTGCTGTGGCTGATTTTGCTGTTTTTTATCGTTACCTTTTTTGTCGTCTTTCTTCTGTTGATTTTGGTTCTGTTTGTTGTCGCCTTTGTTTTGCTGTTGATTTTTATTCTGCTGATTTTTGTCGTTCTTTTTATCCTTATCGTTTTTGTTTTGCTTTTGCTTAGGCTGATTTTTTAACATTGCTTGTGCATACGCTAAATTATATTTCGTATCACGGTCGTTTGAATTCAGCTTCAATGCTTGTTTGTAAGCATCAATAGCATCGTTGTAATTTCTTTGTTGCAATTGACTATTGCCTAAGTTATGAAATGCTTTTGCTTTTTCCTTATCATCTTTTAAAAGCGCTGTTGCATTTTTAAAATCTTCCGCCGCTTGTCTGAAACTATCTTTTTCAAAATTCAAATTCCCTTTATTGTAATAAGCTTCGCCAAAATTTTTATTCAATCTGATGGCATGCGTATTCAACGAATCAGCTAGTACAGAGTTTTTGAGTTTGTATTGTTTCAAAGCCTCACGAGCGGCTTTCCGCTCTGGTAAAGGGTTTAAAAAGCTTGACTGTGCACTAGAATTTTTATTTACCAAAAATAAAATAAACAAAACAGGAATTATTTTTTTCAATCGCAACAACCATTGTGTCGGTTTTTCAGAAACAAAAATTTCTAACAACAGTAAAATAAACGCAGCCAACAAAAAGTATTGGAAATAATCTTCGTAATCAGTAAACAAATGTTCGTCCATAGTTTTTTGCTCCATCGTACTAATTTTTTCAACCAAAGATTTTAATTCACTTTGCGAATTACTCAACTGAAAGTAGCTTCCCTTACCAGCTTCCGCAATTTCTTTCATGGCTTCCTGATTTAATTTCGACAAAACAATGCTGCCATTTTCATCTTTCTTGAAATCAGTTTGCACACCATTTTGGTAGACTGGAATTGGCGCACCTTGTTCCGAACCAACACCCACCGTGTAAACCACTGCGCCTTCATTCACCGCAGCCTTTGCCGATTCTATGGCATCATCCTCATGATTTTCTCCATCAGAAATCACAATCACTGCCTTGTGTTTTTTATCTTTTGTTTGAAATGATTCAACTGCTTGGTCAATCGCAGCACCAATTGCAGTGCCTTGTGTGGGCACCATATCA
Source organism: Chitinophagales bacterium (assembly GCA_947449695.1). Classification (GTDB taxonomy): domain Bacteria; phylum Bacteroidota; class Bacteroidia; order Chitinophagales; family CAIODY01; genus CAIODY01. The sequence goes on from CANFST010000007.1 coordinate 5,228, forward strand.
CAATTGGCATTTTGCAAAAACATTTTTGCAGCGCTGTAATCCACTGTTAAAGGCATTTGCAAATAACTTCTTCCGGCAAATGTGATTAAGCCAACTTTGTCATTGTTCAATTCATCAATCAAATTACTCACCGCTTGTTTGGCTCTGGTCAAGCGATTCGGCTTCACGTCTTCCGCCATCATACTTTTGCTCACATCCAATGCGATGAAAACATCAATACCTTTGCGCTTTACTTTTTCAATTTTGCTTCCCATCTGCGGATTTGCCAATGCAATGATGATGCAAAACGCAGCCAACCACAACAATAAAAATTTCAAACTTTGTTTAATTAATTTGAAATCGGGCATCAATTGTTTAACTAAATTTTCATCACCCAATTTTTTTATTGCACGTTTTTTACTCCATGCCGAATACACGTAAATCAGCATCCACAGCGGCAATGCGATGAGCAAATAGAGATAATATGGATGTTCGAATCGAAACATTTTTTACGGAATTCTTTTATAAACTGTCATTTGTAATAGCATTTCTAACAACAACAATATCAAAGCAGTTAAAGCAAATGGCGCAAATTTTTCAGCATAATGTTTAAAGCTTGAAACCTCAATTCTTGTCTTTTCTAATTTATCAATCTGGTCATAAACCTGCTTCAGGCTCCGGTTTCCAGTTGCTCTGAAATATTCGCCACCAGTTTCATTTGCAATTTTTTGTAACAGCGCCACATCAATTTTCGATTCCATCTGAGTGTATTGTCTGCCAAAAGGCGTTTGCACAGGATAAGGCACCATACCCACAGAGCCAGCCCCAATTGTATACACACGAACGCCAAAACTTTTCGCCAATTCCATTCCGGTTTCAGGGTCAATCAAACCAGCATTGTTTTCGCCATCGGTCATTAAAATAATTACTTTGCTTTTTGCTTTTAAATCTTTCAGGCGGTCAACCGCAGTAGCCAAGCCCATTCCAATGGCAGTTCCATCTTCCACCAAACCACTATGAATATCTTTCAACAAATTTTTCAGAACAGCATGGTCGCTTGTAATCGGACATTGCGTAAAACTTTCACTGCTAAAAATCACTAAACCAATTCTGTCATCTTTGCGTTGGTCAATAAATTCGGCTGCTAATTTTTTCACTGCTTCAATTCTGTTCGGCGAAAAATCTTCAGCCAACATACTGCTCGAAATATCCAGACTCATCACAATGTCAATACCTTCAGTTGTTTCTTCCCGAGTTTCAGAAGTGTTTTGCGGACGAGCCAATCCAATCACAATTGCCACAAAGGCCAGTATTCTCAATACTTCGGGCAACCAAATGGTTTGTGTTCGCCAGGTTTTGTTTTGAAATATTTTGATGCCTTGTGTGTTCGATAATTGAATGGTCGCTTTCGGATTTTTCGATACAAACCATTTCCATAGCATGATTGCAGGAATCAGCAACAGCAGCCAGAAAAACTGCGGATGAAGGAATTGATATTTATAAAACAGATTCAATTGTTAATTTTCAATGTTGTTTTTAATGATGAATGTTGAACGATAAACGATGAACAAAATTCATCATTCATAATTTATAGTTCATTGTTTTGAGTTTCCATCGGTTTCGTTCGCTCCACAAATCCACGTGCAGCAACCAATGCAGCAGCATGTTCATTCAATCCTGGTTTTGCTTTTGCAAACTTCACCATATCAGCCGATGATAAAATTTCGTGTAATTGCATTTTGCTTGCTGCATCAATTGCACTGAATCGGATTCGTTCCATCAACTCATCCGTTGTTGATTCCAAAGCAGCTACTTTATATTGTTCTTCTAAATATTCCCGAAGAATATCCGTCAGTTTTGTGTAGTACATTTTCACTTCATCCGAAGCAATCAGGTTTTCTTTTTCTAAATTATCAAACGCCATCATTGCTTTTTGATAAGGCGTATAATGCACATCAGGAGCAGCTTTCACAACAATTTGTTTCTTCTTGCGGAAGAAAATCAAATACACAACCAATGCTAAAAGCAGTAAAAAAATAATTCCGCCAATAATGATGTAAGGCAACATTTCTTTGAAAGTGTAATCAATCTCCATCATTTTTTTGATGGGGCGAATTGCCTTCAAAGTATCAACTGCAATGCCTTTCACATAAACAGATAAAGGCGCTGTAAGCAGTGTATCAACTTTTTTATCGTGTTGAACTAAAATCTGAAAAGCAGGAATCACATAATTCCCACTATCGAAATTGGTGTATATAATTGTGCGTTTGTAACCTTCTTTTGTGGTATCGATTTTTGAAACATTTACAATTTCAAACTTTGATGTGGTATCAAAATTTGCATCAGGAAATAGAGTTGAAAAGTGATTTGGATTGTTCACTTCAAAATGAACAGCAATATGGTCGCCAATTGAAAACCTTGCTGAATCAAGCTTTGCTGACACTGTTACATTCTGTGCAAAGAGATTTTGATTCTGAAAAATTCCAAAACCAAAAATTAACATTGCGATATGTAAAATTCTTTTTTTCATTTTTTTAGTTCCTCCGCTATCGTTCAGGATGACGCTTCGAGTTAGCTGTCCTGCTGAGGAACGAAGCATCTTAATTTTTAAATTTTCTCATCTCCCCATTTTCAAATTTGCCTTTTATCTCGATTTAAAAAAGTTTCTCAACAGCGGCACATAATTATCTTTTGTACTAATCTGCAAAGCACCAGCACCATTTTTTTGAAACTGTGTTTTGAAATTCACCACACTATTCAAATATGCCTGACGATATTGATCTCTTACTTTTCTATCATTAAAATCAGCTAAAAAAGTTTGACCAGTTTCAGGATCATACACGTTCATCAAGCCACCAATAGGCATTTGACGTTCCGCTTCATCATAAATATTCAACCCAATCAGGTCATGTTTTTTTGAGGTGATTTTCAAACTTTCTTCATAATCATTGCACATAAAATCACTCAACAAAAATGTGATGCAACGTTTCTTCACCATGTTGTTAAACGATTTCATTGCTTTGCCAACATCGGTACCTTTGTGAACTGGCTGATAAGTCAGCAATTCACGAATGATTCGAAGAATATGCGACTTCCCTTTTTTAGGTGAAATAAATTTTTCTACTTCACTGCTAAATAACATCAACCCCACTTTATCATTGTTTTTAATCGCTGAAAATGCAAGTACAGCGCATATTTCAGCCATCAACTCGTTTTTCATTTTATGCTGTGTCCCAAACTGACTGCTACCACTTACATCCACCACTAACATCAAAGTCAACTCACGTTCTTCTTCATAAACTTTTATGTAAGGATGTTTGAAACGGGCCGTTACATTCCAATCAATTGCTCTCACATCATCACCATATTGATATTCACGAACTTCGCTAAAACTCATACCTCTGCCTTTAAACGCACTGTGGTATTCACCTGCGAAGATGTGATTGCTCAAGCCTCGAGTTTTAATCTCGATTTGTCGAACACGTTTTAATATTTCAGAAGTACTTAGCATTTTTGTTTTTATAGAACGCAGATGACGCAGATTTTTATGATAATTTATGATTTTAATCTGCGCTAATCTTAACAATCATAATTAATCAGCGTTCCATTGTATTTCAATTTTCAAATTTTCTCATCTTCAAATTTTCACATTGCCTAAGGCACTTCAACAGCATTCAGAATTTCATTCACAATATTTTCTGTAGTGATATTTTCTGCTTCGGCTTCGTAAGTCAAACCAATTCTGTGACGCATTACATCATAACAAATTGCACGAACATCTTCCGGAATCACATAACCTCTGCGCTTAATGAATGCATAAGCTTTCGCAGCCATTGCCAGATTAATACTTGCACGTGGTGAGCCACCATAGCTAATTAACGGCTTCAATCTTGGTAGTTTATAATCTTCAGGTTTACGAGTTGCGAAAACTATATCTAAAATGTAACGCTCAATTTTTTCATCCATGTAAACCATTTTCACCACTTCACGAGCCGCTACTATTTGCGATGGGTCAACCACTGTATTTATAGTAGAAGCCTTTGCCTGCAAGTTTTGACGAATGATTAATTGCTCTTCTTCTTTTGTAGGATAAGTAATCACCACTTTCATCATGAACCTGTCCATTTGCGCTTCAGGTAATGGATAAGTTCCTTCTTGTTCAATCGGATTTTGCGTAGCCAAAACCAAAAATGGCTCTTCCAGTTTGAAAGTATTTTCGCCAATAGTCACTTGCTTTTCCTGCATTGCTTCCAGCAAAGCTGATTGCACTTTTGCAGGCGCACGATTAATTTCATCTGCCAGAATAAAATTGGCAAACACAGGTCCTTTCTTGATTGTGAATTTATTTTCCTGTTGATTGTAAATCATTGTTCCAACCAAATCGGCAGGTAGCAAATCAGGTGTAAACTGAATACGGCTGAATTTTCCATTAATACTTTGTGACAAAGTTTTGATGGCTAAAGTTTTTGCCAATCCAGGCACACCTTCTAGTAAAATATGCCCTTGAGTTAATAAGCCAATCAACAGGCGTTCAATCATGTGTTTTTGCCCAATGATGTTTTTGCCGGTTTCCATTAATATCAAATCAACAAATGCACTTTCTTGTGCAATGCGTTCGTTAATGGCTCGAATATCAGTATTTGCAACGTTTTCCATACTATGCAGTATTTAAAATTTTGAGTTGCAAAAATAGACGGGGAGTGAAGTGCTTTAAAATTTACGTTGCTTGTTTTTGTGAAACAAGTGTAAAACATTTTTAAAAAAATTCTTAATCGGCTGAAACCCTATAAAACACAAAGCCCCCGCCTTGAAAGGAAGGGGCTTGTAAAGTCCTTAAACCCAATCAGAACTTTACCTTTTATGAAAACACTGACGTAAAACTAAATCATTATTTTCAAAAAAAAAAGAGTTGGCAAAAAATTACCAACTCTTTTTTACACAAAAATATGTGGATGATGTTTTAGAATTTATACGCCAAGCCAACGCCTAGTGTATGACGAAACTGTGTTCTTGGACCAGCGACTCCATAATATCCGTCAATTCCGTTAACTGCAGTTTTTAAAGGCACAGCAATATCATTATCATAAATTACAGTTGCACCAACTGATGCACTAATATATTTATTCACTTTCATAGCTAAAATCAAATCCCAATAAACATCAACGTTGTGTTGTTTGTCTAAATAATCAGTAAAGAATTCTAATTTAGATTTCAAGTTTACATTCTTCATCACATCTTTTTGAAATAAAAATTTCAACGAAGCACCCAATTCATATCTGTAAGTTTTAGCTCCACCTTGCACTTTGCCATTTACTTTATCTTGCGGACGAGCAACTAAATATGTTTTTGACAAGTTTGTATCTGCACAAATAATCATTCGGTTTGCTAATGGCGAAAAGAAAACTGAAAAGTAATCTGTTGGCTTATAGTCCATACCCAACGACAATTCAATCTTAGCAGGAGCTAAAAATTTACTGTTCAAAATCGAAGTATCTTTTGTGTTGTTATAATTTTTGTTGTAAGTATAACCTGGCGTAAACTGGCTGCTAAAGTTGAACAATAAAGTGTAAAACAATTTGCTCGATGCACCATAACCCAATTTTGAAGTTATGTTTATTCGATCATCGCTTTTTCTGAAAGTACCAACAGAACTCAATCGTGATTGGCCATAGGCAAAATCCCCATAATTTTCCCAAGCCCATTTGCCTTTGGTGTATTTTGCAAACAAACTCAACAAGCTATTTACAGTTACCGTATTATCAGTTACTGTTGACCAGTTTTGATAACCGGTTTCTGAAAAATTAAGATTGAAAGTGCCACCCTTAGCCCATTTGCCAGTATCCGATGGCATGCCTGCATAAGTGAATTCGGTGAAGAAAATTGTTGCAATTAGAAAAAGTGTAATTTTTTTCATGTTGAAATATTTAGTTTTTAAATGTTGAATTGAATTTTTGTTTTAAAAAAAAGAGTTTACCAATTCTGCAATTGATAAACTCTTTTAAATAATTGGTTGAAGATTATTTTTTCAAACTATCTCTGATTTCCATTAATAATTTATCTGTTGAAGATGGCTCTGCTGGTGCAGCAGGAGCAGCTTCTTCTTTTTTCTTAGCAGCGTTCATTCCTTTAATGATTAAGAACAAAACAAAAGCAATCAAAACAAAACTGATTACCGCTGACAAAAAGCTACCATATTTAATTGCGCCCATTTTCAATTCAGCGATATTGCTTAAATGCGCCTCATCTAATAAAGGCTTTAACAACATTGGTGTAATTACATCCTCAATTAATGAATTGACGATTTTTCCGAAAGCGCCGCCGATAATTACGCCTATTGCTAAATCAACTACATTGCCTTTCATGGCAAATTCTTTAAATTCTTTCATCATTGACATAAGTAAAATGTTTTTGTGGTTTGTAAAATTTTCTCAAAAGTAGATTTTTTATCCAACTCTTAAAACCATTTGACGGAATAAAAAAAGTTTTATCACTGAACTTAACAAATGTGAATTCTACTTCAACGTTTCACTCAACCATTTATAAAATTCACGTTGCCACACCAATGCATTTTGTGCTGACATTACCCAATGATTTTCTTCGGGTAAATAAACTAATCTGGATTTAATACCACGAAGCTGAGCCGCCTGAAAAGCTTCTTGGGCTTGTCCTTCGGGTGTACGATAATCTTTTCCGCCTTGATATATTAAAATGGGTGTATTCCACTTAGTTACATATTCGCTTGGGTTAAATTTGGTATAACTCAAATTATTTCCGCTCCAATAATTGCCACCCATATCCCAGTTTGAAAACCAGATTTCTTCAGTAGTACCATACCAGCTTTTAGTATCAAACACACCATCGTGGGCAATGAATGATTTAAATCGATTATTGTGCACCCCAGCTAACATAAACACACTATAGCCACCATAACTTGCTCCCACAGCGGCACGGCGACCAACATCAACATATTTTTCTTTCGAAACAGAATCAATTGCAGTTAGATAATCATTGATAGATTGCCCACCCCAATCGCCACTGATTTGTTCGTTCCAGGCTGTGCCATGCCCTGGCATACCACGGCGATTAGGCGCTACAACGATATAACCATTAGCAGCCATCAATTGAAAATTCCAGCGGAATGAATAAAATTGCGACAAGGCACTTTGTGGTCCACCCTGGCAATAAAGCAGGGTTGGATATTTTTTTGTAGCATCAAAATCGGGTGGATAAATTACCCAAGTCATCAATTTTTTTCCATCGGTTGCGGTGAACCATTTGCGTTCAACTTTGCTCAATTTCAATGAAGCATAAATAGCATCATTCACATGGGTCAGTTGTTGCATTTCGCCATTGCTCAAATTTACCAGATACAGTTCCACTGCATGGTTCATATCAGTTCTGCTAACAACCATTTTGGTTGAAGTTGCTTTTTTAGTATCCCATTTTACATTTAAAAAATTCACTTCGCCTATCATCCCATTTACATCAAAATCGCCTTTGGTAATTTGTTTTATTTCGGGTTTTCTTAATCGGATATTTGGTGCTGGCATTCCGAAATTAACTTCATAAATTTGTTCAGTGCCATCGGTATAAGCTGTGAAATAAATTTTATTGGCACTGGCTTTTGAAAACAAAAAGCTGTTGGCGCTTTCATCCCAACCGCTGGTAATAGTAGTGCTGTTGGTGGTTCCAACTTCCCACACATAAATATCATTTTTATCAGCTTCAAAGCCATCACGTTTCATGCTTAGCCAGGCCAGATATTTGCTATCGGCTGAAAACTGTGGCGCAACATCATATCCTAATTTTCCCTCTGACACATTTTTCACACTGCCGCCCATCACATCATACCAAAAAATATCTGTATTGGTGCTGGTAGCATAGGCTGTTCCGCTTTTGGTTTTAGTTACAAATACCACCGATTTGCTATCAGGTGAAAAAATTACATCTTCGCTGCCACCATGCGGTTTCTGCGGACAATCATAGGCTTGCCCCTGCATTAAATCCTTTGCAACGCCTGCTGTGCCTGCATTTAAGGCTGCTACAAATACATGACTATAACTGCCATCTTCATATTCATCCCAATGGCGATAATTTAAACTGTTGTAAATTTTCACGTTTGATTTTTTCGTATCGTTATAAAAATCTTCACCAGCAATTTTTTCTACTTTCACTTCTTTGGTGAATAAAATATTTTTTAAATCGGCCGAAACCTTCACATTATCAGCATCATCGGGCAAGCCTGCAATTTTTTTCTCATTATGGAAACTGGCATCTGCCAAAAACCAACTGCCTTTTTGCCTGAATAAGGTTGTGGTTGAATTAATCACTCTGAAATCAGATTTTTTATCATCGCTTTTCGAAATCACTTTTGTTTTCATCGAATCCAGATTGAGCATCGAAACAAAGCGCTTGCTTTTGTTTTCATTCACATCGGGTATCGAAACCCCAAACACTACATTTTTTCCGTCGGCTGAAACACACTCAGCGCCTACCCTGCCAAGGCGCCACAACAAATCGGGCGTCATTACATCTTGCGCCTTGGAAGTGATTGGTGAATTGGCAATTGTAAATAGTACAATGGCAGAAAATAACTTTAATAAACTTTTCATTGGTATTAATTGATTTGAAAATTGGTTTGACGAAAGTACAATTTTTAGGTAATAAAAAAAGTCTGCTACTAATACCGTGGCAGACTTTTTTTGTTCCAACGAGTTTGTAACTCGTTGTTTTTTATTTGACGATTTTACACGAGCGAAGCGAACTGATGAACGCCATAAAAAATAATTTTCTGTGAATAAATCGTCTGTTACCCATGCTGAGTTGCAAACTCGGCTGAACATCAAGGTTGACGGGTTGGGCTACTCTTCAGTTGTCGGGGAACAAACTCCGACAACGGCTCTGCGCAATTCAACGCTTTTTATACAACACCAACAATGGCGAAAACGGAGAGCAAAATTCTTTTCATGATTTGTGTACTTTTATCGTAAAAAATTTGAACCGCTAAAGTACAATTTTAGTTTAAAGATTAATTAAACAAAGCAATCGTAACTATGAATTTAATTCATTACAAAAATATTTTCGAACCAGAATTATTGAAAGAAATTGAACAACAAGGCATCGAGAAACATTTAAACGCTGGCGATACCATTATTGATTACGGCGATTTAATCCGCCACATCCCTTTAGTATTAAGCGGTTCGATAAAAGTAAGTAGAATGAATGATGAAGGGCAAGAACTATTTTTATATTACGTTCATCCCAATGAATCGTGTGCTATGTCGTTTAGCTGCTGCCTGATGCAGCGCAAAAGCGAAATAAAAGCCGTTGCAGAAGAAGATCTTGAGCTCATCATGATTCCTAACAAAGTGATGGATGAATGGATGATGAAATATGCATCGTGGAAAAGTTTTGTGATGCTTACTTTTCAAGCTCGATTTGATGAATTGCTGAAAGCAATCGATAGCATTGCATTTCAAAAATTGGATGAGCGATTAGCTCATCTGCTAAAAGAAAAAAAGAAACTCACTGGCTCATCCGTAATCAATATTACCCACCAACAAATTGCTGAAGAATTAGCCACATCAAGAGTAGTGATATCAAGGCTTTTGAAGCAATTAGAAAATCAGAACAAACTATTGCTGTATCGCAATGAAATTAAGTTGCTAAAAGATTTGTAACATTAGTAGCCAACGGCTCACTAATATCTCCGCAATTTTGCTCCAACAAAAATTTTATTCTTTATGAAAAAAAATATGGGGAATGCCGATAGAGTGGTTCGTTTGATTATTGCTTTAGTAATTGCAGGTTTATATTTCGGACACTTTATCAATGGTACTTTGGCTTTGGTTTTAGAAGCCGTTGCGTTGATTTTCTTAATAACAAGTTTGTTTTCTTTTTGCCCTTTGTATTTGCCTTTCGGAATTAAAACTTGTAAAAAAGATTAAGCAAAAATGTTGGTAGAAAATTTAATTAAATCGGGCAAAGCCACGATAGTGGACGTCCGTACGCCCGATGAATTTTTTTATGGTAACGTAAATGGCTCAGTAAATATTCCATTGGATACCATCGAAAATAATTTTTCAAAATTGAAATCGCTGCAAACACCTATTGTGTTTTGCTGTGCATCGGGCAACCGAAGCAGCATTGCAACTATATTATTACAACGCCACAATTTCGAAGAAGTTTATAATGGCGGCTCGTGGATTTATGTAAACAACATTTTAAAAAACAAATCATGATAGGATTAATTAAAAAATTATTCAGCAGCGCACCTGCGATTGATTATAAAACGCTCATCAACAATGGCGCACAAATTATTGATGTACGCACCAGTGGCGAATTTGCAGGCGGACATGTAAAGGGTTCGAAAAATATTCCTTTGAGTGCATTGCCTAATCAAATTTCGAAAATTGATAAAAAGAAAGCAGTGATTGTGTGTTGTGCATCGGGTATGCGAAGTGCATCAGCCGCTAGCATATTGCGCCGAGAAGGATTTAGCGAAGTGTACAACGGTGGTGGTTGGATGAGTTTGAACAATAAAATTTACAAACAATGATTAGCATTCGTCAATGGAGTTTTGCCCGATGGCTAAGAGCCATTATGGGCAGTGCATTGGCAGGCTATGCCCTATATATGCACGATGTACCATCGGGATTATTTGGTGCTTGGTTTTTATACAGTGCATTGTTCAACACGGGTTGTTGTGCAATAAATTCTTGCGAAATAAATTCAGGAAAAACATGAGTAAATCATTTTCAGAAATCATTAAATCTAATCAACCTGTGTTGGTCGATTTTTTTGCTGAGTGGTGTGGCCCTTGTAAAGTGATGGCACCGATGCTAAAAGAATTGAGCAGCAAAATTGGCGATAAGGCAACTATTTTAAAAGTTGATGTAGATAAAAATCAAGCGGCATCGAATGCTTTTCAAATTAACAGTGTGCCTACTTTAATTTTATTTAAAAATGGTAAATCTGTTTGGCGTCAATCGGGCGTAGTGCCTATCAGCCAATTGCAACAGGTGATTGAGGCAAATATTTAACACAAAAAAAGTCCGCCACGATATAAGTAGCGGACTTTTTTGTTGTGAAATAATTTAATGATAGCACAAGTCAGCAACGCTCAATTGCTCTGCTTCAGACTTGAGCCAACAGAGTCATTTTATCAATTTAAGAAAATTTAAAACCTCATCATCAGTTAAGTTTTCAATTTCTGATTTGTCGTAAATGGAAAGTAGGTACACAGTTTCTTTTATGATTTGTACATAAGTTATCACTCTTGCCCCACCTGATTTTCCTTTGCCCTTGGATGTAATACTCATTCTCACTTTGTAGCAATTTTTTCCAATGGCAGTTCCCATCAATGGATTAGCTTCTAATTGTTCTGAAAGCCAAATAATATCTTGCTTGATGGAGTGATATTTTTTCGACAACTTTTTTAGTTGCTTATCAAACGGGTCAATGATTTCAATATTATAGCTCATTCAAAACTGATTTTAATGAACGAGATTTTTTCTTTCCTGCTTTCACCAAATTCAAATTGTTAACCGCTTCTTCCAGCTCATTCAGAAATTCTTCTTTCGCTGTTTTTTTTTCCGATTTCACTTTTACGAATTTAAAATTAGAAAGCAACTCTTTCACAAATTCGGCTTTGTTATCTTTTATATCAATTGTTAATTGCATGATTCTATTTTTTTTCAAAATTAGATTTACTTTTTCATTTATCATAAAAAACGGCTGCTACTAATACCGTGGCAGACTTTTTTTGTTCCAACGAGTTTGTAACTCGTTGTTTTTTATTTGACGATTTTACACGAGCGAAGCGAACTGATGAACGCCATAAAAAATAATTTTCTGTGAATAAATCGTCTGTTACCCATGCCGAGTTGCAAACTCGGGTGAACATCAAGGTTGACGGGTAGTTGTGCAACAGCCACCCGTGTTATGCGGTCGTTTTTCTTTAACTTGTCTTTCCATAAAAATATGAAATCTTATTTTCAATGTCGTCAAATGTAACAACTTGTTTTTCCCTATTGAATTCAAAGTAGCTTAGCAGTCCAAAGTCACCTGAGCACATTGCTGTGTGGGCAAGTAAAATACTAGAAATAGTCAATGTCCAATTGGTGTTTGCAATAAAAAGGAAAATTATAAGGGTAGTTGTGATTATAATAAATGGAGCTAGTGCAACTACTTCAAATTCTTTCTTATTTGCCACAAACTTATCTGCCAATGCCATAAAGTAAAATTTTTTCAGGTTAGCGTCATACGAAGTATTTGTTGCACCTCGAGATTTGTATGCTAAAACGTGTATGTATTCGTGCAATGGAAGCAAGGCAAATGCAATTGCAAGTCCATAAGAGAAATGAGTAAAGCGGTCACCAAAACTATAATTTGGCAAGTTGTAACCTTGCACAAAGAAGTATCCAACAAGTCCAAAAACAATGAAGTTACTTAGGTAATAAAACACTGAATATTTTGTCCGCTTTTTCATATAAGTCCTTATGAATGGAACAAGTTCCTTATGTCCTAACTTGTCAAGGAGAACATAGCCGTTTTCTGTTAATTCGTCTGGTCTAATTTTCATTTTTATTTTGTCGTTTTAAAATGCCGCATAACGAGCAGGGCTTGGCGTTGTTGGGGCATTTATATTCGTCAGCCCGGAACCGAAGTTGATGATTGCAATATTGCTGATGTTTTATTCATTAGCCAAATTTATAACGTCAAGCTGGAACCGAAGTACAATAGCGAACAAAAAGTTGAGGATTTATTCGTCCTGCCCCAATAACGCCAAACCCAATGTTGGTAGCAGTTTTTCGTCCACTGGCACTAAAAACTACCATAATTTCCACCAAGGTTTTGTGTCCGTTGTTTTGCTGTCTCGTTCGCTAATTGTTTCAAGCATTTCTTTTATTCGTCTTTCTGCTTCTGTCTTTGTAATACCATTATAATAATCATGAACGAATGGATGGTCAAAGTCTTCATGTGGTACAATGTCTGGTCGATTATTTCCTGTCCTTGTAAAAACTGTTGTCGGAATACTGCCTCCACTAAAGTCATAGTCGGGTAAGTTGTTGCTTAACCAACCAAAATATTTTGTTTCGTGATTTTCGTTATTGAAATTGTCCGAATAGTCTTGGAAACTTTTGTCACTCAACGAAACCCAAAGTCCATATTCAAGGTCTTCGCAATGGTCAATAACTTTTTGTGTCAAAGTGCAACGAATAAATCTGTCTGTCTGGTCTGAATGTGTAATAACGCAAAAGTCTGTGTCAAGCTTTCCGATATTTTTCTTGTCGTCCTCGGATAATGTGTCATAGTTCGTCGGGGATATATAAACTAATGCCGGCCATTCTTCGTGTTCTTTTCCACAACAGCTACAAGTATATTTAATGGTTTCTGTCATTAGTTTTCTCTGTCAAATTTTGGAACGGAATGCGTCTTGATAAAATTGCTACCAACTTGCATATAGTGGCAACTCTATCACCGCAAGCCGTCCATTTTTGGTTGGCTTGTGGCAACTGAGTGTGTTTTTATTTGTTCGTAAAAATAGTTTTTTATATAAAAGTTCGTTGAACTTAGTCCATAAAGCTATAGGAAATATTTAATCGTCATACATTCCTGTAGGAAAAAGTTCAACGAACTGGGCTTTTACTGCCCCCTGAAAACTGCTAACTGAATTTATCCATTTATTGGGGCTGAAATCATATCGCTCCATGGGCCTGTACCATCGGTGCCTTCATAGCGAAACCAGTAATACACGGTTTTGCCAGCATCTGCGCCGTCAAAATGGTTCACATACTTGCTTTTGCTGGTGCTGCCTACAAAGGTCATTTCGCTTTGGCTAACGGGTGCAGGCCCACCTATTTTTTCCCAAATCTGTGTCGCTCTGGCACCTTCGGGCTTTGCTTTTTTGCCCGTAGTGCTGTTGCTGATATTAATAGTGTGTTCTAATCTTGCGCTGCTATCTATCTTGCCTTGAGGCTAATCAGTAGGTGTAGGCAATGGTGCATGATGCCCACCTGCTGGCGGTGCAATGCGCAATGTGTTTCTATCCTGCGTAGTTAAAACACTCTGCGGAATGTCATGATAGATATTGCGCAGGGCTGTTTGCATCGCTTCGTCAGCCTTGTTTTTGTTATCTACCATTGTTTTGGTTTTGGTGTCAGGGTTCTGACAAAATGGGTAGCTGTTGTTCCACGAAGTAAAAGCCGCCAATAAAGCATTTTTGTTAGGCGTTGAAACCAGCAATCGAGCTAAATTGGCTGCATTGGTTAAATACGGCACTGCGGCAATGTAATAATCATTGCGGTCAGCTTCAGCACTTGGAAATGGTCCGTTGTGTGGCATAAAATTATTGTTTAAGGGTTAAGAAATTACGTGTAAAAGTGCATTGGGCGGATGCCCACAACTTTTGGGCGGATGCCCACAACTTTTGGGCGCACGCCCACAATGATTGGGCGGATGCCCACAATCTCTGGGCGGCAGCCCCTAACGCTTGGGCAGCAGCCCAAACCATGACTATAAAATGATAAAAAATATTTGTAATCGCCCAATAAGAGGAAATTGGTGCTTTATTTTTATTGCGAATGGCGAATTGAATTATTGTAGTATGTTTAATTGTGAGAAAAAACATAAGTAGATAATTTGCACAGCAAATAAAAAAACAAATTTTTGGATAGCAAAATTTTTTTTTGCCGTAGGCAGAGTTTGTTATCTGCCAACTAAATTGGAATTGTTGGCGCACAAACACCTACAATGACTAATCTTTCTGCCTTATTTTTGCGCAATTTCTGATAAAAAAATGACGCAACAACAAATACCGCAATGGATGAGCCGAACCGAACTGGTGCTGGGCGAAGAAAAAATAATCAAACTGATGCAATCGCATGTGCTGGTGGCAGGGCTGGGCGGTGTAGGCGGCATCTGCGCCGAAGCCATAGCAAGGGCTGGTGTAGGCGAAATGACCATTGTAGATGCTGATGTGGTAGAAGCCAGCAACCGCAATAGGCAATTAGTAGCCTTGAACAGCACCGAAGGCAAATTGAAAACACAAATTTTAGCCGATAGGTTACTGGATATTAACCCCGATTTGAAACTGCATGTAATAGATGCTTACATCAAAGAAGAAAAAACACAAGAAATATTAGATGCTGCTAAGTATCATTACGCCTGCGATTGCATCGATACTTTGAGCAGCAAGGTTTATTTCATTAAAAATTGTTTGGATAGAAAAATACCCTTAGTCAGCTCAATGGGCGCAGGCAGAAAAATTGACCCTACCCGAATTAAAATTGTTCCCATTGAAGAAACTTTTAAATGTCCGCTGGCTTTTGATGTGCGCAAGCGTTTGTATCGCTTAGGTGTAAATGGTGGCTTTGATGCGGTATTCAGCGATGAATTAATCACCGATGATAAAATAACTATCAACCCCAAAGGCAGCAAAAAGCGCTCATTTATTGGCACAGTGAGTTATATGCCACCCATATTTGGTTTGTGTTGCGCCAGTGTAGTTATCCGAAATTTGAGCAACAAATAAACCCTAAATAAAAAAGCCAACTACTTTCGTAATTGGCTTTTTTATTTAATTTGATTCAGCGACTTACATTCCTAATGCTTCATCTACTAATATTCTGCCGCAATGTTCGCAAGCAGTAATTTTGCGGTGTTGCTTAATTTCCATTTGTTTTTGAGGAGGAATACGATTGAAACAGCCGCCACATGCACCACGACGAATTGGCACCACTGCCAAACCGTTTCTGTAGTTTTTACGAATCTTATCGTAGCTCATCAATAATCTTTCTTCAATATTTTCACGGTGATGCGTTGATTGATTCAACAAATCATTTTCTTCGGCTTCAGTTTCATCAATCAAATCAGTCAATTCAGTTTTTTTAGCTTTCAAAAACTTTTCTTTCTCTTTAATATGTTTTTGAGCAGCTTCCAAATTGCTTTGTTTCAATCTTAATTCTTCAGCAGCATCTTTAGCACGTTTTTCGTTCAATTGAGCTTCCAGTTTTTGCATTTCAATTTCTTTGCTCAATGCATCAAACTCACGATTGTTCTTCACATTATCTTGCTGCTTTTCATATTTTTTGGCAGCAGCTTCTGCTTCCTTTTTAGCCGCTTTGTGATTATTAATAACTTCTTCAGCTTTAGTCACTTCGCTTTCCAAATGCTGAATACGAACTTTTAATCCTTCCAATTCATCTTCCATATCTCTCACTTCCATTGGCAATTCGCCACGAAGTGTTTTGATTTCTGTAATTTTTGAATCAATTTTTTGCAATTGATACAAAGCTTTTAATTTTTGTTCAGTGCTTATTTCTTTTGTTGCAGCCATTTTATTGAAAATATTTTATTGGATTAGTGCTAATTTTAGTTTTAAGGAGCGCAAAGGTAGGATATTTTTTTGATAAAACTTCAAATAATAAGTCTATTGTAAATTGCTCACTTTCATAGTGCCCAACATCAGCAATCACTATATCATTTTCAGCATCAAAAAACTCATGATATTTAAAATCGGCAGTAATAAAAAAATCGGCATTAGCCTGTTTGGCCTTGTTCAGTAAAAAACTCCCTGAGCCACCACAAACAGCCACTTTACGCACTCCCCTGCCTAACAGTGCGGTGTGACGAATGCAATCAGTTTTCATTTGCAACTTGACCAAATTCAGAAAATCTACCTCATTCATTTCTTCGCTCAATTCACCTACCATACCTGCACCAAATTGCGGATGTTTATTATCTAACAAATAAATATCGTAAGCCACTTCTTCATAAGGATGAGCACTCAAAAGAGCTGCGATTATTTTTCGTTCCAAATGCAACGGGAAAACAGTCTCAATTCTTATTTCATTTTCATGATGTATTTTGTTTTTCTCACCCACAAAAGGATTTGTGTTTTCATTACCCCTGAAAGTGCCTACTCCTTCTACATTAAAACTGCATTCGTCGTAATTGCTAATAATACCGCAGCCTGCATCAAACAAAGCTTTTCGTACATCATCAGCATGCGCTTTTGGCACAAAAGTTACCAGCTTTTTCAACTGATCATTTTTAGAAGCCAATATTTTGCAATTTCGCAAACCCAGTTTTTCAGCTATTTTATTATTTACACCATCCATCACATTATCCAGATTAGTGTGGATAGCATAGATAGCAATATTATGCTGAATGGCTTTCATCACCACCCTTTCTACATAATTTTTTCCATTCAATTTTTTTAACCCTTTGAAAACAATAGGATGATGTGCTATGATTAAATCAACTTTTTGCTCAATGGCTTCATCAATAATCTCCTCTGTTGAATCTAAGCAAATCAATGCTTTATGAATGGCAGAAGAAGGATTGCCAACTATCAAGCCTGCATTATCATAACTCTCCTGCAAGCTGCTCGGAGCTAAAGTTTCAAGATAATTTATTATTTCCGCTAAAATCATTTCAATGTTTTTTTATAAAGAAAAACGGCTCGTGAAAAATTAATTCCATGAGCCGCTTAACAATTTTTTATTTGGTAAAAATTAATAACTCCACAAATCGTGTTCGAAGTTAAAAATTTCAGTTTTAACTCTTTCACCTTCTAATAATGCATCAATACCATTGGCATAATCAGCAATACGTTCATCATTAACGTTAGAAACCTTAATGATGTAGCTACTGAAATAACGGAACTCCATAATATCCTCCCAAGTCATACGCACTGCATCATTTTGGGTGTTATAAATTTCTTTACGAGCAAAAAACGGGCGAATATCTGGATAATAAATCCAATACATTGGCAATGGAAGTGAACCACCACCAGAACTCATTTCATAAATAGGTGAAATACCCAAAATATGAACTTGCATGGTAGATGTTTCTTCATCAAAAAACCAATCTTCTTTTACACGAAACTGATTTACTTTATTGAAATCTAATTCTCTAACTTTAGGAACATAACCAGTTACTTCCCCAGTGATAGGGTCTGTAACCGGAACAGTATCAACACCAGCACCAATTGTTTTTATTTTTTCAATAGTCATTGGATTAATAAAATCTTCATCTTCAAATGCCTGAACTTCTCCTTTTAAAACAGAACTATGAATCAAATAAAAGAAAGTTTCATTAGGGAAGTGATATGGGTATTTGAATGGCAAATTCATTTTTTCACGAACATCAATTATTCGCCAAATACGTTTTTGCCAAAAGATATCAGCTTCGCGAACATAATCGTAAGGAATTATATTCTTTTCCTTAAAATTATTCCTTTCATAAACACCATTCAATCTTTTTGAGACTGGTTCTGGTTTTAATGCTCCACTTGCTTGAGCAGTTGATGAATCTTTGCCATTAGCATTATTGGTAGAGTCATCCATTAATAATTTAACAGAAGCACTTTGTTCAGCTCCAAAATCAACTTTAGCAGATTGTGCTGCCATTAAATTTGCATTAATAAATAAAACACTAATGCAAAAAATACCGATTTTTAAAATTTGTTTGTTCATAACACTATTTTATTGTAAAAGTCAATGTTGGTAATTTACGAGGTGTACCATCACAACCACGAGCATAAATATTATCAAAAATGAAAATGTCACCTGGCTTACATTTGCTTACTACTCCTAAAACCTCTGCATCAAAAATTGGACTTTGTTTACCAGTCATTGGTTTAGGATCCATTCTTTTTGCCACGTAGAAACAATCATACTTAGTAACTCTAAAAGGACAATCGAAATCAAAGCCTTCTAAAATAGCAGCAATACCTGTTTGTGCTTTAAATAAAGTTGAAGCAATCGATCCTCCTTGCTGTCCGCCAATTTTAGGAACTGGATCAGGAATACGCTTAATACGGAATGGAAACGCACCAACAGGATTTACTTTTCCATCTGCACTTTTTCCTGAAACCGAAATACTTGCTCCGTTAGGATTACTAGCATCTACTTTGATATTAAAATGCCCTACGCCCTTAGCAGGGTCAGGAACAATCGAACCAACAGAAATTGATGCAGACAGCTTATCAGCAGTATAACCTGCCGCAGTAATTGTTACAGGATTTTCAACACCAATATATACTACATTCATTTTATCAGCTGATACAGAACCAAATGGTTTAATAACTTGGTATTTACCTTTGAATGGATAAACTTTAACTTCGCCAGTTCCAGGATTTTTCAAAGAAATATTTCCTTGATATTCATGTTCGCCTTCATTTCCACCTAAGGAAATTTTTCCTTCCCCCCCTTCCACTTGAACATTACCACCATTAACTGTTACTATTGGATCATCTTTTGAATTAAACGCAGATAAAAATGCCTTAGCTTTAAATTGTTGACCTACTGTTACAATAGTAGGTCCATCAGGAACAACCTGCGCTGTTAAAGTATCAAATTTAAAATCAGTTTTACCAATTGTTTTTAGAAGTTCATTAATTACATCAGATTCTGCTGTTCGAATATTTTGCTCAATACCATTCAAGATAGTTACCCCTGCAACAGCTGGAACAGAATGGAACATATGAAACCACCATTTTTTTTCAATCTCGCCTTCTCCTTCAGGGAAGTCATCAGCTCTCAAAGCAATTTGTTTATCTAGTTTTATTAAATCATTGCCAGTTACGCCTCTTATTCCTTTCAATAAATTAACCAATTTATGACGGGTTTCATTAATTCTGTTTTGAACCTGTGAACCAATTTCGCCTTTTTCATCTTTCCCGATAAAAATATCACCAGCTGCATCCAAATCTTTTTCATTTTTCAAACGATGCGTTTCTGGCTCATATCCCTCAGCTTTAGTAATAATTTCTTGCTTATACTTTTCGATTTCATTAAACAAAGCATCTGAAATTTTTTTGGCCTCGGCTGAACGCTCATAAGCTAATTGCGCTTTGCCTTTATTGTTATCATACTGTTGTTTGATAATTTCATAGGTTAACTGATTTTTTGTTTTCAATGCTGTCTGTCCACTAACAATACCATTATTCACAATATTAAAAGCGTTCAAAATTTCAGCAGAAACGTTCATCGCCAACATGGCTGTTAACACGAGATACATCATGTTAATCATCATCTGCCGGGGTTCTTTGGGCATTGCCATAACTCAAATAAGATTTTTTTAGTTAATTAAAATGATTTAAGAATATATTTTGAGGGCAATTAAATTATTGTCTTGCTCCGCTCATTGCACCTAACATATTGCCATAAATATTATTTAAGGCAGATAAGTTTTTGCTTAATGAAGCCATTTGTTCTTTGTATTTAGCCGTATCATCCAATGAACCATTCATATTATCCATTGCTTGCAACAAATTGCCATAATACTTATTCATAGCTTGCAAATGAGAAGTAGTATCTTGTAATTCTAATTCGTACATTGCATTTAATGAAGCTAAATTTTTAGTAACACCTTGAATTTGTTCGTGAAAAGCTTGGGCACCACTGCCCATTGAACCAATTGATTTTACATTTTCTGCTGCTTCAATAAAAGCACCATTCATTGATGATAAAGTATTCGCTGCTGATTTTGCACTTGAAGCATACTCATTTGTTGCAGCTACAGCATCAGAGATATCACTCATTTTATTAGCATTTTCAGCAATTTTAGTGAATCCTTCACCTAACTTGGTAAATACTTCATCACTAACACCTACTTTATCCATCAAGTTACCCATCTGATCATTCATCGATTGATTTTGAGCAGGGTTTTTACGAACAAAAGTTCTATCAACTTCAGGCGCAATATCCAAGTTTGGATAAACACGTTCCCAATAGTAATCTTTGTGAGGTGGAAGTAATCCTAACATTGCAAACAATGCTGCTTCAACCAACATGCCAATCATAAGCATCTGAGTTGCACCTGGCCAATGAAGAATTTTAAACAAGGCTCCAAGGATAACTACAGAAGCTCCAACACCAATAACTGCGTTTTTTACACGTTTACCTCTTTCGGTTTCAAAAAAATGAGCAATACCTGACATAATTTTTAAGTTGGTTTTTTTAGTTAATAATTAAGTTTGAAGAAAAAAGTTAAAATTAAATAATGAAATTATTTTTGTAAATCACTTAATGAACGACCCAAGAATGTTTGGATACAACGGAAGCCAATATAACATTTAGCTGTATCTTGAAATTCATATTCTCTAACACCACATTGCAATTTATAACCAATATCTTTCCATGAGCCGCCGCGAATCACTTTACGTTTCATAGCATTTTTATCATCATCTTTTGCAACATAACTGATAGCTGATTCTAAATCATGGGTGAATGCGTAAGCATTTTCAAAATAAATATCTTCACACCACTCAGATACATTTCCAGCCATATTGTACAAGCCGAAATCATTAGGGAAGTAGGCATCTGCTTTTACTGTATAAACACCACCATCTTCCAAATAATTACCTCTCATCGGCTTAAAGTTAGCTAAGATACAACCTTTAGCATTTCTTAAGTAAGGTCCTCCCCAAGGATATGGTGAGTTATCATGTCCGCCACGTGCAGCATATTCCCATTCTGATTCATAAGGTAAACGAAAATCGTCGCCATCCATTTTACCATTCAATCTATTAAAATCACTCATAAATCTTGTACGCCAGATAGAGAATGCTTTTGCTTGTTTCCAATTAACACCAACTACAGGATAATTGTCGAAAGCTGGGTGATTAAAATAGTTACGAGTTAAAGGTTCGTTATAAGCGTAAGTGAAATCATGAATCCAACACATAGTGTCTGGATAAATACCAATAATTTCATTTTTTAAAAATTGATTTCTTGGTTTGGTTCTGTTCTCTTTTTTAGCAGCTTCTCTCCAATCAATCCAAACAAAATCATATTGTAATTTACCTGGGTCAACTGCTTTTTGTCCCCAAAAACTATTTTCGGGTGTATAAAATAAATCAGATAATTTATCTTTATTGTCTTCCAATGTCCAGTCAATTTCTTTATCCCAATTAATTCTTTCATGTTCTCCGCCTGGATCTAATAAATAATCATCGCCTAAAAGTTTATGCGCTATTGAATCACGAACCCAATATACAAACTGACGATATTCGTTGTTGGTAATCTCTGTATTATCCATGAAGAAACCTTGCACAGTTATTGAACGTGGGCGTTGAACTAAAGTTCCATTTACATCCTGATCGCTTGGTCCAACATGCAAAGTACCTGAATGCACATACACCATTCCATAAGGAATATCGAACCCTGCTTCCGGACGATCTAATACGCCCAACAGCTGCCCATTGTAGCCCGAATGACCACAGCCTGCAGCAATCAAACCAAGAGTGGCAGTAGCGATAAACAAATAATTTTTAAATAATTTTTTCATTATTAATGTTTAGGTTGTTAATTCTAATCCCCCTTACAATAAGTTATAAGGGAGACAAAAGTAAACAGATAATTCAAATTTCCAAATAGGTTGATTCTTGTATTTCAACACAAGTTGTAGCAACGAATTTAAAACTGAACATCAATTTGAATAAGTTTATACTGATATTATAAAAAAAAGTTTCAAAAAAATAAAAAAAATCTCCTACAAAAATCTCGGATTGTAAATTATTTTACCACGAGGTGGCGGTGGTGGTGGAATTAAACGATAGTGTAATCCAACTTCGTTGGAACCAATTGAAGTATGATGTAAAGTTGAAATTGTTAAATCATATGAATATATTGCAAATAATTCAGGCTTAAGTTGATAGCCGATTGTAAAAATAATTCCATCCGCCGTATTACCAGAAAAACCTCTAAAACCTAATCCACCAGTTATCATTCGCTTATACACAGCTAAAAAATTTATATCTAAAGTACTTTTTTTAAAATCAGATTTGAAAAGTAAATTAGGTGAAAATTTCCAGTTGGTGTTTAGTTCTTTATTATATTGTGCCTGAAGATAAACTGTTGCAGGATATTTAATTTGTCCCGAACCATTACCTGTTGAAAATTTTAATGGTAGTGGCAATAAATGCTGCACAGCTAATCCTATAAAAAATTTATCTGTAATTAAACTTGTACCAAGACCTAAATCGGGAGCAAATGAATTAACTGTCCCTGTTGGCAAATCGGGGTCATTATGATTTATGTTTCCATCATCATAACTACCATCAGAGGCTCTTAATTTATCGCCAAAAATACTGTATTGCAACAACCCTAATTGAAAACCAGCATTCAAATAGCCGAAATTAAATTTCTTTTTATAGGCATATTGTATTTGCAAATCTGTTGAACGATGAACTGCTGCAAAATCATTTACCAACGAAACACCCAATCCTCCACTCAACTTTGGATAGGGCATTTGTGCATATAGTGATTGAGAAAATGGCTGACCTTCAAATAAAGTATATTGGCTTCGGAATGAGCCGCCAGCAGCTACCCCATCGTAACTGCCAGCAAACGATGGATTCCAAATGAATGAAAGAAATGGTGAATGAGAAAATTGTGCATCTTCCTGAGCTTTTGCATTTTTAATAATTGCAATGCTCAGAAAAAAGAGTACTAAAAATTTTATAAATGATATAGTTTTCAATTTGATTTTGAGATGACAAACCTAATCAGTTTTTAGCATAACGCAAAAAAAGCCGAATACTTATAATGTTAAGTATTCGGCTTTTTTTAAATTTTTAAATGTTACAAGTTCCCCCTTAGCGCCTGTTCTCTTTCAATAGATTCGAACAAAGCTTTAAAATTCCCTTTGCCAAAAGATTGTGCGCCTTTGCGTTGGATAATTTCAAAGAACATAGTTGGTCTATCTTGAACTGGTTTAGTAAAAATCTGAAGCAAATAACCTTCATCATCTCTGTCAACTAAAATTCCAAGTTTTTTAAGAGGCGCAATTTCTTCATCAATTTGTCCAACTCTTGCAGTTAATTCTTCATAGTAAGAATCTGGAACTTTTAAAAATTCAACGCCACGATTTGTTAAATCTGTAACTGTTTTTACAATGTCATGCGTAGCAACTGCAATGTGCTGTACGCCTTGACCTTGGTAAAAATCAAGGTATTCTTCAATCTGTGATTTCTTTTTGCCTTCAGCAGGTTCGTTAATTGGAAATTTAATAAATCCATTTCCATTACTCATCACTTTACTCATTAATGCTGAATATTCAGTTGAAATATCATTGTCGTCAAATGAAAGTAAATTGTAAAAACCCATCACTTCTTCATAAAATTTCACCCAAGTATTCATTTCATTCCAACCCACATTGCCCACACAATGGTCAACATACAACAAGCCAACATCCTGAGTTTTTAATTTTGTTTCCCATTTTTTGTAGCCAGGTAAAAATTCACCTTTGTAATTTTTTCTTTCAACAAAAATGTGAACGGTGTCGCCGTATAAATGAATTCCACTTCGCTTTACTTCACCCAATTCATTTTTTTCTATAGTTGGCTCCATGTAAGGCTTTGCGCCACGTTTTACCGTTTCGTTAAATGCTTTTTCTGCATCATCAACCCAAAGAGCTAACACTTTTACACCATCGCCATGTTTGCGATGATGTTCAGCAATTGAACTTTCAGAAGTTAATGATGATGTAAGCACCAAGCGAATTTTTCCTTGTTGCAAAACGTAGGAACATCTATCTCTTAATCCTGTTTCTAAGCCTGCATAGGCAATAGGTTGAAAACCGAAAGTATATTGATAATAAATAGCGGATTGTTTAGCATTACCTACATACAATTCAATATAATCCGTGCCATTAATTGGCAAAAAATCGGCTGCAGTGTTAGTATTAGGTTTTGACGAATAAGCAGTAGGAGCATTTGTTTCACTCATAATTCAAAATATTTTAGGTCGCAAAGTTAAGTTGATTTTTTCAATCTGAATCGTGTTAGCAATAAAAGTGTCAGTAAAGTTAAAGCGCCGAATTGATGTGCAACACCAAACGATACCGGAATTTTTACTTTTGATAAAACTACAGTAATCACTCCTAACAATACCTGAATAGTGATCATATAAGGTAGCCATTGAAATGATTCTAAACTGATTTCATTCTTATTTTTCCACCAGAATATTAAAATAAACATAGTGATAAAATATGCCAGATTACGATGAAAAAACTGAATGAATGTTACATTTTGTATAAAATTTTCGAATAATGAAATCTGATTGTTATAAATATTTTCAGGGAAATATTTGCCATTCATAGTTGGAAATGTTGGATAGTGTAATGCAGCATGACTACCTGCCATTAAGCCTCCAAACATCATTTGTAACAGCACAAAAAGAATAATACAATTCAATAATTTTATTTTTTGTGGTGCGATAACTAATGAATTTTTTTGTTGAAACGAGGTAGTATAAATCCAAATGAGATAAGAGAAAGTTAGCGTAGCTAATAGCAAATGTAATGTCAGGCTAAATGGTGTAACCCATGCTCTGTCTTTTAATCCTGTGCTTACCATTGCCCACCCGATAAAGCCTTGCAAACCACCAAGTAAAAACAATGTGGCTAAATGCGGAATCAATTTTTTACTTAACCACTTTTTATAAATAAAAAAAACAAATGCTATCATAAACACTGCACCTATACCTCTTGCCCAAAGCCGATGGAAATATTCCCAAAAAAAAATGTGTTTAAATCCACTCAAATCCATATTGCTATTGATCAATTGAAATTGAGATGTTGCTTTGTATTTATTAAATAATTGTTGCCAATCTGTTTCGTTCAATGGTGGCATCCATCCCATCAAAGCATTCCATTCAGTAATAGAAAGTCCGCTGCCAGTAAGCCTTGTAATGCCTCCCAATATGACCTGCACTGCAATCATTGCTGCACCCAATAACAGCCAATAGCCTACGTATTTATTATTTTTATTGTGATTTATCATTCTGAATAATTAACTTTACAAAGCTAAAAATGTTCGCCTCAAGCAAAAAATTTTTTTAATTCATTTAATATGGAAAGCAAAAAATCGAAATTAACCGATATTGTTTTTAACAAAAACGATAATGCTAAAGAAGAAATTAAAATTGAAGCAGCTGACTTAAAAAAAGCCGCTCTTGTGCTTAGGGCTTTGAATCATAAGCTAAGGCAAGACATGTTAAAAACAATTGATGCACATAAAAACATGACTGTAAGTCAATTGTTTTCTAAACTCAGAGTTGAGCAATCTGTTGTTTCGCAACATCTGGCGGTTTTGCGTCAGGCAAAAATTGTTATGGTAAGTCGCGAAGGAAAATACATGCACTATTCCATTAATAAAGAGTATCTCGGATTTATTGCTAAACTGATCAGAGAATTTTAAAAATTTCTTACTCCCCATTTTATTATTCTGCTTGCCATTGCATAGGGTAATCATTGGCTTGGCAATTATTTTGCCAATAATGCCATACTATCTTTTCAGCATCAAACAGTGTATTCTTTGGTGATACCAAATGAATATGACTTGCCGAATCAGTTTTATTATTAAACTTACTGAACATAAATATGGGCTTATACAATTCGGTATTTTTTATAAAAACATCAATCTGTTTGTCCCATTTAGTGTAAGCATCAACTGCTAAATATTTTTCGACGCCGCAGGCTTCTTTGCACATAAAATTAAATTCGTAAAAAGTAAAATACTGAAACATCGGGTTCTTCACCTCTTCGTGCATCACTAAATAAGTTGAGGGCACGGTGGCTAAATGTTGCTGAATTAATTGTTCGGCTTTTTGAAACCTTACATAATAAGCCTGCCAATAGATATAACTGACATTGCTGCCTGCGGCAAATAATACAAACAAAGTGATATAAGCCCATCGCTGATGTTGGCTTTGTTTAATCAACCGATGAATGGCTAACACCAAAAAAATTACCAAGCCAAACCCCACCAACAAACCATTGCGGCAATTGCGATTCAATGCCCCATAATCTTTTGATACCATGCTATAAGGCAACAAAGCTGCTACAAAAAACACTACACCAATTAAGGCTATCAACCAAAAAGGCAAAGGCTGTTGAGTTGATTCATCATCATCACTTATAAAACTTGTAAAGCGATTGGGCTGCCCTAAAAAATACCTACTTACTATTCCAGCCACCACTACACTTATTATTATAGTGATAGGATTATGCATTGCCAATTGCACCAACAACATGGGCAAGGCTATAAATATTTTATAAGCCGAAAATGCCAAATGATACAACATATTGCCCACCGAAAAACTAATTTGATTATACCCATACACCCTTGCCATACCACTGATAGGGAACAATTTATTCCATAACCAAAATGAGAAAATGGGCAACAATACCAAACCACCATGTTGCTTCATAAACCGCAGCACATTCCTAAAAAAAACTGCGCCTACTCCCCTGTTATTGGTATGCTGGGTGAGCTGATATTCTTTCACAAACAAGGCAAACAACACCGCATAAATAAATACATAAAACGATTGTATTTCGAAGCTGAAAAACAACAACATACACACCAATACATAGGCTGCTATTTTCTTTATACCAAAACGTTGCTGATGATATTTGAGATAAATTAAAAGGGCTGAAAAAAAAAGATTAGATGTTAAAATATAAATAGAACTGATTGGGTCGTGCGCCATAAAAAAAACCGGAATGGATTGGCTCAATACTGCAATAAAAATGTTTTGTAAATATTGTTTAGGAAAGAAAAAGTCTGCTACATAGTAAATCAAAATAGTGATAGACCATATTAATATGAAACTGAAAAATTTAATCAGCAAAAAGGGATGAGGAAATTTCAAAAACACTATCCAGAAATAATAAACAATACGTCTGCCTGTATTAAATATTGCCATTTTAAATACATCCATATTGTTATAATTTTTTGCATTTAACATCATCAAGCTATCCCACGACACTTCATTGTTAATTAGTAATAACCCATGCGCCGCAATGGTTGCAACGAGGGCAACAAATGCAATTTGAAAAAATGTTGGCTGGTTTTTCATAGGCTGAAAAAATAATTTAGATATATTTGGCTCTGCTTGCAAAAATAAGCCAACAAGATGGAAAATATATTTGAAGTTTCTTTGCTCATTCCGCTCTATAACGAACAAGAAACTTTTCCTGCATTAATTGACCGGTTAAAAAATGTATTAAACAATTTTAAGCACCCTACCGAAATTGTTTTAATCAACGATGGCAGCACCGATGCCACACCCCAGCTGATGGAGCAAGTGGCATTGGCTGACGACCGATTTCAATGTGTATTTTTAAGCCGCAACTATGGGCATCAGTTTGCCCTATCGGCTGGTATGCAATATGCCCGTGCTACACAAGGCATTATGGTGCTCGATGGCGACTTGCAAGATCCTCCTGAACTATTGCCCGAATTTTATAACCTTTTGCAGCAAGGCAACGATGTGGTGTATGCCATCCGTAAAAAACGAAAAGAAGGCATCATCAAGCGGCTATTGTATTGGGCTTATTATCGCATTATGCGCAATATCTCATCTATTCATATTCCGCTGGATAGTGGCGATTTTTGCATGATGAGCCGCCGTGTTTTAAACCAACTCAATGCCATGCCCGAACGCAATAGGTATATCAGAGGTATGCGAAGCTGGGTAGGCTACAAACAAATAGGCTATGAATATAACCGCAGCGAAAGAGAAGCTGGCGAAAGCAAATATTCATTTAAAATGTTGTGGCGATTAGCCTATAGCGGCATTTTTAATTTCAGTGAGTTCCCAATAAAATTTATTACCCGAATTGGTTTCATAACAATTCTGTTTTCATTAATTTATTTTGCTGATACACTTTATAAAAAGATATTTTATCCTGAAATAATGCCGCAGGGATTTACAATGATTACTTTTTTAATCACACTATTTTGTGGTGTACAATTGCTTTCATTGGGTTTAATAGGCGAATATGTTTTACGCATTTATGACCAAGTAAAAGGCAGACCAATATTTGTAACTGATAAAATAATTAAGGATAAAAAAGTAAGTAATTAAATTACTTAACCAATTTGATACCTGTCAGTTTTGAGAAAGTATAAAGTGTAAAATGCGCCCAGCGAAAAAATCGTTTGTGTTCAAATATGCCAGGATGAATTTTAGTTAAATAGTCTTTATCTGTTTTATCAGCTTGTGCTTTTAAAGCTGGGTATTTATTTAAAGTTTCAGCTTTAATGAATACCAATATATTTTGTTTAAACCAATAACTGATATTTTCATTTTGCCAAAAAATTGGTCTGATACAATCAGCTACTACATAACCTTTTCTATGAAAAATATTTGCCCAATATTCAGGATATTGTTCGTTGATATGATGTGTGCCCAATTGCATAGGTATTGCTGCTGAAAACATAATTACATCACTTAGTTTTATTAATCCATCAACAAATGTTTCGGCACAGCTTTCGGGCAAATGTTCTGCTACTTCTAACGAGATACACAAATCATATTTTCTATTTAATGTAAGCGGTTGCTTTAAATCAAATTTTAAAAACTTCGATTGTTCGATAATTAAATGAGCAGTATTTACATAATCGCCATCAATACCATACACATCACGTACGCCATTATCTTCAAACACTTTTAACCATGCGCCTAATCCGCAACCTACATCAACTACAGATTTTGGCTGAAACATTTCAATCACTTTGGGTACAATCACCTGAGCCGATTGATAGCTACCTTCAGATAAGTTTTTAAAAAAAGTACCCCCATAAAATTTTCCTTCTTGCATCTTAAATTGTGTTTGTGCAAATAAAATATTTTTTTGCTGATATTGAACCAATAAATTCTGAAAACATTTTTTTTGTAATTTAAAAAAAATACTACATTTGCCGCGATGATAGTTTAGTTGTTTTGATTGTCATCATAAGGTTTTGTTATAATGAATTGTTTTTATTAGTGAAAATGCAGCTCTTGGGCTGCATTTTTTTTGGGGTATATTATGCTAAAATCAGCAGCTTGTCATCAACTGATTTATACTACATCCTTAATCAACCCTATTTCATTCCATTTAACTTTGTCATAGGCTTAGCCATCAGTAGCCCATTCCATTTGCCATCGTTTATCCCTTATCCAAGCATAACCCATTCTACTTTTGATAAATAAGACCTAAATACTTATCTTCGTGTTACAAAAAAATTACCCAGAGGTGAAGTATCTATTCATCAGCATATTATTCCTCTTCACAGGCTATCAAAACTGCCAGGCACAAGCATTAGGAAATGGAATCGATGGCTCTCCAAATATTTCGGGTATAATCAATACTTATACCTCAGTTACTAATGTTTCAATTACAGGTTGCAACAGCACAATTACTGTTGATTCAATTTTAAATTTTCAAGCAGGTGATTTAGTATTAATCATGCAAATGAATGGTGCATTAATTGATACTACAAATTCTTCAGCTTATGGTACAATATTGAGTTACAATAATGCTGGCAATTTTGAATTTGCAAAAATCAGTTCTATTGTAGGTTTAAATATATCGTTGACTAACAAACTAGTAAATAGCTATAGCCCAAGTATTGGTAGTGTTCAATTAATAAAAGTGCCACAATATGCCCGACCAAAAATTACAGGCACACTAACTTGTAAAAGTTGGGATGGAATAAAAGGTGGGGTATTAGCCATTGATGCAACACAAAGTATCAGATTTACTGATAGTATATCTCTTTTTCGTCAAGGTTTCAGAGGCGGTAAAGTAGTAAATGGAACTACATTTTATCCACATCAAGGTTATTGGACAAGCACATACAATCCTACTTATTATGCAGCCAAAGGCGAAGGAATTGCAGGGTATGGCATGAATGGATTTTATTATGCAAAAGGCGCACCTGCGAATGGTGGTGGTGGTGGCAATGTTGTAAATGCAGGTGGAGGCGGTGGTGCAAGTTATGGCTGTGGTGGCTTTGGTGGTCAAGGTTTTAACTATTCTTTTTATGGTCCAAATCCATCACAAGCACAGGGTCAAGGTGGTTATGCTTTGCCTTATTCTTCATCCTTTCAAAGACTTTTCTTGGGTGGCGGTGGCGGCGCAGGACAGGAAAATGATAACGTAGCCTATGATGCTGGGAATGGAGGCGGAATAGTAATTATTAATGCAGATTCAATTATATCGATTGCTAATGCATCCATTAATGTTAAAGGCGACTCATCAGCAGATTCTAACAACGATGGTGGTAGCGGTGGTGGTGCAGGTGGAGTAGTATTATTGCATTGCAATAAATATATAGGCAATTTAAAAATAAATGCAAATGGTGGAGATGGTGCCAATACTAATTCTTCAAGTGGATACGACCATGGACCTGGCGGAGGTGGTGGTGGTGGCTTGGTATGGTTTTCCCTTCCTACTCAACCAGCTAATGTATTGATAAATGTAAATGGTGGATTGCAAGGAACAGCTAGTGGTAATAATAGTCTAGAAACAGATGGATGTATAGGTGCTACATTATTAAATTTCAATTATCTAACTACATCAGGGAACATCACCACTACCCTATTAGCCAGTATCTGCGGCACACAAAATTATACCTTACCAAACGGCACAATAGTAAACACCAGTGGTATTTATAACGATACACTGACTAATCATTTTGGATGCGATAGCATCATTTCTGTTCATTTAACTCAGCTTCCTCAAAATAAAATCACTCTACAAAAAGCTATTTGTGAGGGCAGCTATTATAATTTAGCCAATGGTACAAAAGTAAATACAGCAGGCATCTACATCGATACCTTAATCAATCACTTTGGTTGCGATAGTATTATTGCTACCCAACTAAGCATATCGCAAATTCCATATGTCAGTTTAGGCACCGATACCACACTCTGCCTCGGCAACCCCATTGTATTAAATGTGAGTGCATCGCCTGGTACTTATCATTGGAACGATTTGAGCACAACAGGCATAAAAACAATTACGCAATCAGGGCTTTATACAGTGCTTATCCAAAATCCGCCCTGCACCGCTGCCACTGATTCTATCCTTATCACTTATTTAGATTGTAACAATTGCGATATAGCTATACCAAATGCTTTTACACCAAATGACGATGGTAAAAACGATGTATTCAAAGTGCTGACTAATTGCAACATCACCAATTTTTCATTAAAAATATTTAATCGCTGGGGGCAACAAGTATTTGAAACCAATGACATTAACTTTGGATGGGATGGTTATTATCATGGCATATTACAACCCATTTCAGTGTTTGTTTATTATGTACAAATCACTAAAGCCAGCGGCGATAAAAAATTAATAAAAGGAGATGTCAGCCTGATAAGATAGAGGTTGTTTAATCTTTCCGCTTAAACAATGGCACAGTTGAACAAGGTTCGCCGTACATAATGGTTTTAGCATAAGGCAAAAGCAAATTGGTAATGGCTACATATATGCCTGTTGGTACAGGTTTTTCACCACATCCTTTTATTACAACACGTTGGTCTTTAAATGCACTGGCATCTATTTTCACTAAAACTTCATTCATGCTTTGCTGAATAAATTGTTCCTGACTGCCATAAAATATATTTTTAACAAATGGCTTTAAATGTACCGCTGCCAACATAAATGCCCATATAGGCACAATTGCATCGGCACTACAAAAAATACAAACTGTTTTGTTTTGATAAGTTGTAAAATCAAATTCCTGCAAAGCTTTGCGATAGTCTTTTTCTCTTAAAATCAGTTCCTGAAACAAAAATGGTTTTAAATCAAAATCTATCAATTCATCTTTCGGAAAATAATCTTCTAAATTAAAAGTGATGATTCCACTTTCCTCCACTCTGTTTTTGATAGGTTCTTGCTGGATATTCATATTATTGTAAATAAAAAACGGCTTTGTAAAGTTACTTAACAAAGCCGTTTTAAAAAAGTTTCTATAATTTGTTTAGAAGAAATCGCTGCGATTATCTTTTAAAGCTAAGCGTTTTTTCAAATTAGTGAATAAACTATATTCTAATCCGTTACTAAATTGCCCTTCTAATTGTGCTTTTGAGTTTCTCAAATCTACCTGAGCCGGAGCAGCTTCAATACTTTCAGGCACTACAATAAACACCCCATTATTACCAATAATTGGTTTAGAAACAGCACCTTGTTTTAATGCTAATGCTGCACCTACTACTTTAGGTTCGTAACCAGCAGCAGCCAATATAGGCTGAGCCATCCCTACATTTTTAACATGATGTACACTATCCCCAATAGCAGAAGCAATAGCTGATAAATCAGATTTGCCAGCAATTTTAGCTGCTAAATCTTTAGTAATAATGTCAGCACGTTTTTGTTTTTTAATTTCATTTTCGATATAACCTCTGAACATTTCCAAATCAGGTTGACCTTGTTCTAAAATATTACTCAATTTAGCTACCACATAAAGTTTGTTTTCAATTAAATAAGGTTGTGAAACCATACCCACTTTTGTATCTGCATTATATACCCAATTTCTAACAAAATCACGGGCATTACCATTGATTCCATTTATGTTTATATCGTTTCTTTTTATTTGATTAGCATCACGTTTACGTAATTTAGCAGCAGCATCAAAAGCAGCAACGGTATTATTTTTTGTAGCAAATTCATTAGCTTGATTAGCAATCATTTGTTCGGTTGCTTTACTTGGTGCTACTGTTTTAGCAATAGTGAAAATTTGTGCAGCCAAATTGAAATTCTTTTGGTCGGTTATTAGAATTAAATGAACACCAAACTGAGTAAGCACTTTTACTACATCACCTTTTTTGCCATTGAAACAAGCTGTATTGAATTCAGGCACCATCATACCCTGAGCAAAATATCCTAAGTCACCATTCTTAGCTTTAGAGCCCGGATCTTGAGAGTATTTAGCAGCCATTTCGCTGAATTTTGCTCCTTTTTTTATGGCAGCCCAAATGCTGTCAATACGTTTGTTGGCAGCAGCAGTATCTTCACCTTGTTTTACTGCTATTAATATGTGACTTGCTTTTGCAGAATCAGGCATCGATTTACGATTAACAATTTTTGAAATTTTAATCATTCCTGCTTCGAAGTAAGGACCTACAACTGCATGAATTGGTTTAGTAAAAAAACTATCTTTTAATACACTTTGTAATTTTGATTTGCTGTAATATTTGCCATCAATATCGCCAGTTTCTGAATTAGCAAATACCATTGCAGAATCATTTTTAGTGCGATGAAATGAATCAACCAAAGCTAACATTCCATTGCGAAACTGAACACTATCATCATGACTTGGGATTAAATCGAAAGCAACAAATTCAATTTTTCTTTCCTCTTCTTCTTTTTGAAAACGACGAATATGTTTTTCAGCGTAAGCTTTTACTTCTTCTTCGGTAGGTTTTACTTTATCATCTGATATAGTAGAAAAAGCAACAGATGTATAAGCCAATGATAACTTATCATTTTTATCTTTATAATCCATTTCAACCATCCATTTCGGAACATAGATTGCTTTTTCAATCATTTTATTATACTTGCCATTCAAGCGGTCTTTACGAACATAGCCTTCAATATGCCCCCAACGTTTTTGCCAATTATCCTGATTGTTTTTGTACATATCACTATTCAGGAACCGACTTACATTAGCAGGGTTATATACCTGAGTTTTAGGATCTGTAAATTGTTGACGAATAACAGGATGAGGATTGTTGCCAGATAATTGCTGTTGCATTTCATCATTGCTAACCAAAATACCCAAATCATCATATTTTTTTTGCATCACTGTTTTTTGCAAAATTTCCAACCATGATTGGTCTTTAATACTTTGTCGCATTTGTTCATTCATAGTGCCTCCATTCTGGTTAAACAATTCACGTTCTTCAACATTATAAGTTTCTAATGCTGCAAAATCGTTATAATCAATACTGCTGCCGTCTATTTTAGCAATGGTTGTGTTTCTGCTGCGAAATAGCGATGTCTGGCTATCTAAAGCACTCATCAACAAAAAGCCCAACAATGATAAACCAATTATGATAGAGATTACTACACCAAAACGGTCTCTTATTTTACCTATTACTGCCATGATTCTGAAAAGTTGATTGTTTTATTTTATTAAATACTTTTTTTACAAGGGAGGCAAATGTACAATTTCCCATTCATATTTTATATACCATTTTACAATTTAAAATCGTATTAAAAAACTTTAGTGCTTTTCAAACTTTTGCAATACCTATATTTGCCCATTAAAATAAAAAAAGATTCATGCGAATAGCAATATCAATAGGCGATTTAAACGGCATAGGACCAGAAGTGGTTTTAAAAACATTTGCCGACCAAACATTACTTAATCAATGCACTCCTATTATTTATGCTTCACAAAAATCAATTGCATGGTGGCGTAAACATATAAGGTTGGATAATTTTAATTTTAACACCATCGCTTCTGCCGATAAATTAATCAAACATCAAATTAATGTGGTAGAAGTCTGGAATGAAGAATTACAAATAGACCCAGGCAAGGAATTACCCGTGACAGGTAAATATGCTGTTAAATCGTTAGAAGCAGCCTGCAAAGATTTAGCAGCAGGAAAAGTAGATGCTTTAGTTACAGCTCCCATCAGCAAAAAGAATGTGTATAGTCCTGAGTTTCCTTATAATGGGCACACAGATTATTTAGCTAAATTATTTGGCAATGGTGAATCATTGATGATGATGGTGAGTGACAGCCTGAGAATCGGTTTAACCACAGTTCATATTCCGGTACAAGACATCAGCAAAAATTTAAGTATTGAAAAGGTGCAACGCAAAATTGAAATGCTGGCACAATCATTAAAAAAAGATTTTGCGATTGAATCAGGTAAAATAGCTGTGCTAGGACTAAATCCACATGCAGGTGAAGGTGGAACTATAGGGCAAGAGGAAAAAACAATACTTGTACCTGCCATCCAAAAAACAAAAGAAAAAAAAATATTGACTTTTGGCCCTTACAGCAGTGATGGCTTTTTTGGTAATGCTCAATACAAACATTTTGATGCAGTATTAGCGCTATATCATGATCAAGGATTAATTCCTTTTAAAACACTGGCATTCGACAGCGGTGTAAACTATACTGCAGGGTTAAATATTGTTCGAACTTCGCCAGACCATGGAACTGCTTTTGATATTGCAGGAAAAAACGAAGCAGATGAAAGCAGTTTTCGAAGCGCTGTTTTTGTAGCAATTGATATTGCTCGGAACAAAAAAAATTACGAGGAAATAACTGCAAACCCGTTAAAAAGGAATCAAATGAAAATTGAAAGAGCAGGTGGTGTAGCTTAAAATCAGGTTAGTTCAGTTATTAATAAACTGTAAACCAACGACTGATATTAAATCCTAAACGAATACCCCATTTGCTCCATGATGTTGGACTGTTTGAGATAAAATCCTGTTCGGAAAAACCACCTGTATTTACCAAGCTTAAATGAAACACATGTCCACCGGTTTCAATTTCATAGCCAATTCCAAGCGGATTGTAGTATAAATTTTGTTTGTGTTCTTCAGTTCTGAAATTGCTGAAAGGCATAAACCAATCAATAATAATTGCGCTACGTTTGCTGAATTTATATCTACCAGCAGCACCAATTGCAAAATAATCATTTTCATCAGCAGGCAATCCAGTAGCTGAATTAGCTGCTACAACATAATTACGGTGAATCCAAGTAGGCATCACTTGTAATGATAATCTTTCACTAAACTTACGTGCAATTAATACTTGTGTTGAATAACTCCAACGTTGAGAAAAATTACCATAGCTCGTTTCGCTAGTAGGGTCAGTAGATGCTATCATACCACTAACTTGTGCAGTACCCACTAATGTAACAGTTATAGGAATTTTATTATCAATGGTTTGATGTAATAATTTGTATTTCAAAAAGCCATCGTACAATTCTTTAGCAGCACCAAAGCCCTTACTACGACCAAGACCAGCCGTTAGTTTACTTGTAACACCATATTCAAAAGCAATACGAACATTCGAGATACTTTCTAAACCATACAACGAGTGTAAATCAGCAGTGCTTGATGTATTATGTACTTCGCCAAAAACGTGTGAAATTCTTACATCTAATTGATGCTTACCAACTACTTCAATAGAATGCCCCATGTTTAATCTGGTAGTTTTAAAAGTAGCAGAAACTGGGTCGTGCGATTTTTTATCGTCTTTAAATAAATTGCTCAAATCATCTTGTGCTTTTAATGAATTGGTTGCCAGTGCAGCCAAAATAAAGATGTACAAAAATTTCATGTTGGTATTGATTTGTTTTAGTTGAAAATTAGAGAAAAAATAAACCCTGCAAAAATTAATTCGGCAGGGTTTTAAATGAGTTGTTTATTTTTTTTGTGTTTCGAAAGTAGCATCAATAGTAACTTCTACTTGCTCGGCAATATTAGCACCTACAATACTTGGAATTTTAATTTTGTGATCTTCCATTTTAATATTGAATTTAGCCTGTGCTCTTATTTTGCCATCTTTTACAGTTATTGTGCCTTTGGTAGTATATTCTTTTTCGACACCATGTAATGTCATTTTACCTTTTACAGTTACTTCATACACACCATCTTTTGTAAGATCCTGATTAGGTGCATCTACAATTTCACCGCTGAATTGTGTGAAAGGGAATTTTTCGCTTTCCATATAATTTTCATTAAAATGTTCTTCCATCAAACTGCTTTTAAAATGGAATGAAGTGTTTTTTACTTTAAAGAAAATCTTTTTGGTTTTAACATTAATAGCTGCCGTAGCTTCTTTTGTTTTAGCATCAATATTCTCCATGGATGTAGCAGAGAAAAATGCAATGGATGCAGTTGGAGAAATATAAATTTCTTGTGCCTTTACAGTTGAAAAAGCGAAAAGAAAACTAACAAGAACTAAAAAATAATTTTTCATGATTAATTTGATTTTGATTATAAAACAACAAGATGCAATTAGTGTTCCAATTAATTATTTGGTGCTCCGTTTTTCAACCAACAAATAAACTGATTGATTTGAGAAGAACTTAATTGGGCATAACTTGAGCCTGACATATCAAGGGTTTTACCAAGTATTGCAGCAGGCGAAGATGCGTAACTTAATTTACCATTACTAACTTCAGCCAGCACACTTGCATAATTTGTAAATGCAACATGTGATGAACCTGTGCCATGGCAACTTGAGCCTATCGCACAACTGGTGGTAATAATTGGTGCAATAGTTTTTGAATAAGTGATGGCTGAACAAGTATCTATCGCATTGGGCATAGCTACAACAGGCTGCGATTTATCTTTTTTACAAGAATTATAAACCAACAAAACTGCACAACAAACTGTAGTAATTAATAAAACTGAATTTTTAAATTTCATTTCAACTTTGATTTTATAAAAAAAGGCAGATGATTTCGCATCTGCCTTTTTGATTTGATTTTTTTATTATTGTTTAATCAATTTAGTAACACTTGTTTTACTGCCTGAAATAATTTTTACAAAATAAACACCAGCATTCAAATCAGCTATATTAACTGACTTGTTTTGTGAATTGTTGATATTTGATTGCAACATTAATTTTCCATCTAAATTATAAATTTCAACACTACTATTAGCAGACAAATTATTTGCTGAAAAATTCAAAACAGAAGTTGCCGGATTAGGGAAAATTGAAAAAGAAACCTGATCTACTTCGTTTAAACCTGATGTTCCGCCTGGATTTGCCAATTCGGTAAATGCAGTAGTAGATAAGTAAGTATGAATATTATAAGTCATGAAAGCTGAATAGAAAGTTACAGTACCTGCACCTGCGCTTGGGGCTTTCCATTTATAAGACCATGAAGCAGGAGTAGAAGATATAGGAGAAGTGTGTGTAACATAATGCGTACCTGTAATTTTATTGCCTGAACCAGCCATAAATGTACCAGCGAAACCTGAAGCTGATTCGGCAGTTGTTTGGAAACCATGACCATTTGCAGATACAGAAATGGATGAAGTAACTGTATAAGTTGAATCAGGATAATAACCTGTTGTTACAGGAGTCCCATTTAACAACAATGTAACCCCTCCTTGTGAGGAAGAAAGATTAGCAACAGTTTCATTGTGACAACTGGTATAACAATTTGTATTACTTGCCGAAGGATTACCTGCATTACCAGCAGGAGCACCATTGCTTTTTGAATTGACACGATTATTGTTTATATTAGTAAATAATGCAATAGTAATTGCAACAATCGTTAAAAGTGTAATTTTTTTCATTTTTCTGATTTGTAAATTTTTATTTGGTTGTAAATTTATTTTTAATCTGATTGGTATTACATGATTTTTATCCTCATAAAAAAATCGAGGCGTAAGAAAAAAAGAAAATGTTAGAACAGCAAATTTTTCTTATCCCGAAATTGTTAAAATATTTCCGCTTTTAGTTACTGTGTATTTTTTAATAGGAATAGAAGGAGGACCTGAAACTACATTGCCATTCATATCGAATGAACCGCCATGACAAGGACATACCATTTGATTAGATGAATAACTCATTGAACAACCCTGATGTGTGCAGGCTTGTGCTAAAGCATTATAGGTATTTGTTGCAGTACAAATAACCACAACACCATTTAATGCTACCGAACCACCCACTGTTTTCAAAGCGGTATAGGGCGATTGACTGATATCTAAAGTAAAATTGGCTGAAGGACCCTGAGCTGAAGATGTGCTGGAGCTTTTTTTACAACTTTCAACTAATAAAGCCGAACTGGCTAAACCTAATCCACCTAAAAACAAAGTTGATCTCAGGAATTGTTTTCTGTCCATAATAAGTTTTATTTATTGTTTAAACATTTAGCAGTAAAGAAGACTATGATTTAACAGGAAAGTTTAACCAGCAAAAAATATTTTTTTTCTATTCTTCAAAACACTCTCTACTTCGCAAAAAATTATTGAATAAAGCAAATCTATTCCCCTATGGTTAAGAATTTTGATGGTGTGAATAATGTAACATTTTGCTAATAATTGTGTAATGCTTTGTTTAATCAACTGCTGCACATTTGACTCGGTTTATTCCAACAAAAAAAATACAGGATATGAAAGTAAATGTTTGCTCTGAAACTAAGTTGTATGGTATGCAGGGCGAAGGCATTCATACCAGTTTTATTGATTGTGTTGATTTATTGAATCAGCAAAATGATGTAGAAGTTGTAGTGAATAATAATGGCAAAGGCGATGTGATGCATAGCCACACTTATGGTCCATATTATTTCTGGAGAGGATTAAAATATAAAGGCAAAAAGGTTTTTACTGCACATATTATTCCTGATTCAGCAAAAGGTTCAATTCCATTTCATCATGTATTGATGCCTTTGGTAAAATGGTATTTTAAACAAGTGATTGCTTATGCTGATGTAGCCATTGCCATTAGCCCTATGGTAGAAGATGCTATCAAAACCATGGGTACAAAAACCAAAGTAGTAAGATTGAATAACCCTATTTTATTAGATAAATGGAAACGAACTGATGGATCAAGAGTACAAGGAAGAGCAGCACTACAATTGCAGGAAAATGATTTTTGTGTGTTAGGTGTAGGACAATTGCAAAGCCGAAAAGGTTGTTTAGATTTTATTGCTATGGCAAAGCAAACACCCGAAGCACAATTCAGATGGATTGGCGGACGACCACTTTTTGTTGACAATATAAAAGATTTAGATAAAGCCATTGCATCAGCACCAGCCAATGTAAAATTTTTGGGTATGCAATTGCTGGAAGAAATGCCAAAATATTATGCAGGTGCCGATTTATTTGTGTTTCCATCATTTCAGGAAAATTCACCTTTAGCACCCATCGAGGCAGCAGCTTCGGGCTTGCCGGTAATTTTCAGAAACTTGCCTGAATATAAAGCATTGTATCAATCTGATTATTTTACTGCTGATGGTGTAGCACAGTTTGTATCACAAATAAAACTGCTGATGACCTATCAGGCAGCTTATAACAGAGGCATTTTATTATCAGAACAATTGGTAAAGCAATTTGATAAAAAGGTAGTTCGTGAACAATTAATTACGCTGTATGAATCGTTAGCCAAAAAACCTGTGGCAAAAAGAACTTCCATAGTTGATAAAATCAGGTTTAGTAATTATCCACAAATTTCAAATGCAAGTGCTTAATGAGTTATTGGCGGTTTGTTCTGTTCTTCATTTTAATAATTATAAATACTTCGAGTTTTGTTGTAGCTCAAAAAAGAGAATATGCTGATTCCACTCAACAGAAATCTTTAACGCAACAAAGAGACATCACTGATGTTTTCAGAAAAAGCAACTCGATTGCTTTTTACCAAAAAACCGATTCAGTTTTCAAGCAATCATTAGGCCCTTTCAATAGTTTATTTTTATACCCAGGTTATGCATTAGTTACCAGTTTTCAAGCCGTGTTTACAGGCAATATTTCTTTTTATACCGACACTTTGCGCCGCAGAAAAATTTCTAGTTTATTAGTAAACTCCTTATACACTGCTAACAAACAATGGATTGAAATTGCTAACTCTAACATCTGGACTAAACACAACCGATTTAATTTATTAGGCGATTGGCGCTTTTACCGATTTCCATCTTACACCTTCGGGTTAGGCAGCAATACCTCATTAACTAAATCGAGCAAAATAGATTATTCTTATGTACGATTGTATGAAGTGGCTATGACCAAAATTGCCCGAAATATTTATGCCGGGCTGGGTTATAATTTAGATTATCATTACAACATTACCGAAGTGCAAAATGATTCCATCACGGGCATTAATGGCATGGATGAAAACGGATTTAAAACCAAAACTTTTTCATCGGGCATTACCCTCAATATGCAATATGATAATCGGTTAAACGCCAACAATCCGCAAAGAGGAAGCTATGCCAATATTCAATTCCGTGATAATTTAAAAGTGACTGGCAGCGATAACAACTGGACCTCTTTAGTCATTGACCTGCGCCACTATATTCCATTCCCAAAACACTCTGGTAATATCATTGCCATCTGGAGTTATGAATGGCTTACTTTAACAGGCATTCCACCTTATTTAGATTTGCCTTGCACTGGTTGGGATACTTACAACAACACAGGCAGAGGCTATATTGAAGGCAGATTCAGAGGTACTAATCTGATTTATTTAGAAACTGAATATCGGTTTCATATCACCCACAATGGTTTGCTGGGCGGTGTAGTATTTATCAATTCATCTACCTTGAGCCAACCCGATACGCAACAGTTTGGCAAAATAAATCTGGGCAGTGGTTTTGGTTTACGAGTAAAAATCAACAAACAATCAAACACCAATTTTGTGATAGATTTTGGCTTTGGCACCGAAGGCAGCCGTGGCTTTTCGTTCAATCTGAATGAAGTGTTTTAAACAACTTGGGTAAACTCAAAGATGAATTACCAATAAAAAAAAAGATTTCTGCATCTGCAAAAATCTCTTACCAAAAATTGTGAATCCCCCTAAGGAATCGTACACACAAACATTTCACTCCACGGACCTTGTTGGTCTTTTGTATTCACCCAGCAACCAAAGCCATACAATCTTTGTCCCGATTGAGCAGCCGTAAAACTCATGGTGATAGGCGTTCGGCTCATAGTTTTAAAAAGCGTACAAGCCTCAGCTGAAGCAGGTGCAGCGGTGCCAATGAAATACACCATCAAACATTTTTGCACCCCATCGGGCTTACCACGGCGGCTGCTGCCATCTGAGCCAATTTGTTGTTTATACGAAATTTTCAAAGTCCTACCCACCCCTTGTTTTGCCTCCATCACAGGCCTACCATCGGGCGTAGGCACAGGCGTACGCTTACCAGCATGAGGTTTCACCCCACACAATAGTTTTTGTGCATCCGTCATAGTGGTGTTGTACTGAATTTGTGTTTGAATAAACGGACGCAACTTGGCTATGAAAGCCTTCTTAGCAGCGTTTTTAGCATTGCGCTGCACCGTAGTTGCGTT
Organism: Chitinophagales bacterium; assembly: GCA_947449695.1. Lineage (GTDB taxonomy): Bacteria > Bacteroidota > Bacteroidia > Chitinophagales > CAIODY01 > CAIODY01. The sequence goes on from CANFST010000007.1 coordinate 47,993, forward strand.
CTTTTTGTTTTTACATAACCCATAAGCAGTTGACCATGTAGTTTGAAAAGTACCCAGCCCCGTCAACTGCGCCAACACTATACCCCAAGCCACTTGGTTGGTAGTACATTGGTTAATCAAATTGCTTTGATATGCATCAAAGGGCATATCACCTCTCGGAATTAAATCTGTTGTTGCCATAACATTTGTTTTTTATTGTTTAAAAAATGAAATCCGTTAATAATGAAATAGTGTAAATCAGTTTTGCGCAGCTATTTTTTAAAGTTGCGCATTGTGCTGCTCGTTTCTGAAAAACAACTGCCCATGTTTAAACTAATGCTGCCAGCCTTTTGCACCCCTACCCTTACTGCCCGATTTTATAGCTGAAACTTGTGCAGCTATTTTTTAAACCTGCGCATTTTGCTGCAAGAGTTTAAACTTTATAGCCCAGCATTTAAAAAACCAATGCTCAACTTCCAACTAATGCTGCCGCTTTTTAAACTAATACTGCCAGCAGCTATACACCATTTTAAAGAACTTTAAAAACCTTTTTTGCATTGCCGATTTTATTATGCTAAAAGGCTGATGTAAAATTGTGGGTAGTTGAAATGAATTTCCTATAGCCATAAATGGTTAATTAAATATGGTTAACCAAATATGGTGATACGCAGCTTGAAAGGCTTATGAATAAAGGGTTTGAAGAAGTGCTATTGCAAAGCACTTAACCAAATGCTAAAATTTGGTGTGGTGATTGTGGGGAGGGGAAAGATGGGAATATTTTTCTTCTTGGTATCAATAAAAGGAGATAAAAATTAAATACTATTTATCAAACCACATAATAGGCTTTAATCGCTCGAATTTAAACTCTTTATTTTTTCCAGATTTTAAGATGTCATTAAATCTATTATACTCAGCAAAGCAAGGGTCATCAATTGGAAATTTTGCATTAACGAATTCTTCTAACTCATCATAGCCATTTGGAAATATTACTTGAATAGCATCAATATCCAAATTGTAGAAATTCTCATTTGGATTTTTTTGGCGAATATACATACCAAGTTCGCAAGGATTAATAACTTTTTTCACAAAATCTCTAAAGTACAATTCAGCTTCCTTGTTCATTGATGTTATACTTAACGTACTATTCTCATCAACACAATTCCAATAAAAAAAGTATAACTCATTTGAAATCTTATTGGAATTCATGCAATATTCTTTCAAGTAATTGAAATTAATTTTTACTAAATTTTTCTTTAACCCATCAATTAGAGGATATCGTTCTATTAAATTTCTAATCACATTACTTTCTAATATTGGAGAATTCGACGCATTCGAAAAGAAAAAAATAATGAACTGATAATAATCATCAACGCTATTATAAAGCTTTTTAATTTGCTTGTCAGAAAGTACCAATAAATCTGATAATTCATTTTCGTCTTTGTAGTAGTATGTATTTTCAGCCTCAACTAATTTCGGTATTTCGAAAAGTAATTTAACATGATTTTCATATTCAGTTTGGGTATCAAAATTATCAATCTTTTTTAGCTTGTCCTTTAATGATGAGTATTTGTTTTCATTAATCCATTCAAGTACTTTAGTCTTATAAGAACCAAAATCTGACTTTCTATAAAGTTCAAAATCTTCGGATGAAATATCATCATCATTGAGTTGAAATGAAAAATATTTATGAAAATTAGAAGGATAGCGAAATAGATTTAACTTACTAATTCCATCCGTTTTTTTATCAACTTTTTCTGTTATTAAAGTTTCAATTAGATAAAAGATAATGTTCTTTTCATGTTCAGATAAATCAAGCAGAGGAAATTCTTTATGTAAATAAACTTTCAATGATTTCTCTTTTCGTTCTGTACTTGAAGTGCTATTACCAATGCTTTTTGATATTGCTAGCATTTGAGACGAAAGATACTTATCATCCTCATTTCTTAAATCAAAAAATAAATTTCTATTAGAGTCAATTTCTTGCACGAAAAAAAGCTCTTTTTTTGTTAAGATAGAATCATAAACTGCTTGATATTTCAATTTTAGTAATTGCAATAAATAGAAGTCATAGAAGTAGATATTTTCAATAACATCTTCCAAATCGAATAACAAAGAATTTGTGAATCGAATAACATCACGATGAGTTTTAATAAATTCGTTTGTAAAATTAAGATTATGGAATTCTGATGAATCAACAACTCTATCTATTTGGTTATGCAGTTTTTTATCAAGTTTATCTTTCAATATGTCTTTAAGAATGGTTCGCAATAAACCTTCTTTCAACATAGGAAGAGCAAATTCAAATTGAAATATTTTTTCTAAAAAGGATTTATAATTGTTAGGATTGAAATCCTTAATTGCCTCCAACACATAACCTTTATCGTATGAAACCACATATACTATATTGTTAAAACTGGCTGTGTTCCTAACTATTCTTAAAACCTCAATAATTTCTTTTTTGTCAAGTCTATCTAAATCATCAATAAAAACAATTACTTGTTTTTTGGATTTTTCAATTGAGGTATTGATTAATTCATAAAGCTCATTTTTGTTTGGAGTAGGAAATATTAATTCCAAAATAGAGGCAACTCCTTTTGAGAAAATGTTTTCGTCTATTTTAGTTAAAGTCTTTGAATATCTCGATATTGTATTTGATAGCTGGGGATTGTTATCACCCAACTTATCAATAAGTAATTCAAAAAAATCTTCAATAATTTTGGCTTGAGTAGAACTTCTCCAAGGGTGGAAATCTATTACTATCCGATTTTCAGAATTGATATACTCCTTAATCATATTTGTAAATGAAGTTTTACCTGAACCCCATTCACCATTTATTCCAATTGCTAATGAGCCATAATAATCGAAATTCGAATTTTCTTCATTGTCATTTTTAGGAGTTTGCTTGTTATTAAATTTAGGAATTGGTTTTAATTCAGATTGAATTTTAATAGCAATTTTTTTTGCAAATTTTTTTCTAGTAAATAAATCATCCTCCGCTTTAACAATAGGTGAATCAATTAAGAAGGGATCTTTATTGTCAAAGGGTTTTTGATTAGGACTTATCCAGTTTAACACCTTCAATGAACCAATTATTCCAAACAAAAGGAATATCGAATCTGCATACTTTAAGTTGGGGAATAACTCTAAAGAAATAAAATAGTATTTGTTAGAAAAGAAATAACTATAAACAAAAATGCCAAAGAGTACACAAGAGAAAAAGAAAAAAGTATTGCTGATTTTTTTGTCCTGAACAAGTAAGTAAAAATGTATTAATAAAGTAAAAGCAGTAAAGGCAAAAAAAAGAATATCCAAAGATTTGCTTCCTTCAAAATTTGAAAGAAATGGTGCAATAATCTTATCATCATAAAGATCACAAAGGCTTTTATTGAAAGCTATGAATAAAAATATGCAACAAGTGAAAAATAAGTTTTCCCTTGTTAATACTCTCTCGAAAATATTCTTTTCTTTTTTAGGCCTCATTGGATTTTTTCTTCGGAAGTTTGATTTTGCATCATAAGTTCTAAATCTTTATTTTGATAAAGTAAAGAAATACAACTATTAGCAGAAATGCTTTAGAACTATTTTATTTCTTGAATTTATAGATTTTTCAAAACTCTCTACTTCACCCCCTTTCTCACCTTTCTAATCTGCAAAACCACACCTATCACAAACAATAGTAGCAGGCATTTAATGGTTAATTGTACAATGGGTGAATCGGGTCCGTTAGCTATGGGGTGCCCAATGGGCAGGCGGCTCAGGGTTTCGTTTACTGCTGGCACTAAAGAAAGAAACAAGGAAAAACTCATGCAATACACTACTATATATTTTAGCCATGCAGTAGTTTTGTTCACCAGTAAATAAGCAGTTGTCAAGCACAACAATACTAAAATACCAATGGCATGCCCAGGATTAAAATGCCCCGATTTTGATAACCAGAAGGATGTGATACAAGCCACTGCATTGAGCACACTATATATTTTTCCTGTTTTTGAAAGCGGTAAAATGTAGCCATCTTTCAGCAAGCTAATCGCTGCTACCACCACTGCTGCTATGGATAAAGCAGTATGTATAATGCCTAATGTACTCATTCGTGTTGTTAGTTTTAGCCAATAAAAATAATAAAAAAGGGTAGTAAACAAAAAAAGAAAAATAGTACGCTAAATCGGATTTGCAATCCGATTTTTTTGAGCTAAGGATTTGTAATCCTGTTTTGTTCTTCAACTCGGCAATTCAATCAATTTGCCTTTATAAAAAACTTTGCCTGTGTTTTCATGCAAGGTAAAACCATGCAACAAAGCAAAAATAACTTCAAATAATTTTACTCAAAAGCAGTTAATCATTTGGGCTGCATTTGCTCCATTACATTCAAAATACTAACTTTGAAAATAACACTGCATTCAATGGGAAAAACCAAGCAATCAATCATGACAATCTTGATAAAGCAATCAATACTTTTTGTGCTGCTGTTTTTCACATTGCAGTTGTTTGCTCAAACCATTAACAAACAAAAAATTGATTCTATCATTTTAAGCACCATGCAGCAGCATAAAATAATTGGTGTTTCACTGGGCATAGTGAAAGATGGGAAAATAATTTATACCAAAGGCTATGGAACAACTAAAGTTGGCACATTCAATACTATTGACAGCACTACCAATTTTTTGACTTGTTCTATTTCAAAACTATTTACCGCAACTGCCATAATGCAATTGGTTGAACAGGGCAAAATTGATATTTCAAAAAAGCTGACTGACTATATTCCTGATTTTGTGATGAAAGACAAACGATACAAGGATATTACTATTGAGCAAATGCTTACTCATACTTCAGGCTTGCCGAATATTGCTAACAGACATTTTATTCATCCTAAACATGATAGTGTTGCATTGAAAGATTTCGTAAAAAAATTAGGCAGAAAGCGATTGAGTTTTATGCCTGGTGTTCAGTTAAGTGCTAAAACATACAGCAATACAGCTTATGATGTGTTGGGCAGGGTGATTGAAAATGTAACGCATCAAACTTATGCTGATTATGTGTCGCAAAATATTCTGCAACCGGTAGGTATGCAATTAAGCAGTTTTTTTATTGATAGTATTCCTGTGAAAAGAAGAAGCATTCCGCATGTTCAAAACTGGCTCACGATGAAAGTGAGAGCAACTGATTATTATCCTGATATACCGCAAGATAAACCCTGCGGAAATCTGAATGCCTGCACGAATGATTTGTGTAAATGGATGCTACACAATCTGGCAATAAAGGATAATAAAATAAATGGTGTGCTTAAAAATTCAACATTGAAAATTATGTGGTCAATCCACAAAAATATTCCGCCTTATAAAACTTCTATAGGATTAGGTTGGTGGATTTTTCAATCGGATAAATACGGAAAGTATGTTTTTCATGTAGGTAATGACCCAGGCTATTCGGCTACTTTGGTAATTTCGCCTGATAATAATTTTGGGGTTGTTATTCTATGCAATGGTGAGTATCCCCGACAAATCATCTGGAATAAACTTCCATTTAAAATCATGGATACTTTTGGAAGTAATTGGAAAAAGTGAATCAACCCTACTGAATAATTGGGTTAGTTCTCAGTTTGATGCAATCAATTTAAAAAATACAATTCTACCCCTCTCTGCAATTGATTGTAACGACTCATTAGTTTTTCAATCAGGCAATTCAATCAGTTTGCCTTTATAAAATACTTTGCCTGTGCTTTCATGCAAAGTATAGCCATGCAACAAAGCATAAGTGATTAATCCCTGACAACTTTTAGCATTTACTTTCTGCCGCAAATGTTTTATTTGTGCTTCCACAGTGTTCTGGCTGGTGTGCATGTATCGGGCTATTTTCCAATGCACTGTTTCCAATAATAAATAGGCAATGATTTGCAACTCACGTGGAGTGAAACTAATGGGTTCATTTTGTTCATCATTTTTCATAGTGGTAGTGGATGAATAATATAGCTAACGAAAATGTTATGCTTTTAATACGTAAGACGTTGAAAAATGTTTTGCAGTTGCATATGCATTTTGTAATCTTTAAAAAATCAATTTCCTGCATTGAATTTTTGAAGACATTATTGACATGCTTTTTTTGTAATTTTTTTTATCAAGAAAAAAGGTTAAGAATAGTTTTTAAGCAGCAGCTATTCATAAAAAGATGGAAACAAAAATCAACCGATTTTTTTTTGTACTTAATTTTATATTTGTTCCAATTAAAAATAGCTTATGCGTAGTGTTTTATTGTTTTTATTCAGTTTGATGATTGTTGCAGTTCATGCCCAAGATACTTTACCCATCACTACTTTACACTTTCAGCAAACTTTTGTCAACCAATATCATCCGGCATTTCATTCGCCAATAACCGAAGGCAACAAATCATTAAACCATCATGCCGAGCAGTGTCTATCATCTACCACTACTTTATATTTTGGTACTAAAACTTGGCACAATGGTGAGTTTTATTTCAACCCCGAAGTAGCAGCAGGTTCGGGCATTTCAGGTGCGACAGGGGTGGCTGGTTTTCCTAATGGTGAAACATTTCGTGTAGGTTCGCCTGCACCATCAGCATACATTGCCCGTTTGTTTTTTCGTCAGATAATTCCTTTAACTAAAGCACAATCGTTCAGAGCCGAAGACCAGAATATTTTAGCACGAATGGTGCCTGCTGAAAGAATTATTATCACTCTCGGCAAATTTAGTTTGAGTGATATTTTTGACCAGAACGTAACCAGTCACGACCCTAAATCGAGTTTGCTCAATTGGTCGATGATGGATGCTGGTGCCTGGGATTATCCATCTAACACTCGTGGTTACACCTATGCTTTATCAGTAAAAGTGGTGAAGAAAAAATATATCCTTCGCTTTTGTTCGGCTTTGAATTCCTTATGGTCGAATGGTATCATTACCAATAATTTTTTACCATCGCCTAATGACTATTTAAAAGCGCATGGTGAAAATTTAGAACTGATATTACCCTTGCGAAAAGATTTTACACACACACTGAAATTTATGGTGTTTGCTAATCATGGCAGAATGGCTTCATACACAGATGCCAATGCAGTGCTTTCAAAAGATACCAGCTTAGCCATACGCAATGTGGTTGGTACACCATCTGAATTGTATGATGGTTCATCGCATCTGGTATCGCCTGCGTTAGATAATTTAAGAGGTAAAAGTGGTCCGTATTATGGCAAATATGGCTTTGTGATTAATTGGGAAAAAACAGAAGGCAAGGATATGTTGTTTGCCCGATTATCGTGGAATGATGGCAAACGTGAAACCTGGATGTACACTGAAATTGACCATTCGATTTGTGTAGGAAGTTTTATTTCGATGAATCGAATTCACCGCTACGATGACAAAATAAGAATTGCACTTGCGCTCAATGGCATTTCAAAAGACCATGCTGCCTATTTACAAAATGGTGGTTATGGTTTTATCATTGGTGATGGATTAGGCAATTATCCAAAAGGCATCAGCAATGAATTTATTGTTGAAGCACAATACAATCTGCATTATAAAATGATGACGCTTTCACCCGATTATCAGTTTATTGTTAATCCGGCATATAACAGTTGTCGTGGACCAGTTTCGGTGTATAGTTTAAGAGCTCACTTTGAGTTTTAAAATTCCACATGAATTAATTGAACTACTTTTTCATCACCAGCAAACTTTCGTAAGCTGCTTTATCTTTTAAAATAGAAACTGCTTTTAAAATATTAGGGTCATTATTGAAGTCAGCTTCGGTTCTGCCTTTCTGGAAATAATATCTGCTTACAATTTCATTTTCGAGCAATTCTTTTATCTCGGTTTTGTTGTGGTATAAATCATCTTTTTTGTCATGATTTAATTTGGCTTGTAAGTTTTCGAATTGTGTTTTGAAATCATCGAAATATTTTTCTTTTTCAGCTTCTTTCTTCAAATCACTTAAAGCTTTTTCTGATTCAGATTGGTGTTCGAAATTTTTAGTGCCAGCAAATTTCACAAACTCATCAAAGTCGGCATCAGTCAATCTGAAATCTTTTGCAGCAGCAATGGTGGGGTGATTGATTTTGTATTGAGTAGTAAACTCAAACAAAATTCCTTTGATGAAAAGTTGTTGTGATAGCAAACTCATTTCTACATCATCCATTTTTACATCAGGCTCAATACCGCCACCATCAAACACTTTACGGCCATTTTTAGTTTTGAATTCATGTTTTAAAGAATCAGGCACTTTACCCACACTGCCATCGGCATTTCGATGCGTATAATCTAAAGCCTGAATACATCTGCCACTGGGGATATAATATTTAGCAGTAGTTACTTTCAATTTATTACCATAAGGCAACGGACGAGTTGTTTGTACCAAACCTTTTCCATAAGTACGCTGACCAATCACCACAGCTCTGTCATTATCCTGCAAAACTCCGCTCACAATTTCAGCAGCACTTGCCGAGTTGTGATTCGTTAAAACAGCAATAGGCAAATCAACATCCACAGGATTATTCATGGCCACATATTTTTTATCCCATTCGGCTTGTTTGCCTTTGGTACTCACCACTTCACTTCCACGAGGGATAAATAAGTTGGCAATGTCAACTGCTTCATTCAACAACCCACCCGGGTTGCTTCTTAGATCTAAAATCAATCCCTTTAATTGGGGATTATTTTTTTTCAATTCTTTAAATGCATCGCTTAATTCACGGGCACTGTTGTCAGTAAATTGTGTAAACTTGATGTAAGCAATTTGTTGGTCAATCATACCCGAATAGCTCACACTTTTAATCACCACTTCTTCTCGTTTTATTTCTTTGGTGATTTCTTCATTTGTACCTGGTCGCTTAACTGTTATCTTAAAACCTGTGTTGGGTGTGCCTTTCAATAAATGACTCACTTCATCTACATTTTTGTTTTTGCATGAAATTCCATCCACACTAATAATTGCATCGCCTGCTTGTAAACCTGCACGTTGCGCAGGAAAACCTTCGTAAGGTTCAGCAATAGTAATGTAATCACCATCATCTCTTACCTGTGCCCCAATGCCACCATATCGGCCAGTGGTTTGAAATTTGTAATTATCTAAATCTTCTTCGGTGATTAAATTAGTATAGGGGTCTAAATTATCTAACATGGCATCAATGCCCGTTTGAGTGAGTTTATCAGCATCCACACCATCTACATAATTGCTGTTTAACTCTTTAAACATCGAACTGAAAATGTCGATATTTTTATTGATTTCAAAATAAGAATCGGCAGCGGCGATACTTGCCAGTGCTGCGATTCCGATGATTAAAAATAGGTTTCGTTTTTTCATTTTGTATTTATTAGTTCCTTCGCTATCGCTCAGGATGACAACTCAATTCTACGGTCATGCTGAGGAACGAAGCATCTGTATTCAATTTTCAAATCGGCTAATTGTTACATTTTCAAATTGAGAAGTTGTTTATATCGAACATCATCATGCAACACTTTTATAGCTTCTTGCAAATCATCATCCGTTTTAAAAGTATTTTCTTTTTCGCCTTTTTCATGGAAATAAAATCCTGCAATAATTCGGTTTAATTCCTTCATCAATTCTGTTTTGTTTTTCAATACATCCTTTTCATTATCGTGTTTTACTTTTTGTTCCAATGCTTTCCATTCAGTATCAAATTGAGAAATGTATTTTTCTTTAGTCAATGATTTTTTTACTTGCTCCAATTTTTTTTCTGTATTAGTATTGTAGCTGAAAGTCTTATTGGATAAGTATTTCACGAAATCATTAAAATCATTTTCATTAATAGAAAAATCTTTTGCAGTTGAATTAGTAGTTGGGTGAAGGCTGAAATATTTTACGGCATATCCAAACAATAGATTTTTCTCTTTCAATGTTTTTGTTACTAACGAAATATTTTCATCAGGCATTAAAACATCAGGTTCAATGCCACCGCCATCATACACTGTTCTTCCGGCTTTTGTTTTGAAAGGATGCTTTAATGAATCTGGAATTTTACCTACACTTCCATCTCCATTGCGATGTGAATAATCTAACACTTGAATACATCTGCCTGCTGGCGTATAATATTTCGAAATCGTAACTTTTATCTGATTACCATAGCTGATGGGTTTTGTAACCTGCACCAATCCTTTGCCATACGATTTTGTTCCCACCACAATTCCTCGATCCAAATCCTGCATACAACCCGAAACAATTTCAGAAGCAGAAGCAGAGTTGTGATTGGTTAATATTGCCACTTTTATTTTTCCATCTTTCATTTCATTCAATGTGGCATAGCTGCGTTGCGCTTCGGTCAAGCGTCCACGAGTGTCAACAATTTTTGTTCCTTTTGGTACAAACAGATTTACAATGTTCACGGCTTCCATTAATAAGCCACCACCATTGCTTCGCAAATCTAAAACCACCGACTTCAAACCATTGTGTGATTGACTTTTCAATGAATCAATGGCATCATTAATTTCTTTGCTGCCACGTTCCATAAAAGAAGTAAATTGAATGTAGCCAGTTTCATCATCCAACAAACCATAATAAGGCACCCATTTTTCTGCAGCTTCTTCTCTCACAATATTTTTAGTAATGGTTTCATTTGTTGCTGCTCTCACAACCTTTATGTTGACAGCAGTTCCGGGCGAACCTACCAGCATTTTATTGATCTCATCATTCGATTTGCCCGATAAACTTTCACCACTTATTTCTACAATTCTATCACCGCATTGCAAGCCTGCTTTTTCTGATGGTTGATTTTGTTTCACCATGCTCACAAAAATGCTATCGCCTATTTTTAAAAATGAAATTCCTATATCAGCATGTTGCGATGAAGTGCGCAAGCGATAATCTTCAATATCATTTTCAGCCAATAAAACTGTGTAAGGGTCAAGCGTTTTGCACATGGCATCAATTGCCTTTTTGGTCATTTTGTTGGGCGAAACGGGGTCAACATAATAAGTGTTCACTTCTTTCAACACGGCTGCAAACAGCTCCATGTTTTTAGCGGCATTAAATAACTGACTGCCCGATGTAAAAGACAACAAACTGAAAGCAGCTACCAAAGCTAAACCCAGTATGATTGTTTTTTTATTTTTCAAAAACGATAAATTCCAATTCATTGAAAATGTTTTACAGAATGAGGATTCAAATTTATTCCGAATTCGATTCTTTTTTATGTTGTTAAAAGTAATGTTTGTTTAATAGCCATTAAAATTATTTACAAAACGCTTTGCTAAGACATTTGTTTCATTGTTACGAAAATCAAAATAAAAAATCCGCTACTGATTGGGTAGCGGATTTTAATTAATGAAATTAATTGAAATCAGAATCTTGTTCTATAATTAAATATTCTTTCTCCATCTTTATAAGAAATAGTAAACTCATTGTTATCATAACTAATAATTCTGAAAGTGTCATTATCTACACCATCAATAGTTGCTTTTATCATGATCAATCCACTCTCATTATAGATGTTAGTTATTACTACATTTTTTGAACTTTGATTTCTGTCCATGTCAGCTTCTCTTTGCGACATTTTAATTACTTCAAAGCATTGAAATGTTTTTTTCGAGCCAATTTTTCTCTGAAAATTATCAAAACTAGGGAGCTTATTTGAATAAGCAACTCCTGCTAAATTGGTTTCTGTTGAATGACCAGCCTGATACCTTGTTCCCATTTGATTTCCTGTTGTTGAATTTTGAGTTAAATAAACAATATTTGCCCCCATCATTGCAGCCTCAATTTTCATTTTTTTAATAGCTCTTTCTTTTACCTTTTCCATACTTGCCAAGGTGGTAGTTCCTTTTGCCTTTGAACTAACATCGCCAAGTTTGAATAACCCTTTTACTTCACCTTCAACTGAAGTTAAAGTTACATTTTCGAAATCATCTGCTCCACTTACTGTTTTATAAGAAGTAGCTTCAGCAAAGGTTTGAACCCTACCTGATTTAAAAACAATTTTTTGTATAGTGTTTTTGTAAATTGTGTTAATTAAATCTTCCCCCGGATAAGAGTACTTTACTGCATCTTGTGCTACTTCTTTTACTGTGCATGAAATCTTTTCGTTGTTTGAATAAATTGTATCAGTTTGCGCATAACTGCTTATAAAAAATAGTTGCAGAAGAATAAAGAAAATAAGCTTTTTCATTTCGGTTGTTTTTTGATAAATGAATAAATTATTAGCAGTACAAATAAAAAAATCTATTTTGAAAATTCAAAAAATATTGCCTAATAATTATTTATTAAACCAACCTAAAAGTTATAATTTATACACAAACTGCATCGTAAAGCTTCTTACTGGAGCTATTTCACCAGGGCGTTCGGTGTATTCAAAGTTCAGCATATTTTTTACAATAAATGCTAAGCTGGCATTTTTGTTCAATTGATATTGCAATCTTACATCAATAATCCAAATATCCTTATGCCCCCATTTTTTTATATAATCATTGATGGAAGGAAAAAGAAAAGTAAAAGCTTGGTCAATATTCACAACATAAGTGTTGTAGCGCACATAACTACCGAAAGTAAATTTTTTCCATTTCACTTCTGCATCAGTTTTCCAAGAAGTGGTATATCGATATTTCAAAACATTATTTAGAGTGTCAGAATATTGTAATCGTCTTTTAATTCTGTTCATGGTATCAAACGCTAAATCTTGAGGTAGAATGTAAGTAAAGCCTGAATGTAAAGAAACCTCTACTCTATTGATTTTTCGTTGTGCAAACACAGCAATATCAATACCTTTAATTAAAGTATTGGCAATATTTCTGGATTGAAAACCTGGATTGAAAGGCAACTTTGGTGTTGGAAAATTATCAAAAGTAAACTCCATCATGTTATTGTAACGAGTATAAAAACCAGCTATATCAAGCATTCCAATCATTTTTCCCATCATAAAATTTTGCTTCACTCCAACTTCTGCATTCCATCCTGTTTCAGGTTTAAGAAGTGTGTTGGGAAAAACATTAACCCCCGAGACATAAGTATTTACATACTTTTCAGCGATGGTTGGAAAGCGATAACCCATGCCGTAAGATGCTCGTAAAAAAGTTGCTTTTGCTAATTGATAATTCAATCCAATTCTTCCTAATGGTTTAGTAATTGCCTTTACAGTATCAACTCTGTAAAATTCATATCTGCCGCCTGCTGCCAACCATAATCGATTGCCAATCTTTTTTTCGCCTTGTAAATAATAAGCAACATTATTTGCGGTGTGATTACCAAATAATTGCGATTGCACATCTGAATAATTTACCACTGCGCCCATTGTGATGTTCAATTGATGAGCAAACATTTTTTGTACTTGTAATTCACTGTAATAAAGCTTAGCGTTAGAATTTTGATTGGTATTGTTTTCGTTATTCATGTTGAAAAAACGGTTGCGAAAATTTATTTTCAAACCCGATTTATCGTTGTAAGAAATATAGGGGTCAATTGTATATCTATAAGTTTTTGAAAAACTCAAACTAGTTGAAGGCGTATCAATGCCACCTCGTGGAGTTAAATAAGCAATGCTGTCCTTATGCCAAATTCCATTAACTACTTTATCAACGCCCCACACGAAAAAATTAGAGCCTTGTGCTTTTTGTGCATTAACATTTAGCCCAATACTCAATCCATCAATGTGCTTGAAATGATAGCGCAGATTAGCATTCACCCTACCACGGGTATTATAATTGCCTTGCAAATAACTATCATCGGTGTAATAATTACCACCAATAACTAAATCCAATTGTTTGATTTTTTGACTGTGAAAAAAATTAGCACCGTGAAATTTTTGTACATTATTTCCTGTCCACTTTTCATAAATATTTTTTGGTGAATCATAAATTCCTTGTTGAATAACAATATTTGTTTGTGGAGTATTTCTTGGAAATGCAGTTCTGAAATTTATCACCCCATTCAAAGCCGATGAGCCGTACAAAGCACTAGATGCGCCTTTCAGCACTTCTACTTGTTCGCAATTTTCAATTGGCAAAAAATCCCACTTCACATCGCCAGCATCAGCTGTGAGCATGGGCATATCATCTACCATTACCAATACACGGCTACCTGCGCCATAACTCCAACCGCTGCCACCTCTTATGTTCGGCTGCCCATCTACCACATCCACACCTGGAATTCTTTTCAGCATATCGTCCATCTGTGTGATGCCAGCATCCTGAATTTGTTTTGGCTTTACCACTTCGATAGAAACAGTTTCTTCGTTCAATCGTTTTTCAAACTTGCTGCCGCTAATGGTTACAGCATTTAATTCGTGCGAAATGGGCAATAGATAAATGGTATCCATCATCACAATATCAAGATTAGAGAAAGATGAAACTGGAATCTTTTTAAACGATTTTTTGTAGCCGAAATAATTAAATTCCATAACAAAATCGGTAGTTACATAATGACTGATTTCATAAGTAAAATCGCCATTGTTATTGGTTGAACCAATTGGCTTACCATCTATTAAAACAATTACACCTTGCAAACTTTGTTGTGTAGCCGAATCCTTTACCACAGCCTTATACAACGAATTTGCAACCACTGAAAAATTAATTTGCAAAAGAAATAGAATTACAAAAAAAGAAAGTATTTTTTTTGCCATGCTGATATTTTTTTGATTTTCTAAAGATATTGTTTTCAAAATTTCTGTGAAAAATAATTTTACATTTACACTTCAAACAATTATCAAAATGAAAAAAATAATTTACACTCTACTATTTATTTCCATTTCCTATCAATTTGGATTTGCACAATGCATTCCACATTCTTACACTGGCAATCATGGCTGGATATTGCCTGATAGTTCACAATTTCCGCATGCCGTAAAAAACCAAGCGTTTAATACCAATATCCAAATTCAAGTCGCACATGATACCACTGGGACTTTCCAAGTACCTGTTTTAGGTGCTACAGCAGGAACTTTTGTTTTCGACTCTATTACGATTCATGGTGTAACTACACAACCACTATTACCAAATGCAATTGGCATTCAATACACCTGCAATCCTGCTAATTGTAGTTTCCCAGGCGCAAGCAATGGTTGTATTAATGTAATTGTACCGTCAGCTGGATTAACTAAAGTTGGTACTTACCGCATTATTGTAACTGCTGTGGGCAAAGGAACTTTTACACCAACTCAATTGCCAATTCCATCACCACAAACTATCACACAAGTGGTTGATTGGTACAAAATAATTGTTGACTCAACAGGTGGAACTTCATTAGTTGAAAACTTAAATGATTTCAACTTTAATGAATTTAACTTTTTGAATCTAAGGCCAAACCCTGCAAATGATTTAGCCTCTATTGAGTTTTATTCACCTAAATCAACTTTAATTAAAATGTATGTAATGGATATGATTGGAAGAAATATTTTCAGCGACGAATGGAATACAAAAAATGGAATAAATAAAAATGAATTAAATATAACAGGTTTAGCTAATGGGATTTATTTGGTGAGTTTTAATTTTGAAGGAAGAAATTTTAGCAAAAAATTAATTGTGCAACATTAGTTGAACACTTATAAATACTGATGAAAAGGATAATCGCTAATAAATGTGGTTATCCTTTTTATTTATTCAAACCTTATCGCTTTTATTGGTCGGATATAATTAATCACAAAAGCTGGCAACCACAAACTCAACAATACCACAGCAATAAAACCAATATTAATAACGCCAATAATTGTCCAGTTAAAATCAATGGCTACTTCACTGATGTAATAAGTTTCTTCAGGCAGTTTGATGATTTTGAAATAATATTGTAAAGCGCAGATGCTTAATCCTACTGCATTTCCCCACAACATTGCCAGCACTAAAATTCTTCTGGAAAGCGATAAGAAAATTAGTTTGATGTCGAAAGGTTGCATACCCAAAGTTTTTAAAATGCCAATCATTTGAGTGCGTTCTAAAATCAAAATCAAGAAACAAGTAATCACATTTATCAAAGCGACTACTGTCATTAAAATGATGATGATTCGTTCCGTCATATCTTGTAAATTCAACCAATCAAATAATGTTGGGAACAATTGATAAATAGTTTGTGAAGCAAAATTTAAAGGCAAAATATTTTGATTGATGTAACTATTTACGGTATCAATTTTTATTACATCATTCACAAACAATTCATAGCCACCTACTTCACCATTTTTCCAATTGTTAAGTTTTTGAACTACCCGTAAATCCACAAACGAATACACTTTATCAAACTCTTCTAAGCCTGTGCTGTAAATGGCTGCCACAGTCATTTTGCGTACTCGTGGGCTTTTATCTATAAAATACAAAAAGCAATCATCACATATTTTCAAATGCAATCTATCCGCAATTTTTTTCGAAACAATTATTTTGTTAGATGGGGTTGAATCATTGAAATTAAAAACTGCTTTTACATCACCCGAAAAGTTTTTTACATAGTGTTCAAAAAATGCTGATTGAAAATTATTATCAATTCCTTTCAGCACAATGCCTTCAATTTGTTCGCCTTTTTTCATGATGCCGGGTTTGATGGCAAATGCTTGCAAATTCTTGATTTCGGGCAAGGAAAAAATTTGTTTCAATTTTTCTTCACTCAATTTAATTGGCGAATTTTCATAGGAATGATTGTCGGCATATTCAGCAATCTGGATGTTTCCCCAAAGATTATATGCCTTGTTTCTGATTTCTTTTTGAAAACCATTCACCATTGCTACAGCTACAATCATTACTGTTAAACTTAATGCCGTAGCCACTTTCGCTACTTTTATAATTAAAGCCGAGAAACTTTTTTGTTCTTGATTTTGTAATCGCGAAGCAATAAAATTGGAAACATTCATCGGGTTAAAAATAATGGAAAACTGTTTAAGAATTTCATTCAACCCTGAATGATGAGATTAATTTATGTCATCCGAATCATCATTTGCCGAAATTGATGAGTGATTACCGATACTCACTTTTCTGCTAACTGTTCCGTTTGAAGTTGAAATCTGAAGTGTGTAGATACCATTCAATAGATCATTAATAGGCATTTTAATGGTTTCTTTATTTTGAATAGTTTGAGTAAGTTCCTTTATAGCTCGACCCATTAAATCAAAAAGTGTTAAATGGACTAAATTATTTTCACCCCCATCAATTTCAACATTCAAATTATCAATGGCAGGATTCGGAAATACATTGATAGATTCTTTTCCAGTAAATGTTATGCCTACAATTTTTGAATAAACAAATTGTCCATCAAAATCAATTTGCTTTAGACGATAATAATCTAAACTTTGAAATGGATTTTTATCTTCAAACTGATAGCTGATAGCTGCATCCGAATTGCCTTGAGATACCACTTCGCCAATTTTTGTCCAATGATTATTATCAATACTCCTTTCAATTTCAACCACTTTATTATTTTTTTCGCTCATTGTAACCCATTGCAAATAAGCCGTTGAATTATTATCATCTTTTACTACATCAAACGAAACTAAATCAATCGGTAACAAAACAGGACAGATTGAAAATATAGTGCTGTTAGTTGCATCGGTGTAAGTATAAGCCGATTTATAGCTTGAAGAATCAGTTGCGCTTTTTACACTATTTGCAAATCCATTACCACAATAAGGTCCGGCAACAACCGATAACCCTGTAATTGAAGTGTTTGGATTACCATTAATTACATTTCCATTTATTATTGTTATGCCTGAAACCCTGTTTACACTTGCCTCATATACATCTGTGCATCTGTCTCCATCACTATCTAAATCGAAATTATTAGTGTAACCATCTCCATCCGTATCAGGACAATTTTGAGTGATGTTAATATGAACATCATCAATCAAATTTCCATAACTCAAATCAGGTCCTTTTGAACTGATGGCAGCAAAAGCAATAATTATATTAGTCATACCTGCAGGAATAGTATAATTGCCGGAATAAGAACCCCATGCATTATTACTATCAGAGAGCATAGCTACAGAAGTAAGCGTATTTAAACTCGAACCAACTTTAAAACTTGCCACATCTCTTCCTAATCTGCCCCGATGTTTCAAAGACCAAAATACTATGCCTGATGCACCATTCAAACAAAATGTTTGATACAAAGTAGATGCTTGTGTGGCATTTAATTCAGCAAATTGATTTCCACTTGCTGAGTAAACACCATTAAAACCTGTACTCCAAACTTCAATAAAAGTATCAGTGGCTGTGGTTTGCCAGCCTGGCATATTTCTTTGTTTGATTAATTTCCAACTGGTTGCTGGAATCACGGGAGATTCAAAATTACCATTCACAAAAGTATCCAATGAGCATAATGCACACTCTACTTTATCTAAAATACCATCGTTGTCATCATCAATATCAATTGAATTAATGATGCCATCACAATCAAAATCTTGCGATGGCGCAGTACCCCAATTGGCACATTGCAAATTATAATTGTAATTATAAATATTGATTGTTGAAATGGTTTTTCCGACTTCTAAAATCCAATCACCATTTTTTCCAGTAATATTGGTTGATGCTGAAATGCTTACACCTAAGGCCTTTTGTAAATATTCGACCGCTTCAATTCCTTTTATTCCTTTTGCGAATTCGCAACCATAAATATTGATGTGCCGAATTTTATTTTTCAAAAGTGGTACAAGAAAATTTTTAATTTCAACTGCGTTCATCCATTTGCCATTAATGAATAATTCACCTGAGCGACCATGGGTGATGAGTTGAAAAACTTGGTTTGACGAATTTATTTCTTTAAATGCTTTTTGATTTTTAACTGCAACATCTACAAACAAATTTTGTTGTGAAGCAATTTTTTCAGCAAAAATCCGATTACAAAAAAAACAAGTAAAACATAGTAACAGCAAGCTCTTTGATAGTTTGCTTTTACAATATTTTGTTATTGCAAAAAGTGGTTTTGATGAGATTAAATTCGATTTCATTTCTGTTTAAAATACAGCAATAGTGGTTTGCTTTATTAATAATTTAAAGGTAGATTTTTTCTGGTTCCGCTTAATAAGCAGAATACCCCATTTCGACAAGTAAACAATCGTAGAAAGTTGTTTAATAAAAAAAATACATCAATAAAAATTCTGTATTAATATTGTTTCGATGAAATTTTATTCGATTTTTTTATTGTCGATTTTGGTAACAAAAATTTTAATTGCGCAAGACAATTATGAAATCCAAGTATATGGTTCTGCTACACAAACTAAAGGTAGCACCATGTTCGAATCGCATACCAATTTCACTTTTGATGGAGAGAAAAATAGCAATGATGGAGTTCGACCAACACATCATGCCTTTCATGAAACAGTTGAAATCACAACTGGAATCACTAATTGTTTTGAGTTAGGATTTTATTTGTTCACGAATTATACGTCGCCTTTTGGATTTCAATTTGTTGGCACTCATATTCGCCCGAGAGTTTGTGCGCCACAAAGTTGGAAGTTACCAATTGGCTTAAGTTTATCAGCAGAGTTAGGCACTCAAAAAGCTGAGTACGCCGATGATACTTGGAGTTTGGAATTGCGACCTATTATTGATAAACAAGTAAAAAAGTTTTATTGGTCATTCAATCCAACATTAGGAGTTTCATTAAAAAGTAATCAGAATAATTCAACGCCCGTATTTGAACCGAATTTAAAACTGGCTTACCAAGCTTTTAAAAACTGGAATATTGGTGTGGAGTATTTCGGTGCCACAGGAAAAATCAACAATTTCGAAGCCATTCAAAATCAGCAGCATGCTTTGTTTCTGGCATTTGATATGCTAAACAATACAAAGTGGGAATTGAATTTTGGGCCAGGTTACGGCTTAACAAATTCAACTGATCGCTTTGTTTTCAAAATGTATTTTGGACGAAGAATTAATTGGAAAACAAAATCAACCGCAGCAAAATGAAATCGTTTTTTTTAGGATTGCTACTTTTAATCTCTTGCATCGGAAATGTTTTTTCTCAAAATGAAAAACCATCCGAAATGCATTTTTTTGCTCGAAATGTAATTGTTGGCACTGCTCAAATTAAATTGTATTTGCCTGATTTGCAAAACAAGAAAGTTGCTTTGGTAGTGAATCCCACAAGCATGATCGGCAAATCGCATTTGTTAGATTCATTGCTAAAATTGAAAATTAATGTGGTTAAAATTTTCGCACCCGAACATGGTTTCAGAGGCGATGCTGATGCAGGTGAAGAATTAAAAAATGATGTAGATGAAAAAACAAACTTACCAATTGTCAGTTTGTATGGTAATCACAAAAAGCCTACTGATGCTGATTTGAAAGATGTGGATGTCATTGTTTTTGATATTCAAGATGTAGGCGCTCGATTTTATACTTACATATCAACACTGCATTTTGTAATGCAAGCCGCTGCTGAACATGAAAAACAATTAATCATTTTAGACCGACCAAATCCTAACGGACATTTTGTAGATGGTCCAATTTTGGAAATGAAAAATAAATCCTTCGTAGGTATGCATCCAGTACCTGTAGCACATGGCATGACGATTGGCGAATATGCAAAAATGGTAAATGAAGAAAACTGGCTAGATGAAAATGGCAAACATTTGCACTGCGACTTAAAAATAATTCCTTGTAAAAATTATAATCATCATACCTTCTATCGATTGCCAGTAAAGCCTTCGCCAAATTTGCCAAGTATGAAATCGATTTATTTATATCCTTCACTTTGTTTTTTTGAAGGAACAGTTATCAGCTTAGGACGTGGCACTAACAAGCCTTTTCAGCAATTTGGTCATCCTGATTTAAAAAATTATGATTATACTTTTACACCAAAAAGTATGAGTGGTGCAAAATCACCACCGTGTTTAAATCAACCATGTTTTGGAAAAAATTTAAGTGCCAAACCAATTGACTCATTGCAACTTTTAGCAAAAGTTGATGTAAGTTTTTTGATTGAAGCCTACAAAAATTTTCCGCAAAAAGGAAAATTCTTCAACAACTTTTTTCTTTCTTTGGCAGGTACCGAAAAATTACGTCAGCAAATCGAACAAGGCTTAAGCGCTGATAAAATAAGAGCTTCATGGCAAGCGGATTTAACGGCATTCAAAAAAATCAGAAAAAAATATTTATTGTACGAAGAATAATTAACCATCAAAAATGAATTTAAAAAGTTTTAAAAACAGAGCTTACAAAAAACGTGGCGGATTAATCAAGTTTATGAAACGCTTACAGCGAAAAGCTCCGAAAGGCATGGATGCGTTAGCAAAAAAAATGGATGCCGAAGTTTGGGAAGAAATTGATTGTTTGGAATGTGCTCATTGCTGCACGAAAATGACACCAACTTACACCAAAACTGACATCAATAGAATTGCAAAACATTTGGGCATGACTTATCAAGAATATTTTGATAAGTGGTGTGAAACAGATAAAGACAATGGTGATATTGTGAACAGAATTCAGCCTTGTCAGTTTTTAGAAAAGAATAACAAGTGTAGTATTTATTCAGTTAGACCAGCTGACTGTAGCGGCTTTCCGCACTTTAAGAAAAAAGATGTGTTGGATTACACACATGTTTATACCGAAAATATTCATCGCTGCCCGGCCACTTTGAAGTGGGTAGAATTGATGGAAAAAAATGTGATTGCACAAAAAATCATCTAAAAAAATGACTATTCAAGAAGCACAACAACAAGTTGACGATTGGATAAAGACCACTGGTGTTAGATATTTCAACGAACTGACGAATATGGCAATGCTCACTGAAGAAGTTGGGGAAGTGGCAAGGATTATTGCCAGAAAATATGGCGAACAATCCTTCAAAGAAAGCGACAAAGAAAAAGATTTGGCTGATGAATTAGCTGATGTTTTGTTTGTAGTAATTTGTTTAGCCAATCAAACAGGCGTTGATTTAACCGATGCTTTAAATAAAAATTTTACAAAAAAAAATTACCGTGATGCTCACCGACACCACGATAATTTTAAACTAAAAAAAACATAACTGAAAAAAGAGTTTTTACTGCAATAAATCGGTTGAAGCTGTTGATTGTTGCAAAGTTGGAGTAGGCGTTGCAACTGGTGTTGGTGATAATTTTGGCTGAACCATATTTTTCATCACAGGAAATTTAAAGGCTACATTATTGGTGAGTTTCAATTTGTTTTCGGTTACCATTTTCATCACATTACCTGCTGACAATTGTCCGTCAGTCATATAACTTGCCATCAATTCTACCATTTCACCAAGCGATTCATACAAACCACCATATGATGATTGATGAGTAGCCAAATAATTAATACTATAATAGGTATAACCATTGATATATGCGCCAACCTCGATGAAAGCAATTTTTTCTCCTTTCAAATTGCAAACGGTATAGCAAGTATTGTTTTTAGCAGATGTGTATGGGAACATTAATAGTACTGCTTTTCCATTGTAATAAGCAGTATCACCTGCAATTTCCATCGACATATTTTTTGATGAATTGGCTACAGATATCGCCTTGTCAGTTTTTGCTAATTCTTTAGAAGTTATTTCTGCTTTTTTGTGTTGTTCTTTTTTACCTTTATCGGCTGCCATTGAAGGACTTAAAAGTGCTAATTGAAAAACGGAAATAGATAACAGCGTTGCTGTTTGAAATGTGTGTTTCATGTTGGGTTTGTGTTGTTTTTGTGTGTGTTTTCGTAATACAAAACTACGGGCAAAACAAAGCCTGACTTGTAGTGTTTTTTACTTAATTCAATCGTGAAATTTCTTAAAATCTAAAAAATGTTAGAGCCAACTTCTAAAACGCATATACTTATTAAAAACGCCAAAGTGCACAACCTGAAAGGCGTTGACGTTAATATTCCACGAAATAAATTGGTGGTTGTTACCGGTGTTTCAGGTTCAGGAAAATCATCTCTGGTGTTTGATACTTTATATGCCGAAGGTCAAAGGCGCTATGTAGAGAGCCTTTCGAGCTATGCCCGTCAGTTTTTGATGCGAATGAATAAACCTGATGTAGAATACATTAAAGGCATTGCACCAGCTATTGCCATTGAACAAAAAATAAATTCAAAGTCAAGCCGCAGCACCATTGGTACTTCTACCGAATTGTACGATTATTTGCGATTATTGTTTGCTCGTGTTGGAAAAACTTATTCGCCCATCAGCGGCAATGAAGTAAAGAAAGATGAAGTGAGTGATGCGGTTGATTACATACATACTTTTAATGAAGACGCAAAAGTTTTGGTATATGTGCCATTGAAATTAAAACAAGACCGTACTTTAAAAGAGGAGCTGAACATATTGCTGCAAAATGGTTTCAGTCGTGTGATAGAAAATGATGCAGTAAAAAAAATTGATGATTTGCTAAATGAAGAAGGAAGATTTGTAGAAGAAAAACCGAAACCCAAAAAAGCAAAATCAAAAAAAGAAACTGCTGATTTACCAGAAGCAAGCAACAAGAAACCAGCAACTTCTTCTGCAGTAAATATTGCTACAAATATTTATTTACTCATCGACAGATTCACCGTTCAATTGACCGATGAAGATAATCGAAAGCGTATCGCAGATAGCATTCAAACTGCATTTGACGAAGGTGATGGAAATTGTATAGTTGAAATAATGGGTTTAGAAAAACGCACATTCAGCAATCGATTTGAGGCAGACGGAATGCAATTCGAAATCCCTTCACCACATTTTTTTAGTTTTAATAGCCCGTATGGAGCTTGCAAAAAATGCGAAGGCTTTGGTCAGGTTTTAGGTATCGACCACGATTTAGTTTTCCCTGATAAATCATTAAGCATTTATGAAGATGCTATTGCACCTTGGCGCAGCGAAAAAATGAGTGAATGGAAAGAGCCATTAATTAAAAATGCGTTGAAGTTTGATTTCCCCATTCACAGAGCTGTGGCTGATTTGACAGAACAAGAATATCAATTGCTGTGGGAAGGCAATAAATATTTCAAAGGCATTCAAAGTTTTTTCAATCATTTAGAATATCAAACTTACAAGATTCAATATCGTGTAATGCTATCGAGATACAGAGGTAAGACTACTTGCCCCGATTGCAAAGGAAGCAGAATCAGAAAAGATGCTGGTTATGTTTTAATCAACAAAAAAAACATTGGTGATTTATTAAACATGCCTATCAACGAGTTGCAGCAATGGTTTAAGGAATTAAAGTTAAATGCTCATGATGGAAAAATCGCAAAAACTTTATTGATTGAAATCAATAATCGTTTACAATTCATGATGGATGTAGGATTGAGTTATCTTACACTAAACAGAATGTCATCCACATTGAGTGGCGGTGAAACCCAGCGCATTCAAC
The DNA here is from genome assembly GCA_947449695.1 of Chitinophagales bacterium. Classification (GTDB taxonomy): domain Bacteria; phylum Bacteroidota; class Bacteroidia; order Chitinophagales; family CAIODY01; genus CAIODY01. The sequence continues at coordinate 72,165 of CANFST010000007.1, forward strand.
TCACACGAACATTGGGAAGCAATTTAACTTCATCGTTATACATTTTAGATGAGCCAAGTGTAGGATTGCATCCGAGAGACACTGAAAAATTAACCGATGTGTTAATCAACTTACGAAACATGGGCAACACCGTGATTGTGGTAGAACATGAAGAAGAAGTGATGAAAAAAGCCGACCATATTATTGATATGGGACCATTCGCTGGGAAACTTGGTGGCGAAGTAATTTTTGAAGGCGATTACAAAAAATTAAATAAGGATTCAAAATCGCTTACTACAAAATATTTGAATAATGAATTGCGAATTGAAGTACCAAGTGTTCGGCGCAAATCATTGAACAGTATTACGTTGCATGGCTGCCGACAACATAATTTAAAAAACATTACCGCTTCATTTCCATTGAATTGTTTAACCGTAATTAGTGGTGTAAGCGGAAGTGGAAAAACTTCTTTAATCAAACAAATTTTGTATCCAGTTCTGTTACAAAAGTTGGATGAAACCACCGAACGACCTGGTTTGTACGACAGCATCAGCGGCGATATTGAACACATTAAATCGGTAGAATTAATCGACCAAAATCCATTAGGGAAATCATCGCGAAGCAATCCAGTAACTTATATCAAGGCTTATGATTTGATTCGCGATTTATTTGCAGAGCAAGCTGCCAGCAAGATGAAAGGCTTTTTACCCAAACATTTTTCTTTTAACGTAGAAGGCGGAAGATGCGAAACCTGCAAAGGCGATGGCGAAGTGGTGGTTGAAATGCAATTTTTGGCGGATGTGCATCTTACCTGCGAAGACTGCAACGGCAAGCGTTTTAAGAATGAAGTGCTGGAAGTGCAATACAAAGGCAAAAACATCAGCGATATTTTAAACTTAACGGTAGATGAAGCAATGGAATTTTTTGCTGCCGATAAAAATATAGCTGACAAGATAAAACCCTTGCAGGATGTGGGTTTGGGCTATGTAGCATTAGGTCAAAGCAGCAGCACACTTTCGGGTGGTGAAGCGCAACGTGTAAAATTAGCATCGTATTTAGGTAAAGGCGAAGTGCACGAAAAAGTTCTTTTCATCTTTGATGAACCCACCACTGGCTTGCATTTCCACGACATCAACAAATTGCTGAAATCATTTAACGCATTGATTGAAGTAGGGCATAGTATTATTGTAATTGAACACAATACCGAAGTAATTAAATGTGCCGATTGGGTAATTGACTTGGGACCCGAAGGCGGCAAACATGGCGGAAACCTTTTGTTTGCAGGCACTCCCGAAGATTTGGTAAATTGCAAAGAGAGTTATACAGCTAAGTTTTTGAAAGAGAAATTGAAGTAGATAGAAAGCTGATGACGCTGATTTTTATGATTAAGTTGCTTCGTGCCTCAGCATGACAGGCAGCAGTTGCAGCAGCAACGCATTGTTGAAGAAACTTTTTTTGCATTCTTTTTTTCCTTATTTTTATTCCACTAAAAATATAAAATGATGAAAAACCTTACCCATTTTTTTGCAACAGCATTTTTTTGTTTGGTTACATTTAGTTTTACAACACAAGCTCAAACCTATTTCCATGGCGGCATTTATGCCAATACCACTTGGACATTAGCCAACAGCCCTTACATTATTACCGACACCGTAGTTGTTTTCCCAGGCGATACTTTAACCATTGACCCAGGTGTGGTAGTAAAATTCGACAGCACAGTTTACATGGAAATACGCCAAGCTACTTTAATTGCTAATGGTACGGCTGCACTGCCCATAACTTTTAAGGCGAATAGTACGAATGCAGGGAGATTTTTTTGGAATGGGATTTTATTGAACAATATTGATTCTTGTTATTTCAATCATTGTGTTTTCAAAAATGCTCAATCAGCAATAGGCACTCAAAACAGTCAAAATTCATATCCTTTTATTAGAATTAGAAATTCAACTTTCATGGATAATTGGAAAGGTTTAAAGGGAGATAAATTGGGTAATAATAATTCAAACAATAATTTTTATTTACTTGATTCGTGTAATTTTATTCAAAATACTATAGGAATTGATGATGAAAGATATTATCAGCCAAATGGTATTCTAATTACTAATTCATCTTTTTTTCAAAATAGCTACACAGCAATTTTTTCTTATGATTATTTGGTAATACACAATAGCTCTTTCTATAAAAACTATATTGGTCTTAATCTTGATGGTAGTTCATTTCCGTCTTCGAGCATTATAGACAATTGCAAAATAAATTCAAATTTCAAAGGAATAATTACAGGTAATCTATCTGGAAATTATCAACTGCAAGTATTAAATTCAACTATTGATTCTAACCAAATAGGAGTTGCAAATTACACCCCCTATAAATGCACTATTCAAAATTGCTTAATAAAAAATAATGCTAACGGTATTGAAGATATTGGTAGTAACAATTATTCAGCAGGTATTGTGATTAAGGAAAATATAATTACCACTAATAAAATTGGTATTAGTGGTTTGTCGAGCGACTCTATTTATTGCAATAAAATTTTCAATGACACTCTCTATGATTTCTATTACAACAACACAACATCCAACGCCAATTACCACATCGGCTCCAACGATTGGGGCGATACATCAATTGCAAACATCCGTGCAAAAATTTATGATGGTTATACCAACATTGCTTTGGGCTTGGTAAATTTTTTACCAATTGATACTTCTCAATGTTATTTGTCTGCTTGCAATTTAGTGCTTACGCCAACAGTTACTAACGCTACTTGTGATACTTGCCATAATGGAAAAATAGCAGTTGTAACCAGCAATGGTGGTGCGCCTTATCATTACACTTGGTACACTACGCCATTACAAACTACTGCTACTATTTCCAATTTAAAAACAGGAAAGTATCATTTTTGTGTAACCGATGTTCGTGGTTGTTCGGCTTGTGATACCGTGTTTGTTGATTCAATCAATTGCAATGCATTTCATACTACTACAAAAACAATTACAGCAACTTGCGCTACTTGTAATGATGGTTCAGCAAAAATCACACACAGCTTGAGCAATGCGCCTTATTTGTTTGCATGGAATACAATACCAGTTCAAAATACTGATTCTGCAACGGCTTTGAGCTATGGCACACATATCGGTTGCGTAACCGACCATAACAATTGTCAGAGTTGTGATACAGTATTTATTGATTCTACTCGTTGCCATAATTTTGCTGTGCATCTTATTTCAACAGCCGTAAGTTGTAAAACTTGTAATGATGGAAAAGCTTACGCAACAGTTGTTTCAGGAACTTCACCTTATTCGTTCAGTTGGAATACTATTCCTGTTGGCACTGCGGATAGCATTACCAATCAGCATTTCGGAATGTACACCGTGATTGTAACCGATGCAAATAGTTGTACAACTGCTGATTCTATTTATGTTGATTCGGTAAATTGTGTGGGCTTCACCATTCAAACTTTTGCTGATTCAGTAAGTTGCAATACTTGCAATAACGGAAAGGCTTATGTTCATGCACAAGGTGGAGTATTGCCTTATAGTTATCATTGGAACTCTTTCCCAATCAATCTTTCAGACACAATTAAAAATCAGCATCAAGGTATTTATCAGGTGTGTGTAAAAGATAATCAAGGTTGTCAGTTGTGTCAAAATATGTTGATTGATTCGTTCAATTGTGGCAATATGTTAGTGAATGCTTTTGGCAAAAATACTACTTGTGGTTCATGCTCTAATGGCGTTGCATGGGCTGTAGCCACTGGCGGAGCAACTCCTTACACTTATTTATGGAACACAACTCAAACAACTGATTCAATCAAAAATATTTCTATAGGCAATTATATTGTTACTGCTACTGATTTGCATGGTTGTAAAAGTGCAGATACAATTCAGATAGATTCTACTTTATGTTTTGGATTTCATGCCACCGAACATCATTTCAATCCAACCTGTGCAACCTGCACCGATGGCGTGGCTTGGCTTACTGTCAATGGCGGACAACAGCCATATCATTACACTTGGTTCACTTCGCCGTTGCAAAATTCTACTTCTGTAAATAATCTCGGCATCGGTACTTACACCGTTTGTGTGAATGATGCTAATACTTGCACTGTGTGCGATACCATTATTTTAAACCAATATTGTTCTGCTCAATTCATCATCAATCCTGATACTATTCCGCATCATTATTTTGCAGTGAACATGGCTTCGGGCGCAGCGCCTATTGCTTACACCTGGTATTGGGGCGATGGTGCAAGTGATACAGGCGTAACACCAAATCATGTATATGCAACGGCAGGATTTTATACCATTTGTTTGAGTATTGTTGATGCCAATAATTGTACGCAAACTTATTGCGACTCATTTTATCTGATGCGTATGAAAAATTCAATGATTAGCTTGAATGTGATTAAGGAAAAGAAAATAAATACTGGAGTTGAGCAATTAGCAGTGAATGAAGAGCGATTAATGGTTTATCCAAATCCTGTAACAGCAGAGTTAAGAGTTATGAATTATGAATTAAGGGTTGGAAATATTGAAATCAGCAATGTAATTGGGCAGCATTTTCTCCCAGTCATTACTCATAATATTTCATTTATAACTATAGATGTTACTAATTTGCCAAGTGGTATCTACATCCTCAAAACCACAGACAACAAGGGAATGCAGCACACAGCAAAGTTTGTAAAAGAATAAAAATAAGTACACATGAAAATGAAAATCTTTCTTCTTGTTGCAGTTTTATGCAGCAATATTTTTAAAAGCCATGCACAACAAAGTGTGTTAGATACTTCATTTAATCATAGTGGAAAATTATTCACCAATATTGCCGGAATGCTTACTTCATGCCTTGTTCAGCCTGATGGAAAAATATTGATAGGTGGCACAGGCAGAGTAAATAATTCATCTCGGTTTGTTATCGGCCGATTATTAAGCAATGGCAATTATGATAACTCGTTTGGTACCAATGGAATTTTATACGATTCATTTTACAATAGTTTATCTGACGATTTGAATTATTTGCTGCTGCAACCTGATGGAAAAATAATTGCAATTGGCACGAGCGATTCATTTATCAATTTGAATGCAGTCATTGCTCGATATTTGCCTAATGGTGCACTGGATAATACTTTTGGGAATAACGGAAAATTGAAATTTTCAGAAGCCAATTTCGGAACTATAAATTCTGCCGCCTTACAACCTGATGGAAAAATAGTTTTAGCAGGCAAGCATGGCGGTTTTATTTTATTGCGATTGCAAACCAACGGACTATTTGATAGCACATTTGGCACTTATGGAAAAGTATTGACAAACATCGGCACACTACCTTATAGCGGTGCAAATGCAGTGATGGTACAAAGTGATGGAAAAATTGTAGCTGGTGGTTCTTCTTATCACAACACTTTTTATTGGGCAGCGATTATGAGGTATTTAGCAAACGGTACCCTGGATAATACTTTTGGAACAAATGGCGTTGTTGAAACCAGTGTCCGTGGTTATTATGATGTGATTAATTCAGTGGTGCAACAACCCGATGGAAAAATTATTGCCACGGGCAATTCAACCATCAATGGCAGTGGTGGTGCAACAACAGCTTTTTTGTTGATGCGATATGATTCATTAGGTAATTTAGATAATTCATTTAATGGCAATGGTAAATTGATTAAAAACCTTGGCAATAGAGATGACAAATGCTACAAAGCTATTTTGCAAACTGATGGAAAAATTGTAGTAGGTGGATATACCACCAATGCCAATATCAATTTAGATTTTGCCATGTATAGAGCTAATAGTGATGGAACGGATGATTATAATTTTGGTTCAGGTGGAGTAGTAACCGGCAATTTTATTTTTAATTCCTCTAATTTCAACGACCATGGGCAGATGATTGCCATGCAACCTGATGGGAAGCTGATTATTGCTGGTTATTCTGCTTTATCAGGTGCAGGTAGTTTTGCATTCATACGATTCACTAATCAGATTAATGTTGGCGTTGCAAATTTGGAAGCTGATGAACAGCAATTAATGGTTTATCCCAATCCAACAACAAATCAGTTGATAGTAATCGGTCATCAGTTTTCATTAAAAACAATTGAAACACAGAATGTTGTTGGGCAAATTGTCCATTGCAAATTATTATTTGATAATTCAACTGATAACTGCCATATGAATACTGAAAACCTTACTTCGGGTATTTATTTCTTAAAAGCCACAGATGATAAAGGAATACAGCACACAGTAAAGTTTGTAAAAGAATAAAAAATCAAATCAGCAACCAGTGAAATTTGGTTTGGTGCTGTGAATTGTACTCCAAAGTTGGTGCAGGAAATTTTATCATATTCATAAGCTGAAATAAATCTCTCAACAATTTATGACGTGTTTTGATTTTAGTAAAATCAATATCAGGCGATAAAAAAAACTGACGATAAGGATTCAAATCATTTCTATTAATAGTTGTAAATGCCTGTGTAGCAGCATTTGCCGAGCTTAGTGGTTTCCCATTTATATCATAACTCCAGGTGTTAGATAATGCACCAAACATATTATCAGCACCATATCCAACAGCCACATTTAACCATTTTGGGAAATGATTTTCTTTTTTCAAAAATGAAGCAATGTTGAAACTCAACCAATACGATTGCGCATTGTAATCTTTCAAAATCCTTTCTGGCAAAGATTTTCCATACAATTCATTAGCTCGTTGTTCTAAAATAGCATCATCATAATTTCTTCGTGTAGTAGAAAATTTCAAACGAACTCGTTGATCTCTCCACAATAGTTCATTACCCAGAAATAAGCCAGCGCCAATAGTATTAGCCGTTGCATCCCCAGGCGAAAATCCCCATTCTTTTGATAAGCCATCTAATATTTCAATAGTTAATTGTAATGTAAATCCCCAGGCTGCACCATAAATAGCTGCTTTGCGTTGCGACACACCAGCCCATTGATACATGGTGGATGCGATAAATGCTTCGTTATAAGCAGTCCATGAATGTCCGCATTTGTCCATCTGCAACCATTCTTTATTATCATTAAAAAAATGAAAACTACTACGAGGATAATTGGCATACCAAGCATAATTCAACCCAATCATAGCAACGCCGAAAGTGCTGGCACATGCGCCATTCACCTCCCAAAGCCGATGTTTATTGAATGAATCAGCAGGTGTAATAAATTTTGAAACTGAAAATTTTTGTTGCGAATAGGAAGATGTAAAAACAAATAAAACCAACAGAAAAGCCAACAAAATTTTCTTCATAAAAATTATTTCTACAAAAATTTATCGCCTTTCATGCGCTTTACATCTGATGTAAAATCCTTGATTTTTTGCTCTTGCGATTTGTCGCAAATCAGCAATGCATCGGGGGTATCAACCACAACATAATTTTCTAATCCTTGCACAATCACTAATTTTTTATCAGGCACATTAATAATGTTATTGTGTGCATCGTAAATCATCACATTTTTTCCTGCTACTGAATTGCCATGATAATCATGAGGTGTCAGTTCGTATAAAGAAGCCCAGGTACCTACGTCGCTCCAACCAAAACTGGCTGGAATCACACGAACACCAGTAGCTTTTTCCATCACACCCACATCAATTGAAATGTTGGTACAAAGTGTGTAAGCGTTTTCGATGAATTTTTTTTCATCTTTATGATTCAGTTTCTTTTCGTACCCAGCAAAAGCTTCAAACACCTCAGGCAAATAGGTTTCAAAAGCTTTTACAATTGTTTTTACATTGAATAAAAACATACCACTGTTCCACAAAAATTCGCCTGTTTTAATAAATTGTTCGGCTAATTCTTTATTTGGTTTCTCAAAAAATGTTTTTACTTTATGAATCCCGTTTTCATTTTCATCTAAATATTGAATGTATCCATAACCCGTATCAGGTCGGGTTGGTTGAATGCCAATAGTAAGCAAATGATTTTGTTTGCTCACAAATTCCAATCCTTTTCTAAGCACATCCAAATAAACACTTTCCTTCAAAATGTAATGGTCAGATGCAGCAACTATGATATTTGCTTTCGGGTTTTTAAGTGAAATTTTAAGCGAAGCATAAGCAATACAAGGGGCAGTATTTTTTCTTTGAGGTTCCAGCAATACCTGCTCATCGCTGATTTCGGGCAATTGCTCTTTTATTATTGAAGCATATTGTTCATTGGATACAATTAAAATATTTTCTTTCGGGCAAACGACCTGAAAGCGTTCAAATGTTAATTGCAACAGCGATTTGCCAGTGCCTAAAAAATCTAAAAATTGTTTCGGAAAAGCATTGCGGCTTACTGGCCAAAAACGGCTTCCAATGCCGCCTGCCATAATCACCACATAATTATTTTTTTGTTCCATCTGGCTACAAAGTTAATTAAAGAATTTGAGCAAATAATTTTTCAATCGTCCAATCTTTAGTCAAATGAAAAGCCTGCAACCCTACTTTTTTTGCGCCTTCAACATGCTGAATCGAATCATCAATAAATAAAGTTTTATCAGGTCGTAAATTATTTTGTTGAATTACAAACTCAAAAATTTCAGCATCAGGTTTTCGCAAATGGATTTGATTTGAAAAATAACAATGATTGAAACTGTCTTCCAAGCTATATTCCGGCGTTTGTGACGCAATCATTTCAAAGACTTTTGGCAAATGAATGCCATTCGTATTGCTCAATAAATACAATGGAAGCTTCGATTTCAAAGTTTTCAAAGTATTAAATTTAACAGGTTGCATTCCAATCAACATGGCATTCCAAGCCGCATCAATTTGGGCATCTTTTAATTGTGATGAAATATTTTCACGAATAAAATTTCTAAAAACCTCATTACTCAAATTTCCTTTTTCAAATTCATCAAACACTTGTGATTGAGCAGCTTGCGAATAGGCCGCATCAAAATTCTTCATGCCTAATTTTACAAAAGCATCTGAAGTTTTTTTGTAATCAATATCAAATAACACACCTCCTAAATCAAAGATTATGGTTTCTAAATTAGTAAAATCAATCATTATATTTGTTTATGAAATTCAGACTACAAAATTGAGGATAAACTTTTTCAAAACTCTTTAGCTAAGCAAAATTCACATTTTATTATACCGACCTTATGAAGCATCTGCAACAAATTCCTATCGAAAAAATCTTATTCATTGATATTGAAACGGTGCCACTGGTGCAAAATTTTGATGAGTTGGATAGCGAATTACAAACACAATGGCTTCGCAAATTTCAATACATCAAGCACCATGAAACTACAGAACCAGAAGCCGGATATGGCTTGCAAGCTGGCATTTATGCCGAGTTTGGAAAAATAATCTGTATTTCGGTGGGTAGAATAAAATTTGTGAACGACGAAAAAGTGTTGAGTGTAAAATCATTTTTTGGTGATGATGAAAAAGTATTGCTCGAAGAATTTTCGGACATACTGACTAATCAAAGCGTTTTTAAATTCATTTGCGGACACAATATTAAAGAGTTTGATATTCCTTTTATCGCTAGGCGAATGATGATAAATCAATTGCCAATTCCAACCATTTTAGATTTATCAGGCAAAAAAAGTTATGAAGTAGAACATTTAATCGATACGCTCAATTGCTGGAAATTCGGCGACTATAAACATTATACATCATTGGCATTACTCACTGCTGTCATGAACATCCCCACTCCAAAATCGGATATGGAAGGAAAAGATGTAGCAAGAGTTTATTATGAAGAAAATAATCTAAAACGTATTGAAAAGTATTGCAAACAAGATGTAATTGCTGTAGCTCAATTATTTTTAAAATTCAGATTCGAAAATACTTTGACCGAAAATAATATCGTAATAAGCGATTAAGGCTTCACAAATTAAAAAGGCTTCCAAAATAAGAAGCCTTTTTAAGTAGAAAATTATTTTGTTCTGTTTCGCAAAAACTGGAATAACAATCGCATGCCATATCCAGTGCCGCCTTTGCCCCAATAGCTGGCTTCGGCAAATGCAAAAGATGGTCCTGCAATATCATTGTGTACATAAGGATAGTTGGTGAAAAATTCTAAGAATTTTCCTGCCGTCATTGCACCACCATCAGCACCTCCAACATTTTTCAAATCAGCAATGGAAGATTTCATTCTGTCGGCATATTCATCCCAGAAAGGCATTTCAGCCCCACGTTCGTAGACTTGATTACCTGCTTCTTTAAATTCTGTCATCACCTCATCGCTTGCATTACCCATGATGGCATGTCCCCAAGGACCTACCAATCTTGCTGCTGCGCCAGTTAGTGTAGCAAAATCAATTACTAATTCTGGGTTATATTTTTGAGCATAACTTAATGCATCTGCCAAAATCATTCTGCCTTCTGCATCCGTATTTAAAACTTCCACAAAAAGTCCGTTGTGCATTTTAATAATGTCACCCGGAGTATATTCTGAACCATTGATTCTATTATCGGTTGAAGGAATTAAACCAATGATGTGCAAATTCAATTTCGATTTTGCAACCGCCATGAAAGTACCCAAAACTACGGCTGCGCCAGTCATGTCGCTTTTCATATGATCCATTGAATCTGGCGTTGGTTTAATGCTTAATCCGCCTGTATCATACACCACACCTTTACCCACCAACACAATTGGTTTTTTGTTGATTGGTTTTGCAGGCTTATGCTCCAGAATGCTGAATGTTGGCTCAATCGGGCTGCCCATGTTCACGGCTAATAATCCACCAAAATTATTTTGTTTGATTTTTTTCTTATCCCACACTTCGGCTTTGAAGCCATATTTTTTTGAAGCTTTTAAAACTTCTTTTCCTAAATCAACACTACTTAATGAAATAACTGGTTCGTTAACCAAATCACGAACTTGATACAATGCTTCGCATACGATATTTAAATTTTCAACTTCACCTTTTAAATTTGCATCACCAATCACATTAATGGTTTCTAAAGAATTTTTCTTTTTAGAAGCGTCTTTAAAATATTTGATAAACTGATAATTGCTCAAAGCCATCCCTTCCGCCACATATAATTGTGCATTGGCAATGTTCGAAGCATTTACAACATCAACCGATTTTGTTTTGTATTTATTCAATGATGCAGTTGCACCATGAGCAGCCTTGCGCAAAGCTTCATGTGTTAAATGCAATTGTTTTTTTTCATCAGCAACTAAAACAAAAATCATTTTTCCATTTTCATGAAGTAAGAAAGAATGGTTTTCTTGTTTGATTTGAGCCACAATAAAATTGCTATTTTCTTTGCTCAATTTGATAGTAGCAGGAATGGAAGATTTTTTATCTAAAATCAAAACCAAATTATTTTTTTCGTTGGCTTTGCTCGAAAACAAAATTGCTGTTGACATAAATTATTAAGAAGTGGTTTTAAAAAATTATTAAGCCTCAAATGTAATTAATCATCGTGAGAATTGAGGTAATAACAATTATTTAAGGGTTTTTACGGAGTGTTGTAAGCGAAACCATGCAACCAAAGGGCTTTGAAAGCAGTCTATCTTTATAGCAACACACAAAAACACTATGCTGCTATATTTTACCATATCATTAATCGCTTGGGTAAGCATTCAAAAAATGTTGAAGAATATTTTTAGTCAACACTAATTTTTGAATAAATAAAACCCTCCATCAAAAGCAATCGTGCTATTTTTGCAAACAAATGTTTACAGAAATAAGTAATAGAGCAGCTTCTTTTCACTTCAATTTATTAGATAAATATGAAGCTGGTTTGCAATTAACTGGCTCCGAAGTAAAATCTATTCGTCAAGGAAAAATCAATCTGGGCGATGCTTTTTGCTTTTTTCAAAGTGGCGAATTATGGATTAAAAACATGCACATCAGCGAATATAAATTAGCCAACATCAACAATCACGACCCGATGCGTATCAGAAAATTGTTGTTGAATAAAAAGGAATTGAAAAAATTACAAACCAAAGTAAAAGAGAAAGGTTATACCATTATTCCAACTCGAATTTTTCAAAGTGAAACAGGTTTTTTGAAAATGGAAATTGCTTTGGCAAAAGGAAAAAATGTTGCCAGCAAAAAAGATTCGATAAAAGAAAAAGACATTAAAAGAGAAACGGACAGATATTTAAGTACACGATAAATTATTTTTTCGCTGCACGTTTCAATCTATCGTTAATTGCCCGACCCAATCCAATTTCAGGAAATTTTTCCGCTAAAATTATTTCAACATTTGCTGCATCTAATTTTCGCATGGCGGCAAATAAATTTTTTGCTACCTCATGCAAATTTTGGTTTGGTGAAAGTTGAATTTGGTTTTCATTTTCCACTGCATCATATTTTTTGAAGAAAGAAATGATGCCAGTTCTTTTATCAGAATTTAATTTCAAATTTTCTTCAACTTTATCAAACAACAAGGGTTTTCGAGGAGCATAATGTGACAATAGCATACCCGGCGAATGCGGATTAGAACTCGATTCTATCCTTATCTGCACTTTGCCAATCACATTTTCAATTTCTTCCACCGCAATTCCACCTACCCGAAAAATGGTCGGTAAATTATTTTCCAAACCAATAATCGTAGACTCCACTCCTATGTTGCAATCGCCGCCATCTAGTATGTATTTTATTTTGCTATCCAATTGGTCTTTTACGTGAAAGGCAGTTGTTGGGCTAATGTAGCCAAATGGGTTAGCACTTGGTGCAGCTAATGGGAATGATAAATTCCTTAGCAATTCTAGAGTAAGTATATGTTCTGGAATTCTTATCGCTACTGTATTTAAGCCACTAGTTACTAAATCAGGAATGTTATTTTTTTTCTGTAACAAATAAGTTATTGGACCTGGCGAAAATTTATTCATCAACTGCAAAGCCCAATCTGGAATAGCTTCTACGTATTTTTCAATTTCATTAATAGAATGTGTATGGACAATCAACGGGTCGAAATGAGGGCGATTTTTTATTTCAAAAATTTTCAAAACTGCTTCTTCATTCAATGCATTAGCAGCTAAACCATAAACTGTTTCAGTAGGAATAGCAACACATTCTCCATTATCTAATAAATGAATGGCTTGCTGTAAATCATTCCCAACAATAGTTTCTGACATTTTGCAAAGTTAATAAATGAAAAACATTTGGATTTGCGATTTCAAACTTTTTAAACCTACTTTTGTTTCTTCACTTCAATACAAAAATATTTTTGAATGAAAATTCTATTTCAATATTTAAAACCTTACAAATGGCTGGTGGCTCTTACTTTGGTGTTAGCAACCATCAATACTGGATTCAGTTTATGCGATCCTATTATTTTAGGAAAGTTGGTGAAATTGGCTTTCGATTTCAAAAAAATAGCCGAACATGATTTTTTCTTTAAGCCATATAACAGTGTAATGTGGTTGCTTTTGGCATCTATCGGTGTGGCAATGATGAGCCGAATTGCTAAAAATTTCCAAGATTATTTTCTGAATTTAATCATTCAAAAATTTGGTGCATCAGTCTTTACTGATGGCTTGAAACATGCTATGAGATTGCCTTATCAAGATTTTGAAGACCAACGCAGCGGCGAAACTTTAAGCATTTTAACCAAAGTAAGAACCGACACCGAAAAATTTATGAGCAGTTTCATCAACATTTTATTTGGTGTCATTGTGGGTGTAATTTTTGTGTTTGCGTATGCTTCAGTTTTCATTCATTGGAGTTTGCCAATCGTATATATCATCGGCATTTTTTTGTTGTCAACTGTAACAAACTGGTTAAGCAAAAAAATAAAATCCATTCAAAAAAATATTGTGTCGCAAACCAATTCATTGGCTGGCTCAACAACTGAATCGCTCCGAAACATTGAATTGGTAAAGAGTTTGGGCTTGACTGACCAAGAAGTAAATCGTTTAAACAAAAACACGTTTAAGATTTTAAATTTAGAATTAACCAAAGTAAAACGCATTCGCAGCCTTAATTTTTTGCAAGGCACTATGGTAAATACTTTGCGCCAAGTGATTTTCTTTTTAATGATGTGGTTGATTTTTAGAGATAAAATGCGTCCAGACCAATTAGTAACCATGCAAATTTTCTCGTTTTTTGTCTTTGGACCGCTGCAAGAAATTGGCAATATTATTTTGTCATATCGCGAAGCAGAAGCATCGCTCAATAATTTTAATACGCTGATGAATAAGCCACCGGAGCCATCTCCTGAAAAACCAATTCATTTAGAAGCGATAAAAAAATTAGAATTCAAACATGTTGCTTTCAAACATCAAAGTGCTTCTCAGAATGCAATTGATGATATTTCATTTGAAGTAAATCTGGGTGAAACCATTGCCTTTGTTGGACCTTCGGGTAGTGGAAAAACTACACTGATGAAATTGTTGGTAGGTTTATATCGCCCACAAAAAGGAAGTATTTTTTACAATGGCGATGATGAAAACTCCATCGACTTTAATGATTTGCGAAATCAAATTGGTTTCGTAACACAGGATACACAACTATTTTCGGGCACTATCAAAGAAAATTTATTGTTCGTTCATCCATCCGCAACTGATGAAGAAATTATGCAAGCATTAAAAAAAGCAAGCTGTCATAATCTGTTAGCACGTGCTGATAAAGGCTTAGACACTTTGATTGGTGAAGGTGGCGTAAAAGTGAGTGGCGGCGAAAAGCAGCGTTTATCAATTGCACGTGCATTGTTGCGTAATCCAAAATTGATGATAATGGATGAAGCAACTTCCTCTTTAGATTCATTAACTGAAGAAGAAATTGCTTCAACAGTGCGCCAAATCAATGTTGGCAAAGACATCATCACGATTTTAATTGCTCATCGTTTGAGCACCATTATGCATGCTGATAGAATTTTTGTGTTGGAAAAAGGTAACGTAATTGAACAAGGCAAACACGAAGATTTGTTGGCAGAAAAAGGTTTGTATTACGCTATGTGGCGTCAACAAATTGGTGAAAGAAAATTGACGAAAGCTGCTGTGGCAATGAATTAATCGTTCACTAAACCCCTGCCGCTTTTTTGTATTTTCCCATCTCTCATCAATTCATTTTTGATTTTGTCAACCATGCCGTTTACAAAATCTTTGCTTTTGGGTGTGCTGTATAATTTAGAAATATCAATGTATTCATTGATAGAAACTTTAACAGGAATATTTTCAAAATAAAGAATTTCGCTCAAAGCCATTTTAATCAAAATCAAATCTATGGCAGCTAAGCGGTCGGCATCCCAGTTTTTCAATTTTGGTTTAATGAGTTCCATCAATTCATTTTCGCAATCAAAAGTTTTTTCCAACAATTGAAAACTGAATTTTACGGCATCATCTTCTTTATCATCCAAACCGATTTCACCCGTCTTCAAAGCGGTATCCACTTGCTTGTGCACAAAGGTGTGCTCATCAGCCCAAATAGGATATAAATCTTCCATCCACGAATCAAAAGTTTCGCTTTGGTAAATCATTTCACCATATAAAAATTGAAAGATCTTCGACAGATTTTTGTCATCAGCAGAATTTTCAGCAACAAATTTTCTGTATTCTTCCGATTTTTTTAATTCTAAATAAAACTTACGAACTAAATCTTCATCAGTTTTTAAATGTGGTTTTTGCTTTTCAACAAAACCTCTGTAATACTCATCACCAGTAAGTTTTTGAACCAATGCATTTTTGTAAATTAAAGTACTTACATTTTTTTCATCGGCAGTTGATAAATGTTTTTCTGATTGCACCTGCAAATCATCTATACTAAATTCAGCAACACGAATCAAGAAATAAATATTGAACAAAAAAAGTTTATCGGTTTCGCCAATGCTTTGTTGCAAAGATTTTCGCAACGATAAAAAATCACGAGATGGATTTTGTTGATGAGCATACAACGCTTGCATCACTTTAATTCTAAGATTTCTACGACTGTGCATTTTGGCTAAAAATTTGGTGTGCAAAGGTGCAATTTTTATCTGTGAATTTTAGCATCGGTTGCTTAAAAGTTGCAACATTTCATTGGTTTCATGCCTTATATTTGCTCACTAATTTTTGAAAAAATAAGAGTATGAGTTTTACGCTGAAAAATAAAGTGAGAATTGTTACCGCTGCTTCGTTGTTCGATGGACATGATGCTGCCATAAATATTATGCGCCGCATCATGCAGGCAAAAGGTGCTGAAGTAATTCATCTTGGGCATAACAGAAGCGCTGCTGATATTGTGGACTGTGCTATACAAGAGGATGCTCAGGGCATTGCTATCACATCCTATCAAGGTGGGCACGTTGAGTTTTTTAAATACATGTATGATTTGTTGAGAGAAAAAGGTTGTGCCCATATCAAAATTTTTGGCGGTGGCGGCGGAACTATTTTGCCAACTGAAATTGAAGAATTACATGCATACGGCATCAACAGAATATATTCGCCAGATGATGGCCGTCACATGGGTTTGGAAGGCATGATTGAAGATGTGGTGAAACAATGCGATTTCAGTACAGTTGAAAGAGCCGACATCTCGACGCTTAATTCAAAGCTTAGCAGCAAAGATGAAAACGCAATTGCACAATTAATCACATTGGCTGAAAACGGAAAATTATCAAATCAACAAATCAATAAATCAAAAACAACCATTCCTGTTCTTGGTATCACAGGTACTGGAGGTGCAGGAAAATCAAGCGTTACAGATGAAATTGTTCGACGTTTTTTAAATCGCTATTCCGATAAAACAATTGCTGTAATTTCTGTAGACCCATCTAAAAAGAAGACTGGTGGTGCATTGTTAGGCGATAGAATCAGAATGAATTCGATTCATAATTCAAGAGCGTATATGCGTTCGTTAGCAACACGTGATAGCGAAGTGGCTTTGAGTGCTCATGTGCAAGAAGCAATTGATGTTTGCAAAGCTGCGGCATTTGATTTTGTAATTTTAGAAAGTGCTGGTGTTGGCCAAAGCGATGCTTCTATTTTAGATTATTGCAACGTGAGCTTGTATGTAATGACGCCTGAATACGGCGCTGCATCTCAGTTAGAGAAAATAAATATGCTGGATTATGCCGATGTAATTGCTATCAATAAATTTGATAAAGCAGGTGCATTAGATTCTTTGCACGATGTAAAAAAACAATACAAACGCAATCACAATTTATTTACAGCAAAAGATGAGGACTTGCCGATTGTGGGCACCATTGCTTCACAATTTAATGATACTGGTGTAAATCAATTGTTTGAATTATTGGTGGATGCGATGGAGAAAAAATGCGATGTTGATTGGGGAAAAACAGATACGCATCACGAAAAAAACACGGCTACAAAATCTCAAATCATTCCTCCTGCAAGAGTTCGTTATCTGGCTGAAATAGCTGAAAACAATGAGTCTTACGACAATTGGGTAAATGAGCAATGCACACTGGCTACAAAATTATATCAGATTGAAGGTGTACAACAAATAAAGGAAATGGCTGCTAATGCTGATTTGCAAGCCATTAAAACAAAATTTGAAAAAGCCTTACATCATGATTGCAAAGATTTAATAAGCAATTGGGAAAATAGAAAACAACAATACGCTGGCGAATTTTATGAATACAAAGTTCGTGATAAAGTCATCAAACAACCATTGACCACAACTTCTTTGAGTGGAACGAAAATCAAAAAAGTGGTGTTACCGAAATACAAAGATTGGGGCGATATTCTACGTTGGCAATTGCAGGAAAATGTACCAGGAGAATTTCCTTACACTGCTGGTGTATTTGAATTGAAACGTCAGGGCGAAGACCCAACACGTATGTTTGCTGGCGAAGGCGGACCAGAAAGAACCAACAAACGTTTCCATTATGTTTCTTTAGGACAGCCTGCAAAGCGTTTGAGTACAGCGTTTGACAGCGTTACGTTGTATGGTGAAGACCCTGCGGTTCGACCAGATATTTATGGAAAAATTGGTAACAGCGGTGTGAGTATTGCAACGGTAGATGATGCAAAAAAATTGTACAGCGGTTTTGATTTATGCGACCCAAAAACATCGGTGAGTATGACCATCAACGGGCCAGCACCAATGGTTTTAGCATTTTTCATGAATGCTGCAATTGACCAAGAATGTGAAAAATACATCAAAGAAAATAAGATTGAAATTCCTAAAGAAAAATTAAAGAATGCACCACAATATAACGGCGCATTGCCTGAAGGAAATGATGGATTGGGATTAGGATTGTTAGGATTAAGTGGTGAAGATGTTTTACCAAAAGATGTTTATGAACAATTAAAAGCAAAAGCTTTGCAATCCGTTCGTGGTACGGTTCAGGCTGATATTTTGAAAGAAGACCAAGCACAAAACACTTGTATTTTTTCAACAGAATTTGCATTGAAACTGATGGGCGATGTGCAGCAATATTTCATCGAACAAAAAGTTCGTAATTTTTATTCGGTTAGTATCAGCGGTTATCATATTGCTGAAGCTGGCGCCAATCCTATCACTCAGCTTGCTTTCACTTTAGCAAATGGATTTACTTATGTAGAATATTATCTGAGCCGTGGAATGAACATTGATGATTTTGCACCAA
>CANFST010000008.1 GCA_947449695.1 Chitinophagales bacterium
AATTTGTAATTATTCGCTTTCATCCATTCATCGTTGTAAAACTTACTTAAATATTTTGCGCCGTTATCAGGAATTACAGTAACGATTACAGCTGGTTCAGTTAATCTTGAAGCTAATTGCAAAGCCGCCCAAACATTGGCTCCACCTGTGCCACCGCCAATAATGCCTTCTTCACGAGCCAACAAACGAGCTGTTGTAAATGCATTGTCATCATTAAACTGAATCATGTCGTCTACCATTTTAAAATCCATTGCTTGGTTGATATGGTCTTCGCCAACACCTTCCACCTGATAACTACAACTACCGTCGTGGCGCACTTCTCCAGTTTTAAAATAGTCATAATAAATTGAGCCAAATGGGTCAGCCATGAAGGAAAAAACTTTCGGATTTTTCTCTTTCAAATATTTACTGATGCCGCTAATGGTGCCACCAGTGCTACCTGAAGCTACAAAGTGTGTAACTCTTCCATTCGTTTGTTCCCAAATTTCAGGACCAGTTGAAAGATATTGCGCTAAAGGATTTTTAGGGTTATCATATTGATTGATGCGAAAACTATTTGGTGTTTCATTCGCAATTCTGATAGCTGTATTCACATAATGATCAGGCGAATCGGGTGCTGCCGATGTGGGAGTAACAACCACTTGTGCACCAAACGCTTTTAATGCATTTTGTTTTTCAATACTCACTTTATCGGGCATTGTTAAAATAACTTTATACCCTTTTATTGCACCCATCATGGCTGCGGCAGCACCAGTATTACCGCTGGTATTTTCCACAATCGTTCCACCGGGCTTTAACAAACCATTTTTTTCAGCATCTTCAATAATGTATTTCACAATTCTATCTTTTATGCTTCCGCTAGGATTCATAAATTCCAGCTTCACCCAAATTTCTACATGCTTGTATGGATTGATTTTTTGCAATTTCACCAAAGGTGTGTTACCAATGGTGTCGAGGATAGAACCGTTCATAATATTTTTTTTTACTTTTGGCAAAGATAATTTTTCAAAAATAATACTGTAATAAAATCTCAATAATGTTACGAGGCTGATATTAATATCCTTTTTTAACTTAAAATAAATTGCAATTGCAAGTAAAAATTTTATTTTTGAACAAATTTTCAAATTATGCGTAAGCTTTACTTTTTGTTTTGTTTGTTGGTAATAGCAAATTTTTCAAAAGCACAATCAACTTATCACATTTCGTGTGCTGATATTTTTATTAGTGAATATGATGAACCCGGTCCTGGTTATGGCGGTAGCAAAGTGATTGAATTGTATAACCCAACAAACTCAGCAATCAATTTATCTAATTATAATTTGAGTGTTGAGAACAATGGTAATTGTAACATTACGAATACTTTTTATTTACCCTCTTATTTATTACAACCTGATAGTGTTTATGTTATAAATAATGGAACAAGTGGAAATGTTGATCCTCTTGTTGCAGCAGAAAGAGATACAACATGGTCGAATTTGAATTTTAATGGCAATGATGTAATTTATTTAATCAATTCCTTTAACGGCGATACTTTAGATATGATTGGCTTTAAATGTGTTGTTTTTCCAAGCAGTCCGGGTTTTCCTGTTGGAGTTGCTGATTCAACACATAACATTACTCTGGTGCGCAAGCCTTATATTAGTTTTGGTGAAAAAGACTGGAATGTAAGTCGTTATCAATGGGATGTTTACCCTGGTAGCACATTTTCATTCGTTGGATGGCACACAATGTATCCATGCGGCTACCACCCAACAGTTGGTTTTGAAACTAATACTGATACTGTTCTTGAATCGGTGGGTAGTCATCAAATTCCTTTAACATTGCAATATCCAAATGGCGATACTACATTTGTAACCGTTCAGGTAATTGGCGGTAGTGCAACATCGGGCAGTGACTACAATACAACGACGCAAACATTAGTTTTTTTACCTTATTCGCAATATGCAAGCGGTTATTTAGCTAATGATACCATACATATAATCGATGATTTAATTCCTGAACCAACCGAATCGGTGCAATTTTTAATTACTTCAACTTTTAATAAATCAAGTTTAGTTGATTCTTTTAATGGCAATCATACCCTTTATATTTTGGATAATGATTTTGCTCCTCAAATTAGTTTTACGCAACCTACCTATTGGGCAGTGAATGAAAATTTTGGCACTATGTATTTACCAATTCAACTAAACCAAATACCAAGTGCATCTTATTCTGTAACTGTTGCTGTTAATTTATTAGCTTCTACAACTCAACCTGCTGATTATATTTTCACCACACAAACCATCACATTTCCAGCTGGTAAACAATACGATACTATTGCATTTACAATTGTAGATGATTGTATAACTGAAGGGGTAGAAAGTCCGGTATTACAATTATATAATCCTACCAATGGTGCAACTTTAGGTACTGATTCGGTTTTATTGATTGATATTAATCCTAATGATTCATTACCAAATATTTTATTTCCGGCATCAACCAGCTATATCGAAAGTGCAGGTAGCATAACTGTTCCAGTTGCTTTATCTCATCGTTATTGCGATACTGTGGTTGTTTATACTAATATTAACGGAACAGGAACAGCTATCTGGAATGTTGATTACAACAACATCTCACAAAACGATTCGATTATTTTTTATCCTGGTGATTCATTGAAATTTATCACCTTACACATTATTGACGATAACATTCAGGAATCAACAGAATCTATCATCATAGATATTTCTACTATTAATAATGGTGTTACAAATGTTTACGGAAGTACTACGGTATTTATTCAAGACAATGATGGTCCGCCAGTTTATAGTTTTCTTACACCATTCGGAATTTCGGTAAACGAAACAGCTACAACTTATCAAATACCTGTAGCAGCTAATGGTGCAATCGGCGCAACACCTTACACAGTAAATGTATATTTTGATGCAGTAAATTCAACAGCTACATCAGGCAGCGATTTTACTTTTACAAATCAAACTGTTACTTTCACTTCACCAAAAGATACCCAATATTTTGCAGTAACTGTCATTAATGACTGTTTACCTGAAAATTTGGAAACAATAAAATTGAAACTAAGAAATGCTGTTAATGGAACCTTGGGTAACGATTCTATTTATACTTTAAATATTAATCAAAATGATACTTTGCCTAATGCTTATGTACTATCGGCTACCACTTCAATTGTTGAAAATGCAGGCAGCGCTTATATTGTAGTTGGGTTGAACCAACCTTTCTGTGACACTGTAAAAGTTCAGGTAAATTTAGCTAACAATACAGCTATCGCAGGTTCTGACTATAATAACACGTCTTTCCCAACTACATTAGTATTCCCACCAAATACGATCGGACCATTAACTGTTTTAATTCCAATTATTGATGATAATATTAACGAACCAACAGAATGGTTTGATTTTAATTTAACCTCTGTGAGCAATTGCACTATTACCAACTACTCAGCGGATAGTATCATTATTATTGATAATGATCCGCCAACTTTAATTCCTTCTATTCAGTTTCAGAACACATCAGCTAACTGGATTGAAAGTGTAGGCACGGTGCAAATTCCAATCACTATCACAAACCCTAACAGTTCGCCAACATCAGTAACTGTAACTATTACAGGTGGAACTGCAACAAGTGGTAGCGATTATAATGCTACTTCACCACAGGTAATTACTTTCCCTGCAAATTCATCTGCAACACAATATTTTTCAGTTCATATTATTGATGACTTAATTACTGAGCCAACTGAAAATCTTACCATTGTATTAAGCAACCCAACCAATAGCGCACAGTTAGGAACTAACAATACTTTCAGTGGTTCTATTTTAGATAATGACGCAGTGACTTTACCTAGTGTTCAGTTTGCACAAACTAATTATTCCTATATTGAAAGTGCAGGTACTATTTCAATTCCAATCACCATTTCTACGCCTAACAATGCTAACCTTACTTTTGGTTATACATTAAGTGGCTCAGCTACTTTAAATGCTGATTACAGCATGATTACTACATCACCTGTATCTGTAGTTGCTACTTATACTTCATCGAGCATACAGCTGCATATTGTAGATGATAACCTGATTGAATCTACCGAAAATATTATATTGTCATTAAGTGCCATTAACAATTGTACCATTGGCAACAATATCTCTTGCCAGATTAGTATTTTAGATAATGATACTACTGCTTCATCAACTGGGGTAACCAACGTAATGAAAAATTCTATTAAGTTATTTCCAAATCCTGTTGCCAGCAATGGAATTCTGCATAGCAGCGGAACTGATGAGAATATGCAATTTGAACTGTATAATATTTTAGGAGAAAAAATGCTAACAACCACCTTTGCTCAACAAGCCATAAAACTTTCTGAATATAATTTGAACAGCGGCGTTTATTTATATAAAATTATTTCAAAAGAAAATGGATTAGTGAAAGAAGGAAAATTGATGATTAAATGATTTTAAAGTACAAGGCTTTTAATAAGATGAAGAAAATACTTTTTGTTGCTTGTTTAATTATTGCAGCACAACTTTTTGATGGATGTAGCCGAGTGCCTATCACTGGCAGAAAGCAAATGAATTTATTGCCTGAAAGTGAAATGATGAGTTTGGCATTAACCAGTTATAATGATTTTTTATCTAAATCAAAAGTAGATGCTGGCACCGCTGATGCAGCTATGGTGCAACGAGTTGGGCAACGAATTGCTACTGCAGTATCAGCCTATTTAGCTAAAAATAAAAATACACAACGCATTGAAGGGTATAAATGGGAATTTAACATGGTTGATAATAAAGAGATGAATGCTTGGTGTATGCCTGGTGGCAAGGTGGTGGTGTATAGTGGTTTGTTGCCTGTAACTCAAAATGAAAATGCATTAGCTGTGGTGTTAGGGCATGAAATTTCGCATGCCATTGCCCGTCATGGCAATGAACGCATGAGCGAACAATTAGCCTTGCAATTAGGTGGCACCGCCTTAGGTGTGGCTTTGGCAAATCAAGGACAACAAACTGTAAATATTTTTAATCAATTGTATGGTGTGGGGTCAACTGTGGCTATTGCTTTGCCTCATTCAAGATTGCAAGAAAGCGAAGCCGACGAAATGGGATTGATGTTTATGGCCTTGGCTGGTTATAACCCACATGAAGCTATTCCTTTTTGGCAACGTATGAAACAAATGACAGGGGCTAAACCACCCGTTTATTTAAGCGACCATCCCAGCGATGAAAGCCGCATTGCCAATATGCAAAAGCTGATACCCAAAGCCGAAGCCATGGTTCGCAGATATGGGGTATTGGCAAAATAGCAGAATTTTATTTTGATTATTTAATTCTTTTTTGAAACTATATTTTAATTATAGATTAATAACACTACTATACAGCCTAAAAAGAATTTCTGAAGATAATAATATCAAAAAGATGAAATTTTAAGCTTGATTTTTGAAATATTCACTTCACCAAATCTGAGAGAAATTAGCAGCAGCGACTTTATGAAACTGGTTTACAGAATAACCAATTTTTCGATTTTGCTTTGCGAAAGCCCGGTGTTATTTTTAATAGTGATTTTATAAATATAAACGCCTCTGGCTAATTTATCCCCGAAGTCATCTGTCCCATCCCAACTAATATCATCACGACTGATATAACCATCAGTAACAACCTGTTGTCTAATAGTTTTAACGGATTTGCCTGTGATAGTAAAAACTGTAATATGCACATCCAACAATTGATCAGGCATATTATGCTCAAAGAAAAAAGTGGTATGTGTTGTAAATGGATTCGGGTAATTTAATACATGAGCCAGAGCCAGTTGTTTTTGTGAGGTAACCGTAAATTGAATTTCACTTTCGCTGGAGTTGTTAAATACATCCCAAGCTTTCACTTTTAAAGTATGTGCACCAGCCGTTAAATTTTTTAATGGAAAATTTATTGTCCCCTTTTGATAATTATCTAAATCACTCTCATAATAATCATTCATTGTTTGCTTGTCTTTATTATCATTATCAAGTGTAAGGGTAATATCGTGCCCGATGCCATTACCAGCAGTATTGATGCCGCTTTGGTCTTGCAGTTTCACAATCATAGTAGGATTAGGGTCTGTATTACCACCATTGGCAAATTTCAAATCGTTCATATAAATTTTGATATTCGGCCCCACTTTATCTTTAATGCTTGAATCAGCAATTGCACCCACATTCACCAAGCCATCGTAGCCGCTGGCATCAATTGTATTATCATTGGCATAATAGCTGAATTTTCCTTTGCCAACGCTGTATGAAATATCTTTTGGCACAATAAAAGTGTATTGAAACAAACCATTTTTAACAGTTGCTTTACCCTTATAAATAGCATTTTTTTGTAAAATGAAATTTCTGGTAAGGCTGCTTGGGTCATTTCCTAATGTAGTAACAGCTTCGGCCTTATCAAAAATAGTGGGATAAACTACACCATTAAAATTGCTTAATAAATTGCCCATTTTATCGGTTACCTGCCCATTAATGGTGTATTTGCCATAAGCTTTTAATGTATCATTATTAATAGCATGATTATTGATTTTTAAATTACGAACTTTAATTTCCGGAAAATCAAGTGCTATAGCAGGGTCGCCAAGCAATGTAAACTTTCTGTTGTTATCATCTTGCGGTGTTGCATTTTTTGCCAATCGGAAAATTTCACCAATGGTTAAATGCTTATCATTGGCATCTTTATTAAAAAAATAACTATAAATATTTTGGTTCATGGCTTTGTTACCACCTGTATAAACCAATCGGGCAGTAGTCATCAACGCAATTGCACCACCATTTTCATTCAGCAATAAATGTTCGCCAGCAGTTACTTTATCAGGTTGGTCATACATACTAAATTCGCAGGTGGCAGTAATAAACAATGGTAACTTATTAAAATTAGTTAAGTCAACAATATCAGGTGTTTCAAAAACTCTTTTATGCGACCAGCCAATCACACTGCCATGACCTGTATAATTCATCGCCAATGTACCACTTTCAATTCGGCGGATAATAGCATCATGTGCATCTGGGTATCTTGCACCAGCCGATGATTGTTGTTCTTTATATGCATCAAAATATATTTTATCAATATTTATTTCAGGATGATTGGATGCAATAATAGTGGTATAGCTATCTGCGTCATTGATATGTGTATTCTGGTCGCCGTCATCAGCCACAAATGTGATCATATTTCGCCAGTTGCCAAATGTATTATTCGATTTGTAATTGATGATTTTATTCACTACAGCATTAGCTTCAGTAGCTGTTTTCACAGTTAATCTGCCAACAGCAATATCTAATAACTGATTTCCCGATTCAATAGTACTTCCTTCATTATCACTCAGCAAACCATAAAAATCATCTGAGGTAAAAGAGCTGGCTTGGTCAATGCTGCTGCCACTTTCATAGGTGGGAATAAATGCAGTATTACCTGTTGTAATATTTCTGTTGTCATACGAACCATCTCCAATCAAAATTAAATATTTAGGCATTTTGGAGGTATCAGTTCCGGCAGCTTTATAAAATGCTCTTACCATATCTCTGATGGCACCAGCATCGGGTTTGCCTCCGCCAAACTCTTGATAAACATGAGTTGTTGGCAACATTAAAGTAGTTTGATGTAAAGTGTTCTGATGAAAACTAGCAAGTGAATTGGCGGCACTTAAAAAATCAGGATGCGATACAATAATCACTTCAGGGGAATTTGCAATCTGCCCATGAATATCCTGATTAGCAACAGCGCCAATATAGTTAGGTGACAAGTATGCTCCATTAAATGCTATAAAGCTATGCAGTGAATCGGTAGGAATTGAAAATGAAAATTGTGAACCATTTACTATTCCTTGCTGCACAAGTGGTTGCAACGGATGGGTAATGTCCCAAATAGTTTGATTCGAATAATTGCTCACTACAAAATTGGCAACATAAGCTGAACCAACACTTCTTGAATCAGCAAATTGCATTTGACTTCCAGTTAAAATTAAATTTCGCCGTGCCTGCAATACCAAATAATCCATCCATGCATTAGCAGCAATGCCAGTATTAGGATTTCTTAAATTCATTTGTACTGCAACATTGCCTGATGAAACATTGATGCTTTTTGTAGCTTGAGCATAAGATGCAATTGGTAAATCGTATTGAGGTACATATGAACCTAATAATAAACTTGTAATTGTATTTCCATTTACTAACACATCTACATAAACAGTATTGGCAATGGTTTGAGCAGCTGCAAAAGTTTTTAGAACAAGAGGTTCAGTAGTTATTAAATTCGGAAAATTGAAATTGTAAACATGCGAAGGGTTCGATTCAAAATCATTCGCATCCAACCATTGTCTGCCTGTATGTGCTAAATTAATTCCATCGTTATCTACATATTGATAATCGTCAAATGAAGTAACGGTAGTATTTGGAGAGCCACCACTGGCTTGTGTACTAATACGTTTTCCTGCTCCTAAATCAACAGTTAAAAAATAATAGGTTTGATTACTGTATAAGTTTTTTTCGTGATGAAAATTATTATTACCATCATAAAAAAGCTTATCTGGTTTTTGCCCAAAAAATAAAACATAATCTCCAACATCAAAGTGGTGGTCATTTTCACCAACAACTTCAATTGCCATTTCAGCTAAGTCATCTGGTCGTGGAGTAGAATTTAATTCAGGAACATTGCCATTTCCCATGCTGTACAATCTGATATTTTGAGGATCGAAACTCGAAATATCTAAACCCATTTGTTGTATTAAGTTGGCATCAATTCGGTAAATACCATCAGCATTGGTACTGATTTGAAACCAACGCCCAGTAGCTAATATTGAATGAGTTGCACTTTTTCTTAGGGCTTGATTTTGATTTGAAGCAGGATGAGTTGCTGCTATTTCAAACTCCAAATCGAAGTGTGTTAATTTTTCTAATTGCCCCGATAAATTTAATCGTAACGGAATGATTGTAACCAGTAAAAAATATTTACCACGTTCTTCCGAAATTTTTACTTCCGTTTTGAAGTCATCACCCACAGCAGTTTTTGGATATACATTGGCTGTCGTAGAAATTTGTTGACGAACAATTTTTACAATGTATTCGTCATTATTTGGGACTTCTTTTTTATAAAAGAATTGAGGTAGTAAACGCATATTTTCACCTATGATTGTTGCGCCTTCAAAGGTTAAATATTGCTGTGTTAAGCCACCCGTAGTTTCTATTTGAACAGGGGTTTCGTTCCATTTTAAAATAATTTCACCTGAATGAATAGTTTGTGCCCAAAGCATGGTGTTGCACAAAGTCATTAATAAAAAGAAAAAAATACGGCGCTTCATATTTTCAAAGTAAATCATATTTTAAGAATTGTTCAAATTTCAAAAAATGTTTTCGCTAATCAGAAACGTTTTTTTTAAATTAATATTGCAAACAATTTATAAATACCTGATGCGGATTTTTTTAAATGGATTTATGGGCAGTGGCAAAACCACTATAGGCAAACAATTGGCGGTTCAGATGAATTATTATTTTGTAGATTTAGATAACTATATTGAAGAAAAAACTTTTAGTAAAATAAATTTATTATTTAAACAATTTGGAGAAACCGAATTCAGAAAAATTGAACATGAATATTTACTTGATCTTGCTGTGTATGATAATATGATTGTGGCTTGCGGTGGCGGCACAATTACTGATTTAGTCAACGAAAAATGGATGAATCAAAATGGTATAACAGTTTTTTTGAAACAGAATTTCGAAACAATTTTTAAAAGATTAAATAATAAGGAACAGATAGGAAAACGCCCACTATTAAAAGCTATGGAAGGCAAAGATTTTGAATCAAAACTTCTCCAATTATTTGAACAACGTCAAAAACTATATGAAAAATGTCAGTTGATAATTGACTTAAAAGGGAATGCTAATCCAATTGAATTGATTGAATCTGAACTCAAGAAAAGGCTATAAATATTTAACAGGATTGCGTTTTGCTTGAGAAAAATATTTTTTTAAATTCAACCAAAATCCAATTATCAAGTAAAAAACAATGGGCGAACCTAAAGTTAAAAATGTGAGGTAGATAAAAAACAATCTTGTTCGGCTTACAGCTATCCCTGATTTTTCCGCCATCCAGGTGCATACACCAAATGCCTGCATTTCAACAAATATTTTTAAGCGATTCATGCTACGAAGTTATAAAAATTTATAACGCATTTATTGAAACAAATTTTATCACTCAACTTATGAAATTGTAAATGAATTCTTAACGACGACTTAAGCATTAATTAATATTTAGCTTTGTGTCATTAATTAATAACAAATCAAATTTTTTTAAAATGAAAAAGGTAATTTTATTCTCAACAATTGCATTAGCTGCTTTCACATTAAATGCCTCTGCACAAGCAAAACACGAAGCTAAAGATGCTAAGGAAGCAAAACACGAAGCAAAAGAAGCTAAACATGAAGCTAAAGATGCAAAACACGAAGCAAAAGAAGCTAAACATGAAGCTAAAGATGCAAAACACGAAGCTCCTAAAAAATAATTTTAGTTAAAGCTTTGAAGTAAATAATTACTTCGTATTAAAACTGTTCAACAATCATTTATGATGGGTGTTGAACAGTTTTTTTTTGTAACAACTTTGTTATCCAATAAAAATATTTTCATCTTAACTTCACCAAATGAAGAAACAAATATTATTAATTACCATTTTGCTTTTTGCCAAGTTTTCATTTGCTCAAAACACTGATTCCATGCAGATTAGAGCTGTTTATAACGAAGCCATGAGTAATGGGAAAAGTTATAAAAACTTAGAGCATTTGTGCAAATCAATCGGTGCAAGATTAAGTGGCTCGAAGCAAGCTTATGAAGCCTTAGAATATGTAGCGATGTTGATGAAAGAAATGGGCGCTGATACTGTTTTAAGGCAGCCTTGCATGGTGCCACATTGGGTTAGAGGCACAAAAGAAGAAGGTATTATTTATCGCAAAGGATTATCGCCAATGCCTGTAAATGTATGTGCATTGGGCAATTCAGATGGTACACCTGCAACTGGTATCAAAGCATCGATGGTTGAAATTACTTCATGGCGACAATTAGATTCATTAGGTAAACGTGGTGAGATAAAAGGTAAAATTGTTTTTTACAATCGCCCGATGGATCCTACAGAAATAAACGCTGGTGCTGCTTATGGTAAAGCTGGCGACCAACGTTGGTCAGGTGCTTCACGGGCTGCCAAGTATGGTGGAGTAGGGGTTTTGGTTCGCAGTTTAACACATTCACATGACTATTTTCCACACACTGGTGCAATGGGTTATGTGGATACAATTAAACATATTCCTGCTTTAGCCATTGCAACCAATGATGCCGATTTATTGCACTATAGCTTGCAAGGTGCTGCTGCTGTTGAATTTTACATGTATGATGATTGTAAAATGTTGCCTGATGAATTGAGTTATAATGTGGTAGGTGAAATTAAAGGCAGCGAATTTCCCAATGAAATCATCACTGTTGGTGGGCATTTGGATAGCTGGGATTTAGCCGAAGGTGCACATGATGATGGCACTGGTGTGATGCAAAGCATTGAAGTTTTGCGCATCATTAAAGCACTAGGTTGGAAACCAAAACGTACCATCAGAGCCGTTGCTTTTATGAACGAAGAAAATGGTGGACGTGGCGGCAAAGCTTATTTTGAAGATGCACAACGCAGCAATAAAAAATTTATTGCTGCCTTAGAAAGCGACGGCGGCGGCTTTACCCCAATGGGTTTTAGCATTGGTGGAAAAAATAAAACAGCTATTGATAAAATTTATTCCTGGAAAAATTTGTTTGAAAAATATCCATTTTCAAAATGGGATAAAGGAGGAAATGGTGGTGCTGATGTTGGCAGGTTAGAACCGCTTAATACTTGTCTGATTGAATTAAATGTGGATGGACAACGCTATTTCGATTATCATCATACGGCTAATGACAGATTCGAAAATGTAAATCGCCGTGAATTAGAAATGGGCGGCGCATCGCTTGCCATGCTAATTTGGCTGATTTCAGAAAAAGGGGTGGAGTGATTATTTTATCCCTATTTCAAAAAGCTTTTTCTCTTCAATAAATCCTTCTAATTTATCGCCTGCTTTTACCTGACCTACTCCTTCAGGTGTGCCAGTAAAAATTAAATCATTTTGTTGCAGCGTAAAATATTGTGAGATGTAATGAATGATATAATTGAAATTAAAAATCACATTGGCAGTGTCGCCATTTTGTTTTTCTTCGCCATTGAGCATCAACTTAAAATTTACTTTTTGTAAATTATATTCTTTGGCATTTAAAAAATCACCTACTACTGCTGAATTATCGAATGATTTAGCAATTTCCCAAGGCAATCCTTTCTGCTTTTGTTTTTCCTGCAAATCTCTAGCAGTAAAATCTATCCCGACGGATATTTCACTGATATAACGATGAGCAAATTTCTCTTCAATTGCTTTTCCGTTTTTACCAATCCTTAATACCAATTCTGTTTCGTAATGAACATTGTTACTAAACTCGGGCAGGAAAAAATATTTTTCTTTTAACAAAGCTGTTGCCGGCTTCATAAATATAACCGGAGCTTCGGGGGTCGCATTACCCAACTCTTTGGCATGGGCGGCATAATTTCTGCCTACGCAAAATATTTTCATCTTACAAAAAAATAGTTTTAAAGCAGTCCTTTAATCAACATTGGCATTACACCAAAAACTAAAATGGCTAAGCTAGCTATGCCAAATAAAAATATCTGATAGGGATTCAATGCAATAGTTTCAGCATCTTCATTTGGGGTTAAATACATGGCTTTTATTACGGCAAAATAATAATAGAAACTTACAGCCGAAAATAACACAGCCACAATTGCTAACCATAAATGACCTTGGTCTATTATTCCTTTCAGCATGTAAAATTTGCCAAAAAAGCCTGCTGTAAGCGGTATGCCAGCCATTGAACACATTGCTAAAACCAAACAGATAGCTAAAAACGGATTTCGCTTTGCTAAACCATTAAAGGCTTCAATTTCATCGCTGCCGGTTTTGTAATGCACCAATTGCAATGCACCAAAAGCTATGATAGAGGCAGCTCCATAGCCAACAATATACAATAATAAATTGCCTGATGCTTCGATGGAATGAACGGAATATAATACTGACATTAGCATAAAGCCTGCATGCGAAATAGATGAATAAGCTAACAAACGTTTGAAATTATGCTGACGGGTAGCGATTAAATTAGATAGAATCAGTGTTAATGCAATCATAGCTACAATGGTTGAGCTCCATGAATATTCGCTGAATTGAAATGCACCAAACATCAAACGGTAAAATGCGCCAAAGCCTGCTAATTTTACCACTGTACTCATATAGGCTGTGGCGGCTGTAGGTGCACCTTGATAAACATCGGGTGCCCAGAAATGAAATGGAGCTATGCTGGTTTTGAAAGCCATGGCTACTATTAATAAAATAATGCCGATTAAATAAAGTGGTGAAATATTATTGCCCAATCCTTTGCCCATGGCATGAATGGTTGGTAAGTCAAACGAGCCTGTTGAGCCATAAATCAAGGCGATGCCCATCAATAAAAAACCTGTGGCAAATGAGCCCATCAAAAAGTATTTCAATGATGCTTCATTGCTCAATAAATCTTTTTTTCTGAATCCAGCCATGATATAGCTGCTGATTGATAAAATTTCGATGCCGATAAATAAAATTAATAGATTACTGTAGCTCAGCATTAAAGCTACGCCTGTGAGTGAGAAAAAAAACAAAGCATAAAATTCAGCCCGGTTGCTCCACTCTTCATATTCTTTATGGTCGGTCAGTAAAAATATTAATATAGTAAAAGCTATTGCTGTGGCTAACATAGCCAACGACATATTATCAAAAGTAAGCATCCGGAAATGCGGAATATGTGTATCCCAATTTAAAATGGAGATTGCCCAGCCACCCAACAAACCCAGCAAGCCTGCCGTTAAAAGCCATTCGTTAGCTTTTTTTACCACACCCAAAAACATCATCACGATGCCAAAAATGGATAAAATAACCATGGGGTTGGTTGCCAGCTCTGAAACGATGCCGTTAAATAAAATTGATAAAGGAAGCATATTTGAGTTCAAAAATTTGCTGCCAAAGATAGCAGACGATTTTTAAAATTTTTGATGTTGAATGCAGTTAATTTTAAAAAACCAAAGTAGATGGCAATATTTAATATGCTAATGAATTGAGTTATTGCCAAATGAACTGATGTAACTTAGTTTATTTACATTTTATTATGATTTGCTCAATCGGAAGTTTCCGATTAGGTAATTCATTTATTTGCCAGCGGAAGTGAAGTTATACTCTTAAGATTTTACAACCATTCACTTTTTCCTACTATGGCAAAACAACAATTCAAAATGATATAACTTTGCTATCGGCAGGCACTTATTTTTACCGAATAGAAATCGGCAGCAAATTGTATTTCAAAAAAATTGTAAAACAATAAACCGTATGAAAAGTAAAATATTTCTCATTGTATTGATTACAACAAATCATTTACTATATGCTCAAACAAATGGTATTTGGACACAAAAAGCAAATTTAATAGGGGTAAAAAGAATGGGTGCAGTAGGTTTTAGTATTGGTAATTACGGCTATGTTGGTACAGGGATAGATAGTAGCGGAAATGATTTAAGCGATTTTTGGAAGTATGATGCAATAAATGATTCATGGACACAAGTTGCAAATTTTGGAGGTGGTAATAGAGAATATGCAGTTAGCTTTATTATTAATGGAAAAGGATATGTTGGCACAGGAGGTGCAATACTAACAAATGATTTATGGCAATATGATACTTTAGCCAACACTTGGACACAAAAAGCTAATTTTCCTGGAGTTTGGCGTTCATTTGCTATTGGATTTAGTATTGGTGATAAAGGATATTTAGGTGGTGGGTATGACGGACTTACAAATCGCTCTGATTTTTGGGAGTATAATTCAATTACTGATTCTTGGCTACAAAAGGCAACCTTTACTAGTAATGTTGGTACTGAAGGAATAGGTTTTTCAATAGGAGATAAAGGTTACATTGGTTTAGGTTCTGGTAGTTCTACCACATATTCAACTTATTTATATGAGTATGATACTTTTCTTAATACCTGGACTCAAAAAACTAATATGCCAGCAGCAGGTAGGATAGGTGCTTCTTGTTTTACTATTGGTAACAAAGCTTATATTGGATTGGGACAGACCAATAATGGCTTAGTAAATGATTTTTGGGTATATAACTCTACAACTGATTTATGGAATCAAACAACATCATTACCAAGTAACATAAGAGTGGGTTCCGTAGGGTTCAATATTTTAAACATGGGGTATGTTTTTGGAGGGTTAAAAT
This sequence comes from Chitinophagales bacterium, assembly GCA_947449695.1. GTDB lineage: Bacteria > Bacteroidota > Bacteroidia > Chitinophagales > CAIODY01 > CAIODY01. The sequence goes on from CANFST010000008.1 coordinate 15,369, forward strand.
CAATTAGTTCCCTAAAAAAGCTTAACGACCTTTGGCAATTCGACCCCAATGCAACCGGCATTAATGAAATAAAAGAAGAACCCAAACTAAATGTTTATCCCAATCCAACTTCATCTTTTATTAATCTTCAGTTATCGGCTGGCAGCATTAATACTATTGAAATAACAAATGTTGTAGGGCAAATTGTTAATTGTAAAATGGCATTTAATAATTCAAATACTAATTGCCAACTCAATACAAATAACTTATCGCAAGGCATTTATTTTATTAAAGCAACGGATGAAAAAGGTTTTCAGCATACGGCAAAGTTTGTGAAGGAGTAAGTTGGTTGGGCTGTATTAAAATAGCTGCACTTTATCTTAAAAGTGTAACATTGCCTTTCAGTTGCAAAGTTCTGCCTTTGCTGCAATTAACCGAAAGCTGATACATATAAGTGCCAATCGGGGCTGGGTTGCCTTTGTATTGTCCATTCCATCCTTCGTTTTTATCTGTGGTGCCATATACCATTTCGCCCCATCGGTTAAATATCTGAAACGAATTTAAGTTTAAGAAATCGCCTGCATTTAAAATACGGTATATATCATCAACGCCATCACCGTTGGGTGTAAAGGCGTTGGGCAATAATGCCAGGCAACATTTTACATCAATAAAAGCTGAATCTGTCAGGCTGCAACCATGATTATCAACTACACTAATGCGATAAAAGCCTGTTTCAACTTGAGTAGGTGATAAATAGGTAGTGTTGTCAACTGGTGTAACATGGATATTGTAAGGTGGTGTACCTCCATAAGCAGTTACTAAAATTTTGCCATCGGTTTTAAAATAACACGATGCATCATCGGTGATTTTGCTTTCTGTTAAAACCGAATCGGGCTCAGAAATGATGACTGATGCGGTATCTAAACAGCCGTGTAAATCTTTTCCATAAATCACATAATGATTGGGTGGCAGATTCGGAAATACAGAATCAGTTAAAAATGATGGAATTAGTTTAGGTATTTCGTAAGAATAAAATTTTGTTCCACCAACAGATGATATGGCAAAGTGCCCGTTTTGTAAACCCTTGCAAGAAATATCAAGCGAATCATTTACCCACGTAATAAATTTGGCAGGTTGGTTTATAGTAATTGTTGTATCATGAAAACAATTGACATTTGTTTGAGCCCTGATGGTATGTGTGCCAGCATTTATTTTTTTTAGTGTATCATTGGTGCCTTGCACTATGCCATCAACCAGATAGGTATAGGTGTTATAAGGCAACACATTTACAACTACTTCACCATCATTATACCCAAAGCATGAGGGTTCCTTCACATTTTTAATTAAAACAGTAAATGCCAGCGGCTGACTGATACTGATCGTAGTATCAATGGTGCAATGATGTGCATCGGTAAATACAAAATGATAGCTGCCTACAGTCAAAGTATTCAGATTGAATTGAGTAGAAGAAATGCCATTGATGGTATCGAAATAAGGAGATGTTCCACCGCCAACTAAAACCGAAGCAGTGCCATCGTTGCTGCCATTACAGGTAGCATTAGTATGTGAAATATGCGAAAAGAAAAGCGCTGATGGGTTGACTATTTTTACAGTATCATGTGACATACATCCAAAAGAATCAACTACATAAAAAGGCATCAAGGCTGTTGGTCCTAAATTAGAAAAGGAATAAGTGTGATTAGTACCCAATAAAGTACCACCTAAATAAACGTGGACTGGTGTAGAAGAGAGGATGTTGTAAGTAAAACTTGCATTGGTTTCGTTATGACAATGAACGGGTACAAAATTAGTTACGGAAGTTGTTACACCTCCTGAAGTAAGCTTAATGGTATCTTTTACAATTACTGAATCGTTGCTGCAAGTATAATAAGTTGCTTTGGCATAAATTGATTTATTGGCAACACCATTTAAGCAAACTGTAAATGAATCTGAATTATAAAGTAATAAGTTGTTGTTGATATCATACCAGTCAATTCTTACAGGATAGGCCGAACCTGTAGGAGTGAAACGACGTCCGTCGTTATAAGCCGCCCAAACAGTAGGTAGATTTCTGCCATTCACCATATAAGCAGTTGAACCAGTGGCATCCTCAATTCCTTCCGCCGCTTCGCCTTGATTCCAAGCACTGCACGAATCTTTTTCTTTAATATAGATTTCAATTACTCCGGTACCTTCGTACAAAACGCATTGTGAAGTGCCAAACTGACCAGGGCAATTGCTGGTGTTAAACATTGGTACACTATCCCAACTAACAACCAAACGACGACATGGAGCTATACCATAAATCTGCCAAAGCACCGTTCCCCCAAGGCTAGGGTCAATATCCTGATAGGGGCACATAATTGAATTGGCTGCATCACCACAGGTTGAACCAACAGTACATGTTCCAGATAATAAATCAGGATAAGATGGTGTTTGTGGTGAATAAAAATTCCAGGCATTATATGCATTTGCTTGCGCCGTATTAAACGTAATTAGTTCATTGGAACCAACCACCATTTTCCGATATGTATTTCCGAAAAAACAAAATGGAAATGGTAATGAAATAGTATCGCTCCATACATCATCTGTACCTGTAAATAAAACTGAGCCAGCGTAAGGATAAGGCGTAAAAGGGATAGAATCAACTTGATAGGTTGTAGGTGCTTTTATCTGAAACTTAGTAGCATGCAATGTGATACAACTATTACATGATAGTGAAGTATCCTTACCAATAAATAAAGAAGGACATGGAGAAAGCAAAGCCTGTTGTGCATTACAAAAATGACTTAACAACAGAAAAACTAAAAATATTTTTATGGTTTTCATTTTGATAAATAATTTTATTATGAGGTTGTTACAAATTTAATCATTATTTTTATTTTCTAACATCTTATTTTTAATGCCATTATGTTTTGGCAAAAATTTAAAAGAATATTATTTTTTACGGGGATAGCAATTTGTACAATCTTATTTTTAGTTGCTGGTTTCACTTTTGTGTTTCAAGATAAAATAAAAAGATTTGCTATTACCGAAATCAATAACCAACTGAAAGGTAAATTAATTGTGAAAGGTGAAATCGGTTTTTCGTTATTTAGTCATTTTCCCAAAGCAACTATCAATTTTTCAGATATTGTTTTACGAGATAACTCAGCATCAAATCCTGATTTTATTTCGGCTAAATCTTTCGGTTTAGGATTTAATACTTTTGATTTATTACATGGAAAATACAACATTGACGCTGTTTTTATTGAAGATGCTTCCATTCATTGCGTCACCTATAAAAATGGAGCAACTAATTTTGATGTTTTTAAAAAGAGTAATTCTTCTACCAAGCAATCAGCCATTAAAATAGAATCTTTATCAGCAAAAAAAGTGTTGTTGTTAGTCGAAAATCAGAACTCCAATTTTGTGTTTCAAAATTTGATTCATCATTTTAAAGGAGATGGTAAAGTTGAAGGCGATTTGATTACTGCCAATTTCGAAAGTGAAAATGAAATAGGCGAACAATCAATTTCGTTGCCAGAATTTACATTTCACCAACCACTTTTATTTAAAGGAGCAATCAAAATCAATATTGATAAAAACGACTACCAATTTGATGAAACAACTATTCTATTGGCTGATAATGAGTTTGAAATTAATGGCAATTTGAAACTCGACAAAGAAATAAATTTGAATCTGAAAGCGAAGAACTTATCCATTGAAAATATAATTACACTTGCTCCAAAAAAAATTAAAGAAAAGCTAAAAGGCATTAACAGCAAAGGTTTGATAGGAATGGAATTGAATTTGAAAGGTGTAATTCAAAATAATCAAATGCCCGAAGTGGTCGGCAGTTTTAGCTGGAAAGATGGCAAACTTTCATTACCCAATTGGAAGAATGATTTCGAGAATATCAGCATGAATGGAAATATAAAAGCAGAAAAGAATGATTGGAAAATTAATATCGAAAAATTTAATTCAGCCATGCTCGAACATCCTTTTTTGTTACAAATGAATATTGAGAACAATCATCATCAAACTGAAATCAATTTGAATGCTGATGGTAATTTAAGTGTAAAGGATTTACTGAACTTTTTAAATGAAAGGCCTCAAAGTGCTGATGGACAAATAGTTTTACATCATCTCGAAACTTCTTTAATTGTTTCTCCTAATAATAAAATTCAAAATTTTGTTGCCAGTAATTCTATTGAGCTAAATAATATTTCGGCTAATTTTAAGGATTGGAAATTGGAAAATATCAATGGTAAAATATCAACAGACAGCAATTATTTAATTATCAACCCAACCAATTTAAGATTAAATGGAAATGATATGAATTGCACAGGAAAATTTCCTTTAAAAAATTTACTAAGTGATAAAAAAGATTTTATTCAAATGACTGTTGCAGCCGATAAGATTAGTATCAATAGCTTAATGGTGGCTACATCAGATAAAAAAGATACATCAAAAACCTGGATTGATTTTCCGCTACACCTAAAAACGAGCTGCAAAACAATTACCTGGGATAAATTAATTTTAAACGATGTTGCAGCTGATATGATATTGCATGATTCAATAATTTCTATTCTTCAGTTTTATACAAATACTCAAAACGGAACTCTGAATGCAACTGGCAATATGCTTAAATCATCTTCCAGTCTGCCTTTTAACTATATAATTGATTTTAAAAAATTAGATATTGCATCAACATTTCATCAATTCAATAATTTCAATCAGCAAATTATTACAGAGGAAAAAATTAAAGGAGCGCTATCGGGAAAGGCAATAGTTCATGGAAATTTTGATAGAAATTTTATAATAAAACCTGAAAGTATTACCGCTACCACAGATTTCTTAATTGAAAATGGGGAACTCAATAATGTTACTCAGCTAATGAGTATGTCTAAATACCTAAAAGTGAAAGATCTCGAACATTTAAAATTTGCCACCTTAAAAAATCAGGTCGAAATAAATAATCGAAAAATTATTTTGCCTGAAATGAACATTAAAAGCAATGCTGTGAACCTTACTTTATCTGGATTTCATAAGTTTGATAATGATATTGATTATTTGGTAAAAGTAAGTTTGTTAGAAGTGTTTGCTCGAAAGTTAGGCAAGTCAGAAGATGCTGACTGGGAGCAAGATGAAAAAAGTGGTTTTAATGTTTTTATCAGAATGACAGGTAATGCCAGCAATCCTAAAATAATTATGAACAAAAAAGCAAGCCGACAAAAATTTAAAGAAAATATGAAAGCCGAACAGCAAACTATGCAAAAATTGATTAAAGCTGAATTGAAAGGCGAACAGCCCAAAGAAAAACCTATTGATTTTAAACAACCTGATAAAATAGAATTAATCAATTGGGACGATTCAATAAAATAGTTTGATTTCAATTGCGTTAATTGCACACAGAAAAATTGAATCATGAATAATTATCATTTTCATAACCGATTGAGGATTTTATTATTGTTGGCGGCTTTAATGATTGTAATCACCAGCCTTTGGTACACTCATTTATTGGCTGAAAAATTATCAACAGAAGAACGCAGCCGCATGGAAATGCTGGCGAACACTTATGAGCATTTAAACACGGCAAATGAAAATACAGATATAGGTTTTTTAATCAATATCATTCAGCACAACAAAAATATTCCATTGATTTTAACTGATGAAAAAAAGAATTTTCAAAGTTGTATAAATTATCCATCAAGAGACTCGAGTGATTTAATGGTTATGAAATATGAATTGTTAAAGCTAAGAATTGCACAGGATTCAATACCCATTTCGGCTAATGGAAAAGTTGTACAATATATTTTCTACAAAGATTCCAACCTGCTTACTGATTTAAAGTACTTTCCATTTATACAAATTACCATTATCATTGTTTTTTTGATAGTAGCCTATATTGCTTTTTTTGCATCTAATCGAAATTTACAAAATCAATTATGGGTGGGTATGGCAAAAGAAACTGCTCATCAGATTGCTACTCCATTAAGTTCGCTTACAGCTTGGGTAGATTATCTGAAAGAAAATTTGCAGAAGGAAAAAAATATTGAAGCTTTGACTGATATGCAAAATGATGTGGCTCGGTTAGAAATCATTACACAAAGATTCAGTAAAATTGGCTCTGCACCCGAACTTACAACGCAACCTATTGTGCCAATTTTACAAAACTCAATGGCTTATATGCAGCGAAGAGCAGGTAGTAAAATTGCCTTTAAATTCATTAATGAATCAGATGAAAATATTCAATTGAGATTTAACGCCCCTTTGATGGAGTGGGTGATGGAAAATTTACTTCGCAATGCATTGGATGCAATGGAAGATGGTATTGGAGAAATTATTGTCAGGATAAATTTATTGAATAATAGATGCCAAATTGAAGTGAGTGATACTGGTAAAGGAATTCCTTCAGATAAATTTAAAACAGTTTTTCAGCCGGGTTATAGTACGAAAAAAAGAGGATGGGGATTGGGTTTAGCGCTTTGCAAAAGAATTATTGAAGAATATCACAAAGGGAAAATATTTGTAAAGGAATCGCAATCGGGTGCTGGCACAACGTTCAGAATTTTGTTGCCAATTACTGCTTGATTTTATTTGTTTAATTCGTCTAATTGCTGTTGCGCATCACTTTTGTATTTGCCATTTTCCGACACAATTTGTTCAAGTAAATTTTTTGCAGTAGCCATGTCATCAATCTTCAAATGCGATAGAGCCTTTTGGTAACGGGCATCATCATACCAATCTGAATTATTGTTTACCATTATCGCATCAAATTGTTTGATAGCTTCAATGTATTTGCCAGCCTGCATATAGCTCATTCCTAAATAATATTTTGCCTGATAGTTGGTTGGTTCTTTCGTCACAACATTATTTAACGAGGCAATGGCTTTTGTATAATTTTTTGCATTGTATTGTTTCAAGCCTTCATTTTCTTCTGGATTTTTTATTGTTGTAATTTTTTTATCCGTCTGATTTTCTGAATTATTGTTATTATAATTAGCTGAAGGGATTGATGATGAAGGAGAGCTCATCATTTTCATTTTGGATGTTTTGTTTTCCAAATCCGCCATAGCTATGTTTTTTTCTGATGTGTTATTCTCTTCGTCTTTAAGATTTTGATGGGCATTATTTTTAGTTTCTCCATTATTAACAGTCATTGTTTCTTCTTTAGCAATTGCTGAATCGACTGTTGTTGCAGTGCCTTCATTTAAAGGAGAAATATCATCAGTTGCAGTAGCAGTAGATGAATAAACATTATCATTATTTTTTTCTTTAATAATTGTAATTGTATCTTTTTTTTCTTCTTTTTTCAGTAATGCCAAATTGCTTACTTTCGAACTTAGGTCTTGAATGTTTTTTGCCACATTTTCAAAACGGGTATGCAAAAACCAATCGAAGTAGATGCCTGTTAATAAAACTAGAAATAAAACAGAAGCAGCTACTGCAATTAATTTCCATGGAGAGTATAAAATATTTTTTCGGCTGTTGTATTTAACCCTACGTTTAATTTGACGATTAAGAATATCAACTTCATATTGATAATTATCTACAGCTAATTGCTTTAAGCCTTCCATCGCATCGCTACAAAATTCACATTCTAACAAATGATTTTCTACAGCACGTTTTTCAGCTGGCGATAATACATTTTGTAAATACAATTTCATTTGCTCAGGACTGAGGCAATTGCTATTGCTGATAAACAAATTTTGATATGAATTTTCGTTAGCCATATTTGTTAAAATCGTTCGCTCCAGTTACTCTGTTTTTTTTCTAATATTAGTTTTAGATTCCTTTTTCCGTTCTGAATATAACTTTTCACCTGCATCAATGTAAAACCTGTCTCGTCGGCAATATCCTGATAGCATTTGTTTTTTAGGTAAAACAATTCGACACACTTTTTTTGCTGATCATTTAGTTCGTTTAAAGCTTCATATAATTCTTTTTCATCATCTGCTGATTGGGAATGAAGATGAATTGCTTCAGCATTTTCCACAAAATTTTCGTCTGTGGTTTTTAGTAAATCTAAGGGGACATGCTGATCATTTTTTTTTCGAAGTTGCATTAAGCAATGGTTTTTGGTAACCATGTATAACCAGGATTTAAAAAACTGCACTTCATGTTTTTTTAGATCGACCAGTAATTTTTCAAATATATCCATTACTGCATCGCGACTTTCCGCTTCATTTTTTAAATATTTAAAGCATGTACCTAATACCAGATGAGTGTAACGTTGATAGAGTTCGGCAAAAAAGACAGCATCATTGGTGCTTTTATATTGTAGCACTAATTCAATATCGCTCAATTGTTCAATATGAATATGATGATAAGACAAAAACCAATTTTTGCAAATATAATTAGTAAAGCGCTAAGAATTAATTTTAACTCTTTGCAATTTTTTTTTCTTTTTTTTTTAATTTCAATTAAACTTTAAGCAAAAAGAAAAGTCGCAATACCTCACGATAAAAAACTTCGCTTTTTAAATTAAAAAACATTTTATTTGCGAAGTTTATTTTTTAACTAAAACAAAATAATCATGATCAAAAAATCTTTACAATCACTCAGGTTGGCTGCATTCTTAATTGTAGCCGTTTTTTATGGCTTTAATGCTTTTTCACAAAGCGTTCCTCAATCAGAAAGCTTTGACAATCCAACATTTTTACCTGCTGGTTGGACTAACACTGCAACAGGTCCAAGTCGATGGTCTCGTAGAGCTACAGGAACAGCTGGTATTCCAGCAACACCGCACTCTGGTGCAGCTATGGCAAGATTTACAGCTGGTGCAGGTGGAGGTGGTACAGGTCAAACAGAAGCTATTATTACACCACTTTTTGATTTAAGTGGAAGAGGTACAAATGCTGCTAATGTTAGTCTATGGATTTACAGAGATAGCGTAAATGTTACTGGTGCAGATAGTATTTCTATTTATTTGAATAACTCAGCTTCATTAACTGGTGCAACTTGGTTGGGAAATGTTGCCCGTGCTTACAGCATTGCCATCCCTAATGCTGAAACTCATCCTGGTTGGTATCAATACACATTTGCTTATCCTGCCTCATTTAACAGCACAAGCAATTATGTGCTGATAAAAGGAACTAATCAAGGTGGCAGAAATATATTTATTGATGATGTGAATTGGGATACTTACCCACCTGCTTGCACAGGCACACCTTCGGTTGATACTATTGTTAATAGTATTTCAAAAATATGTGGCGGTTCAGGTTCTGCTACTTTAAGTTTGATGCACCCAATTACTGGTGTATCAGGTATCACTTATTCATGGGAAAGTGCTGCATCTGCTTCAGGTCCTTGGGCTCCTTTGGCTGGTGCTACCAATGCACCAACTGCTTCAACTGGCACTTTGACTTCTACTACTTATTTTATGTGTGTCGTATCATGTGCAATCAATGGTTCTACAAATTCAGTTGTTGATTCAATAGTTGTAAGTGGAAATACGCCACCAAACGTATCAGTTACTCCTTACACTGCTACTGCATGTTCAGGTGTTGGTACTACATTGACTGCAACTGGCGCTACTACTTATTTATGGAGCCCTGCAACTTCTCTTTCATCTACTTCAGGTGCAGTAGTTACTGCATCGCCTGTTAATACGGGTTTTGGTGGAATTAACGTAAATTATATTGTTACTGGTTATGATGCAACTGGATGTTTTGATACTGCTCACATTGTTATCAGAGTAAATCCTGCACCAAGTGCAGTTATTACATCTTCTATTCCAAATGATACTATTTGTAATGGCACAACAGTTACACTTTCTGCTCCAGGCGGCGGCGGTGGTGGAGGTGGCACTACCTACTTATGGAGCGATGGTACAACAACTAGAACTGATGCTGTAACACCTGCTAATACAACAACGTATTCAGTAACTGCTACAAGAGGTGGATGCTCTGCAACAGATTCAGTAAAAATTGTAGTTAATCCGGGTGTGCCTCCGACAGTAACTGTTACACCAACTACAGCTACTTATTGCACTGGTTCTACTCCTGTAATGTTAGTTGCTTCAGCCACAGGTGCTACTTCGTTTTCTTGGTCACCTGCTACAGGATTAAATAACACAACTAATGATACAGTTTATGCTGCACCCACAGGTGGTGGTTTTGGTGGTACTGTTTATACAGTTGTAGTTTCTAATGGTTCTTGTTCAGCTAGTGCAACTGCTACAGTTGCTCGTTCAAATTCACCAACAGGAAATATTACAACTAATTTAGTTGGAGATACTGCATGCACAGGTGCAAATGTTATTTTAACTGGTCCGAACGGCGGTGGCGGCGGTGGTGGCTACACTTACTCTTGGAGTAATGGTCCAACAACAAGAAGAGATACCATAACTGGTATAACCACAGGTGGTATGTTCGTTTTAGTGATTTCAAACGCTGCTGGTTGCACAAGAAATGATACAGTTAACGTTACAGTTATTCCAGGAACTCAACCCAACTTAACTTTAACTCCAAATGGTGCCGCAGCTTATTGCTCAAACACAGCAGGATTAGTGCTTACAGCAAGTGGTGCTGTAAATTACACTTGGTCGCCTGCAACAGGTTTAAGTGGAACTACTGGTTCAACGGTTACTGCAACTCCTGCTGGTGGTCCACCAACAGTTTATACGGTTACTGGTACTGATGCAAGCGGAGTTTGTAAAGCAACTGCAACAGTTACTGTAACGGCAAGCAATCCTCCTGCTAAAGCTAACATTGCAATTAATGATATTACGGGTGCACCTTTAGCTACTGATTCTTTTTGCGCAGGTACACAAGTAATTTTGCGCCCAGGTGGTTTTGGTGGCGGTGGAAATACCTATTCATGGAATGATGGAAAAACAACTCGAAGCGATACGGTTACTATTACTTCTGCTGGTTGGCATATCGTAACTATTACTAACAATGCTGGTTGCTCTACGTTAGATTCTATTATGACTTATCTATTGCCAGGAGTTAATGCTAAATTTGGTTACGTTATCAATGGTAATTCAGTTACATTTACTGATAGCACTGCTGGTGCGACAAGTTGGAATTGGAATTTTGGTGATAGTAGCTCAAGCACTTCACAAAACCCAATTCATGTTTACACTTATGGTGGAAACCACACGGTTACTTTGGTAGTGACGGGTTCTGGTTCATCTGGTTGTAACACTGGTTCAAAACAAGTTGTGATTACAACAGGAACCGTTGGCATCAACGATTTAACTAATACTATTCATTTAAGTGTAATGCCTAATCCTGCAACTGATAATGCTTTAGTGAAATTTAATTTAAATGAAGCAAAAGCTCAATTAACTTTAATGAATGCAGTTGGTCAAGTAGTTTATTCAAAAACAGTTTATCCTTCAGCGAATAATAATTATGCTGAAAATATTGAATTGAATAAATTATCAGTTGGTATGTATTTAATTCAAATTAAATCGAACCAAGGTTCATCATCTTTAAAATTGATTAAAGAATAAAAATTATATTTTATTGTAAAAAAGCCGCTTCATTATTTGAAGCGGCTTTTTTTATAATTAATGTTTTTTAGTACTTGGATTGTTTAATGAAAGAAAATTACGAATGCAATGAATTAGCAAAAACAACAATTGCAGTTGTGAAAATATAAAATGTCGACTTCAATTAGGTAATACCAACTAAAATAAAAGTTATAAAGATTTAATGTAAAAATTATCTTTGTTGAAATTCACAACATCAGATGAACGTAGAAGTTTTTATTCCTTGTTTTATTGACCAAATGTATCCGAATACAGCCATTAATATGATAAAATTATTGGAGAGGGCAGGTTGCAAAGTGCATTATAATGAAAATCAAACTTGCTGCGGTCAACCTGCTTTTAATGCTGGTTTCTGGGATCAGGCACGTGGTGTAGGCGAAAAATTTCTAAAAGATTTTTCTGGAGAAGATATTATAGTTACCCCAAGTGCATCATGTTGTGGATTCGTGAAAAATTACTACCCTAAATTATTTGAAAACTCGGCACAGCATAACACTTCAAAAAATATAGGTAAACGAATTTTTGAATTGAGTGATTTTTTAGTGAATAAAATTAAGTTTACTGATTTTGGAGCATCGCTAGATGGCACCGCTACTTACCACGATTCATGTGCGGCATTAAGGGAGTGTAAATTAAAACAGGAACCTCGTGAGTTATTAAAAAATGTGAAAGGCTTACAATTAATAGAAATGATTGAAACAGACACCTGCTGTGGATTTGGCGGCACCTTTGCTGTTAAATTCGATGATATTTCGAATGGTATGGCAACACAAAAATTAGATAATGCTTTAGCCACACAGGCAAAGTACTTAATCAGCACTGATATGAGTTGTTTGTTGCATTTAGAAGGAAAAATAAACAAAGAAAATTTGCCTGTAAAAACTATGCATTTGGCAGATGTATTGGTAAGTGGCTGGTAGTTAGTTAAGCCATCAATTATTTATTGTAGTTGTCTTCGTAAAACTTTTCGTAAGAATTGATGTCAGTGCTTTTCAGCAATAGGGCAAAATTATCTGCTGAAATAATCATTACCTGATAATCGCTAGGTGTAAGCGGTGCAAATAAATTATTTTTATTATCAATCTCATCTACGTAATCAGCTGCTTCGTCGGCACTTTTAAACGATTTAATACGCATCAGTTGCACACTCGAAGTAAGCATTTGTTGCTGTGCATCATAGTTGTCTAAACTATGTTGTTTTGAATTGTAGCTGCTTATTTTACCGATGATAGTTGTATTTTTAGAACTAACCTTAGCAAAATAAACCAATACATAATGTTCCGATTCGGTTACATAAGTATAAGCTGCTTTAGATGAAGATTTTTTTAGAGATGAATTTTTAGAATTTTTTGTACTATCAATCGCAGGCTTATTCTCTTTGCTGCTATAATCGTGATTCATCTTTTGTGGATTGTTTAACAATGCCAATAAATCTTGTGCTCGTTTTTTGACTTCATGCTCAGGATAATCACCCACGATTTTTTGTAAAGATGCCGTAAACTTAGGTTGTTCTTGCGTTTTGCCTATGCACAAAGCTCTCATGAAATCCAATTTAGGTTTTAACTTATTGTTTCTGCTCATTGTATCAACAATGTTGCATCGTTCAATTACTTCGACATATTTTTTATCTAAATACAAGTTGTAGGTTTCTTCATAATAATTATTCATAGCTACCGCACTGATTGATTTTTTCTTAGCAAAATCAGGATCTTTAAGTGCTTTGGCAAAATTTGAATTAGGAAATTTGTCTAGAATTTTATTTTTATATAATTCAGCTTTAGCAAAATCAGGTTTTTTGCTATATAGTAAGTAAAGATTGTAATAACATTCTTGTTCGTATTTATTAGTAGGATATCGGCTTAATAATTTTTCAAAAGTTTCTATGCTTCGTTTGTCATTTTTTAATTTCACTTTATAAATGTTTGCTAAATCGAAGTAGGCATTTATTATTTTATCATCCGATTTTTTCTTTTGTTCATCTGATACTGGCACACCAGCTAAAGCCTTCTCAAGTTCGGTAGTTGTTCCGCTTTTTTTGTCATTAGCAGCTTTATCTTTTTTGTCTTCCTCTTTTTCTTTATCTTTATTTTCAACTGATGATGCAATGGCTTGTTTTGTATTTCTTCGCCAGTTATCCGCTAATTGTCTGTTGCCCCATTTTTTTATAAAATCGTTGTAGCCACTTCCTTTAGCAGAAGGATTATAGAAATACCAAGCACCTCCGTCATCATCGTTTTTACCTGTTTCTTTGTTGTCGGTATTAGCTACTGATTTTCCAATTTTATCTAATGAATCTTCTAATTCTTTTTTGTGTTTTGTGGCTAACATTTTAGCTAATTTTTTTTCTAAATCAGCTGGGTTCATAGAACCTAATTTTTGCAAACTGTCTTCTTTTTGAATGATGCGGATTTTTGCCACTACATCGTCTAACACTTCTTTTCGTTCTTTCACAGGTTGATAATCTTCGTGTGTGTTTGCTAAATAGTGTAAAGTGCTGTCATAGCGGTTTCTGGCAAGTATATATTGAGTTTTACCGTAATAAATATCAGCTAGTTTTTCAAATGATAAGCCTTTTTGAGTGGTGTTAATTGTGCTATAAAAAATAGATTGTTTTAAATCTGTAACTGCTTGTTTTTCATTTTTAGCACGAATATCTAAATCGGCTAATAAGTAATAAATTTCATCCCATTCATCTTTGAATCTTTTATCAGCAGCCATTTGCAATAAAATACTCCTTGCTTCAGCTGAAACACCGCTGCCCAAAGCCATGCTTAGAAGAACAATTTTTTTACGGGCATTATAATCCATCACAAATTCTGGTTGCATATTCAATACTTTGCGGTAGGAGTTGATGGCATTTTTTTTATCACCTGCGGCTTCATACACTTGAGCAGTGATGAATGTATATCGCACCTGCATTTTTTTATCTTTTGTAAGTGTAATAGCTGTGTTTAATTGCACAATAGCTGCTTTATAGTCCTTATTTTTTATAAATAAATCAGCATGCAAAATTTTTAATTCATTTCTTAGTTTTAATGGAAATCCTTTACGGGCTTCTACATTGGCTGTAATTGCCTCGGCTTCATTAAATTTACCCATCTGTACGTAGGTTTTTATCAACCAAAGCAAAGCATCATCAGTAATTGGCTGATGATAGATTTTTTTTGTTTCAATTGGGATACCTTTTATGGTTTTAATTTTATACTTAGTTTGTATGTATTGAAACACTTCTAAAGCATCGTTATAATTTTTTTTGAAATAATAAGCCTTACCCATCAAAAAATAACAATCGGGTTTCCAAACTGAAATTGGATGGAATTGAATAGCTGTAGATGTTTTTTTGATAACTTCATCCATGTCAGCACTTACAGATGAAGCATCCGCATCGTAAGTAAATAAAGGCAAAATTTTTGTGTAATCATCAGGTTTTGATGTTTCTATTTTTTTTAAAGCTAAATTTAATTTCAATCGAGCATTGTAGTAATAGTTGTAGCGAACAGTAATATTTTGATAAATCTGCCTTGGGCTATATTTGTGCTTCCCCTTGCGAATTGGCACACCATTAATTTCTTCGGGAGGTTCGCCATTTTTTATTGATGAGTTTGAAGTATTCCCAACTTCTTTTGTTGAGCCATCTTTTTTTTCATTCCCAACTTCTTTTTTATTGGCAGCAATAGTTTTTGATTTTGTTGACTGGGCTTTTGTGGAGGCAGGCAGTAGCAAACCAATTGTTAAAACTGAAAATAATATGTGGTAGTGAAAAAATTTCAAACTAAATTCGTTGCGTATTTAATTGCTTAAAACGTTGATTGCAGCAAATTTATTTTATTTTTAGCAAACAATCATTAAACTTCATAACAACTAATTTGGAATCGTCTAAATCAAATAAAACTTTTTGGCAACGCTTGCGTAATAAATATCGCTTGGTGATAATGAATGATAGCACTTATCAGGAGATAACTAGTTTACGTTTATCAAGATTAAATATTTTCATTGTACTTAGTACTTTAACAGTTTTATTGATTTTTATAACTGTATTGATAATAGTTGCTACGCCTTTAAAAGAGTACATTCCTGGATATGGTGACGTGAGTAGCAGAAACGAATTGATTGAACTTCGAATTAAATCCGATTCGCTGGAACAATTATCTGCTGCAAATGATAAATATATACAAAATATTAATAACGTTATTAATGGAAATGTAAGCAGCGAAAAACCTGCGCCGCCTGAAAAAGTTGAAAATAATAATGTAAGCACAAAAAATTTGGATGCAGTTGCACCAGAAGATGGTGAATTAAGAGCTGAAGAAGAGCGGAAAGAAAAATTCTTGGTAAAAAATAAAAAGAATGAAGGCGGTTCATCATCGATAAATAACAAAATTTCTGATTTTTATTTTTTTACACCTTTAAAGGGAAATATCACTTCTGTATTTAATGTCAAAGCTAATCACTATGGAGTTGATATTGTTGCTGCAAAAAATGAACCTGTAAAAGCTACTTTGGATGGTGTTGTAATTATAAGTGATTGGACTGCCGACAACGGCTATACTTTATCCATTCAACACACTAATAATTTAATCTCAGTTTATAAACATAACTCGATTTTGTATAAAAAAGTTGGTAACTTTGTAAAAGCAGGAGATGTGATTTCAGTAGTGGGTAATACAGGCGAATTATCCAAAGGTCCGCATCTGCATTTCGAGTTATGGTACAATGGTATAGCCGTTAATCCAAAAGATTTTATCAATTTCAATTAATCAACAACTTAAAACCTATATTTAATATGGCAATGTTTGACAATAATAATAGTAACAACAGTAATAAAAAGAATCAACCAGTAATGCCAACCAATATCAACCCAGGTACTCAGCTGGAAGGTAATATAAGTAGTGATGGCGATATTCGATTGGATGGAAATATGATTGGTAATATTGTTACAAAAGCTAAAGTTATCATAGGACCTCAGGGTAGCATTAACGGCAATATTGATTGCAGCAGTGCTGATGTTTTTGGTAAAATAAAAGGTAACGTAAAAGTGAAAGAGCTGCTATTTCTGAAAAATTCTGCTAATATAGAAGGCGATATTTTTACTTCTAAATTAGTGGTTGAAAATGGCGCAACATTTAATGGTTCGTGTATTATGAACTCTACGATTGCAAACAATTCAAAAATGATAGAAAAAAAGCCTAATCAGTTGGTTGAAGAAATAGCTTAGTTTTATTTTTTATAAATAAAAAGGTCGGATTGTGTTTACAACCCGACCTTTTTTGTTTCAAAACTTAATTTACTCTTATCTCAGATTAATAGTTTTTGTTATTCCATTTCTAGTAATTGTAGCCACATTATCACAAGTACCATTTCCAAAATCAATTGCAATCATTGATTTGCCAGATGGGGTGATATCCAACTCACCTTGCGTAAAATGTTTTCTGCAATTCATATCACGTACTAAATCTTTGCCAGAAGCTGTTGCAGCAGTAAATGATGTTCCGTTGGCAGCAGTTCCACTTGCACTTCCGATGATGTAAAATTTATTTCCAACGTTATAATGATTAGGGTCACCAGCAAATTGCACTCTGTTTTTTGATTCGCTAAATGTGATAGTTCCGTTACCGTTTGGTTTAGCTATACTGAAATTAGATGTAATAGTCCAACTATAAAACTGAGTACCATTGTAAAAACCATTGTTAACAATATGTTTTGTGCTTGAATTATCAATTACAAACATATCGGAACTTGAAGGACCAACTTGATAATTAACAAAATGTATATCAATTACAGCACCCGAATTATGATAATGACCAGTATATGTAATAATAATTTTACCTGAACGATAACGATTATCATGGCACAAACAAGGATTGGTTCCGAAATCAACACTTAAAGTATCCGGATTGCTACCACTGCCATTTTCATCATCAATTGTTGCACAACCACTTAACATGCTAAATGAATTCTCTAAACGCATTCCCCCATTACCATGTCCTAACATTTGAGCTTGTTCAGCTAATGTTTGAACTTCTTGAGATGTACCATCTACTGCTGTACCATCTTGTACTGCTGAAATTTCAGCATCTGTTAGTTTGTTTTTTTTGCATGATGTTAATAGCAGTGAACTTGTTGATAATGCGATTAACAAAAATGATGCAATAATTTTTTTGTAATTCATAAAAAAAATTTAATCAATAAAAGAAATTGTTTTGCTCTTGTGTGTGTTCTGACTCAAACGCAAAGTTAAGGTTTAATAGTAGTAGAAAATATTTTTTAAAAAATATTTGGAAAAAGTAAAATAGCGCTATATCTTCGTCCCAGTTTTCATAGTTTTAAATTTTAAGGTTAAAAAAGGGGGACAATTAATTGTTCCCTTTTTTTATTTTATACCTCTCAAGTTTTTCTTTCTCCAATCTATTTTGTTGACTTGCCACCAAAGATGCTGAAATGCACGTAACGCTTTGGGTTTGCTTTTAAGTCAATCACCAATTTATCTAAGTTGGCCGAAGATGATTTTAAATTATTATACAATTTATCATCATTCACCAGCAAGCCAATAGAGCCTTCTCCAGTTTTTATTTTATTTACAATTACTGATAAATCAGCCATTGTTTTGTTGGTGTTTTCAATGGTTTGTTTCAAATTGCTTTTCGAGACATCATCAGTAATTTGATTAATGTTTTTCAAAGCATTGCTAATCACTGCATTATTGTTTTTCAAATTAGCAGTAATTTCATCTACATTTTTAATGATAGAATTCAATCGCTCGGATGATCCTTTCACCATCGTGTTCATACTTTCTGAAGTTTCTTTTAAATTATGAATCGTCAGCTGGATTTCACTAAATGCACTTCTGAATCCTTTGTTACCACCTTTGTTCATCATATCTGAAAACTGCGCCAATATGGTATCCATTGATTCCATCACAGTAATAGCACGTTGTTTTATCGGTGCAATTTCTTCGGTGAATTGTGATAAAATAGAGGCCGTACTTTCTCCTTTTAATGTATCCCCTGAATTAGCCATCTCTTTAGTGTCGATATTTTGCAAACTCACTACTGTATTGCTTAATGGCACTTGATTGATTTTGAAAACTGTGTTTTTATAAATTTTTATTTTTCTATCAATATCAAATCTAACCAAAATCATGTTATTGCGCTCGGGAACAATTTGCATCGATTGCACTTTACCAACTTTAAATCCGTTGATTTGAACTTCATTTGAAATGCCCAATCCATCAATATTTTGGTAGTAAACATAAAATTTTTGAACATTAGAAAACATATCACTTCCCTTCAAAAAATTGTAACCTGAAAAAATTACAATAACCGTTGCTAATACAAATATTCCTACTTTAATTTCGTTGCTTAATTTCACGTGGTAAAAAAATTTGCCCGAAAATTAAACAGAATTCAGCAATTGACGACTATCATTTGGCAACAACTTAATTTTAGAACTACATTTACAATCAATTCTTTTTGTCATGAAAATATCATTCCACGGTGCTGCACATTGCGTTACAGGCAGTAAACATTTAATCACTTTAAAAAACAACAAAAAAATATTGCTCGATTGTGGCATGTTTCAAGGCAGCGGCGGTGATACAGAAGTATTGAATCGCACCTGGGGCTTTAACCCCGAAGAAGTGGATGTATTAATACTTTCACATGCCCACATTGACCATTCTGGTTTGATTCCGAAGTTTGTAAAAGATGGTTTTCGTGGTAAAATATTTTGCACACCAGCTACTTTAGATTTAACAGAAATTTTGTTGTACGATTCAGCTTACATTCAAGAAAGCGATATCAGATTTGTGAATAAAAAAAGAGCTGAGCAAAAATTAGAATTGTACAAACCATTGTATTCAGCTGAAGATGTAAAAAAATGTTTGTCGCTTTTTAAAGCAGTTGATTACGAACAGATTTTTGAACCATTAGATAATGTGAAAGCACATTTTACTGATGTTGGACATATTGTTGGCAGTGCAGCAGTGCATTTAGATATAGAAGAGAATGGAAAAAACAGGCGCATCACTTTTTCAGGTGACATAGGCAGATATAATGGTGCTATTTTAAATTCGCCTAAAACATTCCGTCAGGCAGATATTATTATTTGTGAATCAACTTATGGTGATAAGCTGCATGATGATAAAGAACTCACTTCACAACAATTGCTCGATGCTATTTCTTACACATGCTTGAAGAAGAAAGGCAATTTAATTATTCCAGCATTTAGTGTTGGCAGAACGCAGGAAATTTTATTTGCTTTAAATCAATTGGAGTTGAATGGCAAGTTGCCGCAGTTAGATTATTATGTAGATAGTCCGCTTTCAGCCGAGGCAACTATGGTTTTGAAAAAACATAAAGAATGTTTTAATCCACATTTGCAAAAAATCATGTTAGCTGATAAAGACCCATTCGATTTTCCTGGCTTAGAATTCATTATTGATAAAACCAATTCGCAACAATTAAATGACCGAAAAGATTCAATGGTTATCATTTCAGCATCGGGCATGGCTGATGCCGGAAGAGTGAAGCACCATATTG
The DNA here is from genome assembly GCA_947449695.1 of Chitinophagales bacterium. Classification (GTDB taxonomy): domain Bacteria; phylum Bacteroidota; class Bacteroidia; order Chitinophagales; family CAIODY01; genus CAIODY01. The sequence goes on from CANFST010000008.1 coordinate 35,370, forward strand.
CACACAATATTACGAATGCAAAAAACACGATTTTAATTGTGGGTTATTGTGAACCAAATTCTTTGGGTGGAAAGCTGATGAGAGGCGATAAAAAAGTGAGGGTTTATGGCGATGAATATCCTGTAGTAGCTGATGTAGAGATTATCCGTTCGTTTAGTGCTCATGGAGATTACGAAGATATTTCACAGTTTTTAGCTTGTCAGAATGTGAAAGCCGTAGAGAATTTTTTTGTTGTGCATGGTGAATACGAAACACAGCTACACTTTCAAGCCCGATTATTGAAAAAAGGTTTTTGCGAAGTGATTGTGCCAAAAATGCACCAAGAAGTATTTGTTTGATTTTTAACGCTTTATTTTAGTTGTCCTAAAATTTGGTTGGCTGCTTGTACCCAGTTAGAGTTTAGTTGTGTAGCGGTATTCAAGCAGTTGTAAGCATTATTTTTACTGCCCGTCATAGCATAAGCATAACCCAAATAAAAATAGTAAGCATCGCTCGTTTTGTATTTGCTGATGGCGTTGCTGAAATAATTGATGCAACCTTGTGCATCTTTTTTCTGCATATAACAATTGAACAAAATGCTGATAGCATCACTGTTTTCAGCATAAACACCCAAAGTTTTTTTTGCGTAAACAATCGCTTCATCAATTTTTCCTTGCTTCATTAATGTATCAGCTATAGCGTTGTATTGCTTTTCCAGTTTGGGTTTGCGCTTTACCACACATATCAAAGGAACACCATCTAATTCTTCCACATGAATTGTGTTGGCTGGAGGGAAATAGCCAGGTGTTTCTAACATTTCTTTATCTAAAAATCTAGTGTAAAAAATTCCATACTCCCAATCATTCATGTTGTTACGATTTTTGAAATTAACATAACCAACAAATAGGGTTTGGTGAGGAAATTTAATCCCGAAATTTCCATCAGTCCCGTTCTTAATATCATAATGAATAGGCTTTTCAGCGTTATTAAATTCTAAAGCATAATATCGAATCGGGTCAACACAATTTGTTCGGATACTGAATGAATCTTTTCTGTTGTGCAATTTTTCATTTTCCACCAACCATTTGAAAGCAGGTTTTGCAGAATTCATCCAATAATCTGTTTCAAAATTTCCGTAGGCATTTTGTATTCCACCAAAATATTCATTGAAATACAAGTATTCATTCGGATGATTTTTCGCGATGAATTTTAATGGCAAAAACAGCAACAGTACTGCAATAGCAAGCGGAACGAATTTTAAATTTCCTTTCATTGCACTCACCAAATAATTCCAAAACAACGCAGCTAAAACCACCAACGGCGGATAAATAAACAAGAAATGTCGCCAGCCATCGTACAACGCAGAGCTTTTGTAAGCGGCATAAGCCCAAGGAAAAACACCCACAAATGCCACAATTAAAATGAAAAACCAGTTGTACATTTTTTTGCTAAAAAAGAAAGTAACCGCAAACCCAATCAAGCCTATTAAAAATATTAATGGTGCTGTAATGCTTATTAATCTTGGAATGTAGCTCGTCGGCACTTCATTATTCATGATTTTTTCTCCATCAAATAACATAGAAATTGGGGTAAAAAAATGACTCATCACACTTAATGTTTCTAGTGGGTGAGCGATTGGGCTGCTATGCCCAAAGGGCCAGCAAAGTAAGCCCAATGCATATCCTGCGCCACTTATCAAAACTAAACGAATGATTAATTTTTGATTGAACCAAGTTTTTAATTCTTTTTGGATGAAGCAAAATGTGAATACAAACATCCACATGTAAAAAATCAGAAGCAATCCACCAATTCTAACACCTAATGCAGCACCGATTCCAAGCGCAAGAAGGATGCTAGTTTTCAAATGCGGCTTTGGTAATTGTTTCAGGAATTTGATGAGTTGATAAACTGAAAAAATACTGAACGATGCAAACGGAATATCTTTTGGATTGTTAAAACAATGACCTAAATAACTAGGCGACAAGGCTAAAATCAACAAAGCCAACAACGCCGCAAACCAGCCACCAATCTCACCTGCAAGCAATCCTGTTGAAATAATTCCGAATGCACCAACCGCTGCAATCCAGAAATGTTGCATTTCATAATCACCCCACCAACCAACTTTATGATTCCAAATCGATACCCAAACATCCATCAATCCACCATAATAGTGGATTCCACTCTCTTCAAATTTTTTAGAATCTTCTACTCGTTTCCAATCTAAAATAGATTTATCGCCATGAAAAAAATAATTATAAATCGCATTGCCGTAGTCGTGATGCCAGTGTTCATCGCCTGTTACACCGAAATCAAAACTTTTCATCGGCATAATAATTATTAACGAAAATGCCACAATCCAAAATGCCATTTTCAAAAAAGCATTTGTTTTTGGGCTGAATGAATTATTTGTTGCTAACATGATTTATTTTTTGAAAGGGGAAATAAATGTTTCTGTAAAACGAATAATGATGGAAATTTTTAAAACTTCCCAAAACATTTTAAAAGAATCTGTGAAAACATTCACATGGCTATCATCCACATTTTTCCAAGTTAATGGCATTTCATTTATTTTAATTCCTTGTAAATCGGCTTTGTACAATACTTCCACGTCATGTGCCCAACCATAGGTTTTCAAATCGCTGAAAACATTTTTTGCTATCTCACTTCGATATAATTTGAAACCGCATTGTGTATCATCCAATTCAAGCGAAGTGAAAATCTTTACGAAGAAATTAAAAATTGTTCCTGAAATTCTGCGAAATGGTAATGCAGTAATTTTTGAATTTTTATCTGTTCTGTTCCCAATAAAAATTTCATTGCTCTTCAACACATTTTTATTCAACTTTTGCCAATCTAAAATATCGCTTGGCAAAGCACTCATATCAGCATCAAGTGTCAAAATAAAATCGCCCGAAGCTGCTTCAATGCCATGTTTCAAAGCACCGCCTTTGCCTGTGTTTTGTTGTGAAATGAGTTGAGTTTTATTTTTTAAAATTGAAAAAGTGCCATTCAATTCTGATTCAATTTTTTTTACTGAATCATCTTTGCTGCCATCATCTACAATAATTATTTCGTAGGCTTGATTAAATTTTGTATCAAAATCCAACAATCCATTCATCATCAAATCAATTCGTTTTGATTCGTTGTAGCAAGGAATTATGAGACTTAAAATAGCCATGAATTGAGGATTACAGAATTAATTTTCAACTTTTCCAATATATACCCAATCACCCCAAATATTTTTGCACTCGTATTTTTTCATTTTTATTTCTTGTTGCAAATATTCTTTGATGGGGTAGAAATTGATATGCATGTCCATCGTGTAGTAATAATATTTTTGACAAGGTGTAACAATCATCACTTGGTTTTTGGCAACACGTTTTAATTCTTCAATGGCAGGTTTTGGATTGATTAAATGTTCAATAGTGTGATGACAAGTAACAATGTCGAAACTCTTGTCAGGAAAAGGCAAACGCTCAATATTACCTTTCACATAGTTGCCTTTAGTAAGTTTCACTTCGTCATACATATCTAATCCCGTTACTTCCAAATTTGTTTTTTCAGAAACTGTATTTAACCAAAACCCACGTCCGCATCCTACGTCCAACAAGGTTTTAGCTTCAGGCGAAAAATTTTTAATCATAAAATCAATCGAAGGTTGATTCATGTCAGTTGGTCGGTCAGTAGCCATGCAATCCAGCTCCCGATAGGCTGTCGCGTATTCTTCATCTTTCATGTCATACACTTTACTTTTGAAATCCATATAGAAATCAACTTTCTTTCCTTTGTACCAAATGTAAAAGAAAGGGTACATAAACCATCTACTATCACGTATTACAGGCGGAATGCATTCATCTAAAATATATCGAATGGTATTTGTTATTGAACGATTCATTGTGTATTTAAAAATAATTTGTGTGAAAATAATGCAAACAACTCAATTGACGTAATCTCTCAAATATTCATATGTTGATGTTAAATCACCACCTTCAGCAATGGTAGCTCTTTGCAGAAGTTCAGTTTTCCCTTCTAATATTTCGGGCAAAACATTTTTTGTAAACTGTACTCCAAAAAAATCTGAGGCATCACGTGGCAATTCGTTTGGTAAATTATCTACAGCCATAATATCTACCATGCCAGGTTTGAATGGTTTTGTTTTTTCAAATGTTTTAGGATCGAATCCATAAGTTGGGTCATCAATGGAGGTTGCCTCTAAATTGCATGGAATTGAACCATTCACATCGCAGGTAATATCAGCAATCACTTGAAGATTAAAATCGGCTTTACGCATTTCTTCCAATGTAAAAAATGGCGCAATTCCTTTTTGCCAATAAACCCCATTTAGCATTACATCTGCGGCTTTATAATATTTTGCAAAATCGCAATAATAATTTGTCGGGTTGTTTCGGAAATCTTTTCGGTGATAAACATGTGTATCTTTATGTTTATATAAATCTTCAGCAATCAATTCGCAATAAACCGGATATTCAAACTCTTTTGTGGTGAAATCATCTTTGCTAACTCGTTTGATATCAAACATATTCATCGTTTCTTGCACACCTGTGCTCACTCTGCCATTACCAGTTGATACAATTTTAATATTAGGTAATTTCACTTCAAAATATTGTCGAATCACTTCTCTAAAATCTTTAAATTTATGAACGGGTGGTAAATTAAAATTACCAGTTTTTTTTCCGTAAGTTAGTAATCCATTATGAGCTCCTACAATTCCGGCAAAAAAACCAAAACCCAACACCCTTTGTCCATCGCTGTAAGTAAGACATTCGTAATCGATTAATCTTATTTTTTTTTCAATAATCGTTTGTAAAAGCTTTTTATTGTGAGGTTGTTTCTTTTTTGTGTGTGAAAAAAAGCAATAAGTTTTGTTGGCGATTAATTCATCAATCGGAACTTCTTTTATTCCTAATAAAATATTACAATCACTTAAATCAGTTTGAAGCGTTATTCCTGCTTCTAAATATTCACTATCATTATAACATCGAATAGGAGAGGGTTGTACAACTAGTTCAACAGAAGGATTTTTACGCAATATTACTTTGCATTGGTGCGGACTTAAAGCGACTCTATTGTCTGGTGGATTTTTTCCTTCTTTTAATACGCCGATTTTCATTTTTCAATTTTTTGCAAAGAAAACAAACAAATTTTTAACATTGAAGTGATACGTGATTTATCCAATACTTAATTTTAGTTCATTGTTGTTTAAGCAATGTATATGAATTCAAAACAAAAAATACTAGGTACATGAAAAATGAAATTCCGTTTATTCAATAATATTTAATGCCCACCAAATTATCTTTTGCTAACCAACCTTGAAATAAGCTCACAAAGCCGCCTCCCATAATTATCATGATTAATGTGCCTCTTGAGTAGTATCATAATCAATTCCTTTTTTCTTGAGCATAATTTTCACGATGAAAGCAAAGAAAGCCAAATAAGCAAAACAAATCACCGCTACCCAATAAGATTGATGAATGCCTATTCCAACTTCATTTGGATGCGATGTTTGAATCATGTCAGCAAATTTTCCTTGTAAAGGTGGAATTACAGAACCACCTAAGATCATCATGATTAAAAACGCTGCGCCTTGTGTGGTGTATTTTCCAAGTCCTGCCAAAGACAAAGAAAAAATGCAAGGCCACATAATTGAGCAAAATAATCCACCACTTAAAAAGGCGTACACGGCTGTTTTTCCAGTTGTAAATTCTCCAACTAACATGGCTGCCACTCCCAACAAACTAAATACCAGCAAAGTTTTCACTGGTTTTTCTTGAGTAAAATAAAATGCAGCAATTTGAACGAAAACACAAACCACATACATGTAAAGCGGTGTCATATCTTTTTGTGCAATTGTGTTCACACCAATCACAACACCAAAAGCAATGAGCGGAATGATGAACAATAAAATTTGTTTCAAACTTCGTGAAGGGCTAAAAACATTAATGGCGCCTGCCCATCTGCCAATCATTAAACTTCCCCAATACATCGAAATGAATGGCGCAATTTGTGAGGATTGATAACCGCCAAATTGTTTTTGTTTCAACAATTCACCCAAATTACTTCCAATAGCTACTTCAACTCCTACGTAAATAAAAATGGCAATCATGCCTAAAATCAAATGTGGATATTGCATCGCTCCCCAACCTGTTGGATTTTTTGAAGCCATAAATCCTGACAACAACAAACCGATGAAAATCACTGCCAATGCAGCTAACAAGCATTTAGTACGGAAATTTTCAAGAGGAATTTTGATTGTATTCATTTCAGCTTCCCAATTTTTTTTATCAAGCATCACAGAATAAGAACCATCACCGCCAGGATATTCTTTGGATGGTGTTGTGATACATTTTTCAAGATACTTATCACAATTTTCAATTTTCAATTTCAAATTTTCAATTTTCTTCGCTTCTTCACTTCCATAACTTCTGAAAATCGGCACATAACAAGCAGTTAATAACACCGTGATAAAAATCAATGCCCACAATGCTTTCGAAGCGTTCTCTTGTTTTTCTAAAACAGCATCGTTTTTAATATTTTTTGAAAAATGAAACAAAGCCGCTGCCGCCAAGAACAAAGCACCAACACAGGAGTACAAAATATTTACTTTGCCCAAACTCAATGATTGAATTTGTGCATCCGAAATTTCGGATGTTGTACCAAACAACGCCAAACCCACAACAATAGGTCCAATCGCTGTTCCGAAAGAATTGATACTTCCACCCAAACTAATTCGATGCGAACCAGTTGCAGCATCGCCCAATGAAATGGCGAATGGATTGGCAGCAGTTTGTTGCAATGAAAATCCTAAAGCAACAATGAATAACCCTAATAACATTCCACCAAATGAATTCATGTTCACAGCTACAATCATCGTTCCAGCACCAATTGCGCTGAATAATAAACCATAAACGATACTTTTTTTATAACCCCATTTCGCTACTAAATCAGCTCCGCCAAAGCTTCCGTAAGCAAATAATCCTAACGCACCAACAAAGTATGCTAAGTAAAATGCAAAGTCAATGAGCTGACTTTGAAATTGGTCTAACGAAAAATAATGTTTGCAAAACGGAATGAAAACGCTGTTGCCTGCAGCAATGAATCCCCAGAAAAAAAACACGGTAACAAGCGTTGCTAAACTTTTATAGTTGGTTGGCATGTTTAAAATTATTTTTTTTCCAAGATAGATTTTTGTTTTAAAACTGAAAACATTTTTCATCAACATCTGTTTGCTTAAATTACTTTTGCATAGATGAATTTCAATCCACAAAAATTTTCACGACAAATAATTTTACCTGAATTTGGTTTAGCTGCTCAACAAAAATTAGCTGATGCAAAAGTTTTGATTGTTGGTGCTGGTGGCTTAGGGTGCCCTGTTATTCAATATTTGTCGGCTGTTGGTATTGGTACAATTGGCATTGCGGAAAATGATTTGGTTAATGTTTCAAATTTGCCTCGACAAATTTTATATGATGAATCGCAAGTTGGAATTGCAAAAGCAGAAGCGATAAAAAATAGATTTTCCATTCGCTATTCACAATTCACTTTTCATAATGCTTTATCAAAAGAAAATATTTTAGAGATTGTAAAAAACTACGAAGTGATTGTTGACACTACAGACAATTTTTCAACCAGATATTTAGTGAATGATGCTTGTGTTTTGTTAGATAAAATTTTGGTGAGTGCCTCTATTCATCAGTTTAACGGGCAATTGAGTGTGTTTAATTTTCCATTGCAAAATGGTGAATGCAGTGCTACTTATCGTTGCTTATTTCCCGAAGCACCTATTGAAAGCTCGAATTGTGCTGAAGCTGGTGTATTAAGCACTGTGGCAGGTGTGATGGGTACTTTGCAAGCGCATGAGGTAGTAAAAGTGATTACTGGCATTGGTGAAATTTTGTACAACAAATTATTGTTGTGGAATGGAAAAACCATGCAACAGAGCATTTTGAATTTTGAAAAAAATAAGGCTGAAGTAGAATTAATAAAAGCAAATGGATTGGCAAATGATTATTCAATAAGTAGTTTTTGTAGCGATGAAATATTGATTGATATTGATGTACAGCAATTGAAAGAGAAAATAAAGCAGCAGGAAAAATTTCAATTGATTGATGTTAGAGAGGAATTTGAACACAATGAATTTAATATCGGTGGTGACTGGATACAGATGAATGATTTATTAAAAAAGCCCGAAAAAATTTCGACCACCCTCCCTGTTATTCTTTATTGTAAAAAAGGAGAGCGCAGCAAAATTGCACAACAACGTTTAATTTACAAGTTCGGATTTAATAATATTTTTAACCTTAAAGGTGGAACAGATGCCTGGAGAAACTTTAATAAGAAATGAAAGAATTAAAATCCTTATTAAAATATTTTAATAACTATAAATGGCTGCTTATAGCAGGGTTGGTTTGTATTGTGCTCCAAAATATTTTTCAGATTTTTATTCCCATTAGCGTTCGTTCAGGATTGAATGGGGTAGTGGAATACTTGAAAAATTCTAATAAAAATTCTGCTCCAATTTCGTCATTTGTAATTTGGAACGTATTTACAATTATTGGTTTGGCGTTGGTTCGTGGCATATTCATGTTTTTAATGCGGCAAACAATTATTGTCATGTCAAGGCGGATTGAATTTGATCAACGCAATGATATTTATAATCATTATCAATCGCTTGATACGAAATTTTATAAAAAAAATAGAACTGGTGATCTAATGGCAAGGCTTACTGAAGATGTAAGCAGGGTTAGGAATTTTATTGGTCCGGCATTGATGTACGCAATCAATTTGATTATTTTGATTTTTCTAGTAGTGTATTTTATGTTTCATGTAAATGCTGAATTGGCTTTATTTACGCTGCTTCCATTGCCGGTGCTGTCTTTGTCGGTTTATTTTGTAAATCAAATAATTAATAATCGAAGTACAAAAATCCAAGCTCAGCTTTCAACATTAACTACAATTAGTCAGGAAACTTTTAGTGGTATCAGAGTTATTCAATCGTTTGTACAAGAAAAATCAGTTGAACAACATTTTAAAAATGAAGCTGCCGAATACAAAAAATTATCTCTTTCTTTAGCCAAAGTAGAAGCTGTTTATTTTCCTTTTGTTGGTTTGTTGATTGGCTTAAGCACCATCATTGTTATTTGGAAAGGAGGAATTTTGGTAGGTGAGCGAAAAATAAGTGTGGGCAATATTGCTGAATTCGTATTGTATGTGAATATGTTGGTTTGGCCTGTTACTTCATTGGGTTGGGTGGCAAGTATCATTCAACGTGCAGTGGTATCGCAAAAACGTATTAATGAATTTTTAAACATAAAATCGGCAATAATCAATAGTTCAGAGCCATTAACAAAAAGCATCAATGGTGAAATTGAATTTAAGAATGTTTCGCTCACCTATGAAAATACGGGCATACAGGCGATTAAAAATTTGAGTTTTAAAATTAATGCTGGCGAACGAATTGCTATTATAGGAAAAAACGGAATCGGTAAAACAACTATTGCGCAGCTGCTTACAAGAATGTTGGATGCTTCAGAAGGAGAAATTCTGATAGATGGAATCAATATTAAAAATTGGGATTTAAAATCGTTTCGCTCTCAAATTGGTTATGTGCCACAGGATGTATTTTTATTTAGCGACACTGTAAAATCAAATATTCTATTTGGTACCGATGAAAAAAAATCTGATGAAGTAATCACCAAATTTGCAAAATATGCTGCTATTGATAATGAAATAAAAAGGCTGCAAGATGGCTATTATACAGTTATTGGTGAACGTGGTGTAACATTAAGTGGTGGGCAAAAGCAACGTATCTCAATTGCCCGTGCATTAATTAAAGAACCAAAAATTTTGTTGCTTGATGATTGTCTTTCTGCGGTAGATAATACCACCGAGGCTCAACTAATGAATAATTTTCAAAACTTATTCAAAGATAAAACTGTGATTAATATTACACACCGTTTAGCTCATTTAGACCTTTATGACAAAGTTTTGGAAATGAATGAAAACGGATTTGTTATAAAAAAATAATGCGATTATGAATTTCAATAATGAAATAATTTTGAAGTTAGTTTTATCTATTGTGATTGGCAGCGCAATTGGTTTAGAACGTGAATTCCGAAGCAAATCAGCTGGCTTTCGTACATTGATTTTAGTTTGTTTAGGCGCAACATTATTCACCATTTTTTCAAAAATAATTGGCGGCGTAAATCCAGATAGAATTGCGGCTAACTTGGTGGTGGGTATAGGTTTTTTAGGTGCTGGTGTAATTTTCAAAGCCGAAGGAAATATTGTGATTGGCATCACCACTGCTGCTTCGATGTGGGTAACAGCCGCATTGGGCATGGCTTTGGGCGAAGGCAGTTATTTAATTGCGTTAATTGGATGTGGAATGGTTTTAACAGTTTTGATGATTTTTCAATTGTTTGAAAGATATTTCGACCGATTGAATCAAATGAGAAATTACAAAATCACATACCCATTTGATGCAAAAGATTTTTTGAGTTACGAATTAATTTTCAAGAAACATCATTTAAAAATTTTGACTCGTAACCACAAGAAATCAGGGAATTCTACCACTGGTTATTGGACAGTTCTTGGCAACGAAAAACATCATCATCAATTTATTGAACACATTTTGAAAGATGGAAGTGTGAGTGAATTTGAGTTCTAATCATTATTCTTCTCTTTACCTACCTTTATTTACTACTTACCGAAAATCATTTTTAAACGAACGTTTAATTTTTACCTTTGCGTTTCAATTTTCAAAGTATGCGGAAATATTTGCTGCTTGTTTTTATCGGAATTTCATTTTATGCCAATGCTCAAAACACACTGTCATTCAATAGTTTGAACGATTTGTTGAATTACGCCGATAAAAATTCTTACACTTTTAAAAATGCCAACGAACAAACTTTGTTGGCAAAATATACACTATTGGCTGCGGAATGGGGCGTTGTGAATTTAACCGGGAATGCCAATTTAACTTTTACTGATAACACTAAAATCCAAACTTCCTTTTTACCTGCCGAAATTTTTGGAGGACCATCTGGCACTTTTAAACCAGTGAAATTTGGATTGCAGTATGTTAGTAATTTGGGCATCACACCTCAATTTGATGTGATTAATCCTGCATTGCTTACTCGAATAAAAGTGGCAAAAGCAAATGAAAATTTAGTGGCGGTAAATAATTTGTTGAACAAAAAATCGCTCTACGAAAGCGTTTCTGCTTGTTATTATAATATCATGTCGTATCAATCACAAATTGAAATCACCCAAAAAAGTTTGGCAAATACAGATACTTTGGTTCAAATTTTTACTAACAAACGAAAAGAAGGCATCATACGAATTCAAGATTTGAACAGCATTGTAGCCAATCAACTGACTTTGAAAGATAAATTGCAACAACTGCAAGCACAATTACAAACGCAATTCATTAGCCTGAAACTATTGTGTGATATAGCTTCTAATACCAACATAGAAATTAAGAATGAGGCAAAGGAAGTTGATAATTTCAATGCTGATTTAGAAGCAAAAGGAAGTTTGGTGGCGCAACAAACTTTTTGGCAACATCAATATCAACTAAAAACTTTGAGAATGGATGAGTTGTGGTTTGCGCCAACTGTAAGTCTGATAGGCAATGCAGGCTGGTCGCAAAACACCAACAATCATTTTTTAGACGGCACAAAAATTTATTCTACCAACTATGTGGGCTTGAAAATGTTGATGCCGATTGTTCCCGATGTGAATAAAATTGCTGCGGTAAAATATGATAGAGTGAATTTGCAAATTGCTCGAAACAACTGGAATCATGCGGCTTTGCAGGATAGCTTGAACAATAATCAGTTGAAAGTGGATTATCAAAAATCGTTCAACAGTTATCAATTAAACAAGCAAATTGAAAATTTGAAACAGGATATTTATTTCAAAAATTTGAACATTTATAAAGAAGGTGTTTTGTCGTCAACTGATTTATTAAACTCGTTTAACGATTGGTTGAATAGTAGCTTGAACAGAGCCATGCAAGCGGCAAATAGCGAATTTGCGAAATCAAAAATTATTATCAACAACACAATTAAATAAGCATGAAAAAGTTTTTGTGGCTGATTTTCAGCGTTCCAATTTTTATTTTTTCTTGTAAAAATAATAGCGATGATGTAACCAAACCTACTCATAAAGACATCACCGAAATGGTGTTTGCATCGGGTGTTTTGGAGGCTGACGACCAATACAATTTAACAGCGCAAACCAATGGCTACATTGTAAAAGAAAATTTTGAAGAAGGTGATTTGGTGAAGGCTGGGCAAGTGTTGGCGGTGATTGACAACAGTCAAAATGTGGTCAACTCAATTGGTGCTGCCGAATTGCACAATATTGCCAAAAGCAATGTAATGCCTACTGCGCCTGCATTGCAGCAAATTAAAGCCAACATCGAAGCAGCAAAAGAAAAATTGAAATTGGATAAAGCACAGTTGGAAAGATACACCCGATTGTATGCTACCAACAGCATTTCAAAATTGGAATTTGAAAATGCACAACTCACAGAAACCACATCCGAAGCTAATTTGCAGGCTTTGCAAAATCAATATGATGCACAAAAAGTGGCGGCGCAACAAGTGGAAATTTCGCAACGAAGCGCAACTGGTGTGAATGAAATTTTGAAAGAACAAAATCAAATCAAGGCGTTGAACAATTCAAAAGTTTATCAACGTGTGAAATTGTTGGGCGATTATGTGCGACAGGGTGATGTGATTGCGGTGTTGGGAAATCCAAAATTAATTTATGCAAAATTGAATGTGGATGAAACGAGCATGAGCAAAGTGCATTTGAATCAAAAAGTTTTAGTGCGATTGAATACAAATAAACAGAAAGTTTACAATGCTGTGGTGAAGCAGGTTTTGCCGATGTTTGACCAAACTTCGTTGAGTTATTTGGTGAAAGCATATTTTACCGACACGTTGGATTTTCAAATTGTGGGAACGCAACTGGAATCGAACATTGTGGGCGAAGAAAGAAAAAATGTTTTGGTGATTCCAAGAACTTTTTTGGATTATGGCAATAAAGTGATGTTGAAAAAAGACAAGAAAATTGTTACGATTCAAGTTGGATTAGTATCTAATGATTATGTGGAAGTGCTTGGTGGTATTGGCGAAGAAGATGAGTTGCTATTGAACAATAAAAAATAAAGAAAATGCCAAAAAAAATTAACCACAATATTAGTTCGGATATTTCGATGACGTACACTTTTTCGAAGATGAAACTGACTGTGGTGGCGGCTTTAGGCGTTACGATTGGCATTGCGATTTATATTTTCTTAAACTCGATGATGGCTGGTTTTGCACGAATGTCGGACACATTGATTTTCCGAAACATAGCACACATAAGGGTTTACAAGGATGATGACATTAGCCGACCATTAATTGCTTCTGAAAATTCTAATAAAAAAGTAAACGCTTTGGTGAATCCAAAAATTGTTCCTGAAAGTCAAACCATCGTGAACCCTACGCTGCTGATGGATTTGCTGCGAAAAGAAAAAGATGTAACGATGGTTACATCGCAAGTGGCAACTGGAATTTTTTATCACAAAGGCGAATCGCAAATTGCTGGCAACACGATTGGTGTAAACATTGAAGAAGCGGATAAAATGTTTGATATTCAAACTACGATGGTGGCTGGAAAGATGTTGGATTTGAAATCAACACCCAACGGAATCCTGCTTGGGGTGGGCGTTGCAGACAAATTGAGTGTGAAAGTGGGGGATAATATTTCTATCAGTTCACCAAAAAATGTGACAAAAGTGATGAAGGTAGTTGGGTTGTTTCGCACTGCCAATTCACAAATTGATAAAGTGAAATCATTTATGAATATTTCGGCGGCACAACAAATTTTGTTGCAGAATCCGAGCTATGTAACCGACTTGGATGTGAACATTGTTGACTACAAAAATGCGGTGAATTATTCTGCAAGATTTTCGGCTCTAACAGGCTACAAAGCCGAAGCCTGGCAAACTGCCAACGAAACTTTTGTGGCTGCCAGCAAGATGCGTTCTATCATTTTAACATCAATTTCTTTCACAGTTTTGATTGTGGCTGGATTTGGGATTTACAATATTTTGAGCATGACGATTAGCCAGAAAATGAATGATATAGCCATTTTGAAGGCGATGGGTTTTAAAGGAAATGATGTAACGAGAATTTTTGTGCAACAAGCTTTGATGATTGGTGCGATTGGTGTTACGGTTGGTTTGTTGCTGGCATTGTTGATGGTGAATATTTTATCGCATACTTATGTGGGTGGCGACATTGGTTATTTCCCTATTCAATTTGAGCCTTTTGTATTTTTTCAAGGCGCAATGGTGGGATTGATTGTTACATTTTTTGCTGGATTAATTCCTGCACGAAAAGCTGCAAATGTTGACCCTGTAAGTATTTTAAGAAAATAGAAATGAGCAACGAAATCATTTTAGAGGCAAAAAAAATTGGAAAATATTTTTACGAACCTGAAAAATTCAGAGTGTTGGATGATATTTCGTTTGAAGTGAAACGTGGTGAATTTGTTTCGTTGGTTGGTAAATCGGGTTGCGGAAAGTCAACGTTGCTCTATGTTTTATCAACTATGGATACAGATTATGAAGGCGATTTGCGTATTCATAATCAAAGTGTAACGGGCATGAAACAAAATCAATTGGCTGGCATCAGAAATGAAAAAATTGGCTTCGTTTTTCAATTTCATTATTTGTTACCCGAATTTTCTTGTTTGAAAAATGTGATGATTCCTGCTTTGAAATTAGGCAATTTCTCAAAAGAAGAAATTGAACATCGTGCTTTGGAACGATTGAAAATGCTAGGTTTAGCAGACCAAGCTTTAAAACCTGCTTCCAAATTAAGCGGCGGACAACAACAACGCGTAGCCATTGCTCGTGCATTAATCAATGACCCATTAATTATTATGGGCGATGAACCAACAGGAAATTTAGACTCGAAAAACACGGATATTGTGTTTGACATTTTCAAACAATTATCACATGAAATGCACCAAACAATAATTGCTGTAACTCACGATAATGATTTTGCCAAACGCAGCGATAGAATTATTGAAATGCAGGATGGGAAGATTGTTTCAGGTCATTAGTTCTTGCATGTATTATTTTACTTTCAATTGAAACCACCAATTTATTTTTTCATCTACTCCTTCCATGCTGCTATCGTAGGTTCTTCCGCCTCCACCTCTCATGGAACCACCACCAATTCCACCTCGTCCACCACTACTCATGCCGCCGCCTCGGTTCATTCCGCCACCGCTCATGCCGCTTCCACCGCCACTTTGCGGAATCTCTAAAGTAGGAATATTAATACCAACAATAGTTGTGGTATCAACATTCATTTTCAGTTTACTTTTTGCAATCTGAATTTCATAATGAAAATAACCATCTTTATCATAATTCAAATCATAGGTAAAGCCTACTTTGTCAATGCCCGCCAAAAAAGTTTGTTGCTTACCATTTTCATTCCATGTAGCTAATTTGCCGATGCCGGCTAAATTGTGCGATGGGTCGCCGCCAACATGGTGATGACCACCCCCACCTTGATGATTGATTTCCCCATCTTGCTGATGATGCTCTGCTTCATTGCTTGGCATTGGGTATTGCACAAATCGGGTTTCATCTTTTTTAGGCGAAGCACTTAAATATATCTTAACACCATTTCTAAACATACGCATTTGCGACGGACGATTATTAGTTTCCATAATGATGTACAACAAACTATCATCATTTCTGAAATCGTAACGGATTTTGGTTTTGCTATCGTAAAAACGAAACATCAAATCGTTAGTATTCGTTTTTGTAATTTGCTGCGAATAAGTAGCCATGGGCTTTTCAGCACCACAGGAAGCAAATAAAACAGCGACTGCACTAACTAAAAAAAATATTTTTTTCATTTTGTTGAATTGAAATTTCTGGAAAAAATTCTGCATTTAGAGAAACAAAGAACGGAAAAGTTTATTCAGGTTGCATTTTAAAAAACGCAAATGAAAATTGAAACCCACTAAAATTTTATACATTAGCAATGTTGCTCAAACGGTACTAAAGACCAGAATATTTTATGCGATTATTATTGGTTGCTTTTTTTTTATTTTCTAATGTTGCTTTTGCACAAAAAAATTTATTGCCAAATGGCAGTTTTGAAAACGTAAATATTTGCGAAAAAAACTGTCCTTGTGGACCTTCGGGTTGGAATATGTATGAGCGTAATTATGATATAAAATACCGTTCAGATGCTTGCACTAAGCCTAATTCTGGAGAAATATATTTGGTGTTTTATGTGTTGAATGCAAGGAATTACAACGATAAAATGTTTCTCGAAGCGCCATTAATATGTGATTTACAAAAAGGGAAAAATTATACTTTGGATTTTCACATGAAAGTGAGAAATGAAAAGTACATTCCTTTAAGTGTTTTTTATAGCAGCACAAGAAACATGCTTCATCGTGTAAATTTTGATGATTCAATTCCAGATTTTGAAATTGACGAAACTGACATTGTAGAACCAGTTGAATTCCCTACTAAAAAATGGATTCATTTCAAAAAATCATTTGTGGCAAATGGGAATGAAAAATATTTTGTCATGGGAAATTTTAAGAAATATTCTAAAACAAAAAGCACAATTGGTTTTGGTAGATTAGATATTGACGAATCAAAAGTCTATTATAATATTGATGACATTTCACTGGTTTGTAATGATTGTGAGGCCGACTGTAACAACTATTCTGAAGCACTCGAACAAATTTACAAATACAATGTAAGACATAGAAAATTAGATACAGTTTCAATTTCTATAAACAACAACTATTTTGAGTCTAAATTTAAAAGCGACACCATAATAATCCCCGATGTGTTGTTTAAGTTTGATTCAGGTGTTTTTAATGAAGCGTACTATAAGGTTCTTGATAGTTTTATTTTGAATCTCAGTAATCATGATTTTGAAAAACTAAAAATTATTGGCTACACCGACAATAAAGGTAGTGATGCCTATAA
Source organism: Chitinophagales bacterium (assembly GCA_947449695.1). Taxonomy (GTDB): domain Bacteria; phylum Bacteroidota; class Bacteroidia; order Chitinophagales; family CAIODY01; genus CAIODY01. The sequence continues at coordinate 52,396 of CANFST010000008.1, forward strand.
CTTAAAGCTATCGCTGATTCGAGCAAAAGAGGTGGCAAAATATTTTGTTTCAAAACAGCTCATTAATGAATCAAATATTGAAGCAGTTGGGCTTGGCGCAAGAAATCCAATTGCTTCTAATTCTACAGAAGAAGGAAGAAGAAAAAATAGAAGGGTTGAAATAATTTTATTGAAAAATTAATTCTCTACCCAATCACCATTATCCTTAATCAATTGAATTAATTCATCCACAGCAACATCACTGTTCAAGCCTTTTTTCACCACTTCTTTGCTTTTGTACAGGGTAATTTTTCCAGGGCCACTACCTACATAACCATAATCGGCATCAGCCATTTCACCGGGTCCGTTTACTATACAGCCCATGATGGCAATTTTCACACCTTTCAGATGATTGGTTACCGCTCTGATTTTTGCTGTAGTTTCTTGTAAGTCAAATAATGTTCTGCCGCAGCTTGGGCAACTGATGTATTCTGTTTTTGAAATTCTCGTTCGTGTGGCTTGTAAAATTGAAAATGAAGTGTTGTTCAAAAACTGATGATTGTTTTTTACTGGCAAATAAGTTCTGCCACTCACTTTCAAATCTTGCATTTTAGATGGGTCGTTCATTAACCAAATACCATCGCCCATGCCATCTAAAAATAATGCGCCGCTGTTTTTTGCAAAATCAATTAATTGTTCATCAACAGTGCTGTGGCTGCTTTCAACGCATAACACAATTGGATTTTCCATTTTGTTTTGCATCATCTGAAAAACAAAATCCCGAACACAAGGCATCGCATGTTCATTGTCACTCCATAAACACAAGACAGATTTTTCGCCAATTAAATCTTTGATTTCATCAACTGAATTTTTGTTGGTGTTGATGGATACAAAATTTAGAACTTGATTTTTTTCATTCGTAATTCGTAATTCGTCAATCGTAAATAATGGAAAATATTTCTGTTGGTCATCACAAAGTTTCCAGCTTTCATAATCACATATCACTTTCAAAGTGCCAGGCAATGCAAACGGAATTATTTTTTTTCCTGTATAAATAAAATCATCAGCGGCATCACTGATTGTCCATTTATCACTCAACGAATTGTAAGTGTAGCCAATGCTTTGCAAATCTTCATGACGAATATTTTCGTTCAGCATAAAATCTGCAACAACTATCGGGACATGCTTTCCGCCTATGTTTGAAAGCTCATTACATTTTCTTCTAGAATAATTAAATGGAGAAATTGGACTTGCTTTTTCAGTCTTAATTCCTAATTCATGATTCTTAATTCCGTTGTATTTTGAAACAATGTCCTTACAAACCGGAATTTCAAACTCAGGGTCTTCAGTCAATGAAACACGAATCGTATCGCCAATGCCATCTTCGAGTAAAGTTCCAATTCCGATGGCTGATTTTATTCTTCCATCTTCGCCATCGCCAGCTTCGGTAACACCCAAATGCAATGGATAACATTCACCAAATTCATTACTCATTTTATCAACCAGCATTCTGTAAGCCTGCACCATCACTTGCGGATTACTACTCTTCATCGAAAGGACAATATTGTGATACGATTCATGGCGACAAATGCGTAAAAATTCCAACGCACTTTCCACCATACCCATTGGTGTATCACCATATCGGCTCATAATTCTATCACTCAGGGAACCATGATTGGTACCGATTCTCATAGCAGTGCCATGTTCTTTGCAAATTTTCACCAGCGGTGTAAATCGCTCTCTTATTCTGTCGATTTCTTCGGCGTATTCAGCATCAGTATATTCAATCTGTTCAAATTTTTTCTTGTCAACATAATTACCGGGATTCACTCTCACCTTTTCAATAATTCTTGCAGCTACTTCCGCCGCATTCGGAGTGAAATGAATATCAGCAACCAAAGGTGTATTATAGCCTTGTTTACGTAATTCATTTTTTATGTTGAGTAAATTATTAGCTTCATTGATACTCGGTGCTGTGATGCGAACCAGCTCTGCACCAGCTTCTATACAACGAATAGTTTGAGCTACTGTAGCTGCCGTATCCATTGTATCGGTGGTAGTCATTGTTTGAATTTTAATTGGCGAACCATTGCCAATTATCAAACCACCAACATTCACTTCACGAGTGATTAAACGAGAATAATTTTTTGGGAAGAAATTCATGGTGCGAAAATAACATCACAAATCATTAAGATGTTCAGTTGATGTTAATTTCTATCAAAAGAAATTTCCGTTTGCCATCACTCGTTTGATACCAGTTTCCAATGGTAACAAATCACGATTAAGCAATTGTTTCATTTTTTCAATATCAGGCTGACGACGAGTCATATCGCCATCTTTCAGCGGTGGCAAATGTTTTATTTCCGATTTTGAATTGGTGAGTTTGATAATAATTTTCGCCAATTCTAAAATAGTTGTTGTTTCATCATTGCCCACATTAACAACATCATTTACAAATAAATTTTTTTCAAACGCATTTAAACAAGCATCTAAATTGTCATCAATGTAGCAGAAAGTACGGGTTTGTGAACCGTCACCATAAATTGTAATGGGCTCATTTTTCATAGCCAATCTTAAAAATTTGCTCATCACAAAATCAGTACTTTGTTTTGGTCCGTAAGTATTGAAGAACCTGAAAATAGTGTAATCTAAACCAAATTCTTGTTGGTAAGATTTGCAAAAAGCTTCGCCCACATTTTTCACAATGGCATAAGGTAAGCGGCTGTTGAGTGGCGTTGTAGTCTCGTTTTGAGGCAAATGAACTGGTTCGCCATACACTTCAGATGAAGAAGAATAAAACACTCTTTTCACTCCCGAATTTTTTGAAAGCGTTAAAATATTTTTGATGCCATCAATATCATTCAACACACTTACTGGGTTTTCTAAAGTCCGTAAAACGCCCACCACTGCTGCGTAATGAAAAACATAATCAAAACGATACGACAACATAATGCTGCTGATATCAGCCCAATTATTTACATCGCACTTGATGAATTTATAATTTTTCGGATTGTGCGTTGGCAAATTTCTTTTTTCACCTGTGTGAAAATTATCAACGGAAACCACAAAATTGTCACCATCACTTATCAGTCTGTCAGCCAAAGAACTTGGAATAAAACCTGCTCCGCCCGTAATCAAAATTTTATTTTTGTAGCTATTGTGCATATTGGATTACAAAATTTGAATGGAACAAAAGTATTGAATTTTAAAAACTCATTTTCTTTTTATTATTAATTATTTTAATAACGCATTAATTTCATGTTGGCTTTAAATTGTTTTACCCTGCTATCACTTCCAACTTGATATTGGTAGAATTCAGTTGGCTTAGCTGCATCAATGGTTACCTTACGTTTTTCAGGAACAATTTTGTTGATAGATTCATTAAAGGCATCATTGCTGCTCATCATCTGTAAAATATGACCACGAAACATAAAGCAGTACCAATCTACTTCACTTGTTTCAAAAATAATGTTAAAAAAATCATCGCCATGTTTGCCGCCAAATTCCATATAAGCATGAATCTTTTTGCCAAAATAATAATCGCCAACATTTATCAAACCCACAGGGCATGATGCCTTCCAGCTGGCTGTGAAAGGGTCATACATTAGTTTTACATCTGTAAATAAGATATTGAATCCAGTTTTTTTAGGAGCATCTAATTTAGGTGGACCATCCACAGGTGCTGCATCTGGATTCATTGATTCTTTTACAGGTTTCAGTGCTTTTTTTACTTCATGATTGGTCCAGATTTCACTAAATGCTTTTTCGTAAAATGAAATATTTTTACTAAAATCAATACTTTCTTTATCAGCAGTATTGTCCATTAATTCCTTTATCATCATGGCATACAGGTCAGCACTGAAATCAATTTTTAATCCTAAGCAAGCATTCATCACAACATTGTTTTTGTTTAAATCATACGTTGCATTTCCAGATAAATTTACTTGCATACCTTGGAAATTATATCCTAAACTGAACTTGCCATCACAATACAATTTATTTGTATTATCGTTGAATCTTACAAAATCGCCTCGATTTGATTCGCCTCGAATTTTTGTTCCTAAGCCATAAGTCAAATCATTAGTTGTTGCATTGTATTCCAAAGTGCCCTGTGGTACAAATATTGGGAAATCTGTTGGTGTTGAAGTTGAAGCAAAAATAGCAGGATATACACCTAATGAATCGAATGAACTTTTTAATATGCCAAAAAATACTTTATCGCCTTTTTCATTTTTTGCATCTGTAACATCGAAAGTGCCTGAATCTGCTTTGATTACTGAATTGAGTGTAAACCATTCGGTAGGGATAGTTGTACTTTTTAATTTTAATTTAGCAAAGCCGTTCAATGAAGGATTTTTTTCTTTTGCATTAAAACGAAAATAACCTTTAAAATTCATTTTTTGATTCAATGCAAAATTATTTTCTTCCTTAATATTTGAAAATCCAACACTACGAATTTTATTCTTGTATTCGCTCATTGTTAGCGTATCTACTTGCAATATTTGTTTGCCAGTTATTTTATTATAAAAATCATATTTGGCATTGGTGGCTAAGTAATTGTCTTTACTAAATATTTTAACTGTAGCATCATAAATTTTGTGATATTGTTTGTTGCTATCGCAAACAATTTTTGCATTTTTTAAAATTTTCATTTCTGCTTTTGGTTCAATGTAAACCAAACCACTATCAGGCGTTATAAGTGCATCACCAGAATTAATGTAAGGAATTCCTTGTACCGTTAATTCATAATTTGATAGATTGTATTGCGCAGATTTGCCCGTAAAAGTCAATCCTTTTTGCTCTTGATTTTGTGAAATAAAAAAAGCGGTTTGATGTGCTGATGGATTGGTGAAGTCAATCGTTTTTTTATCCATATCCCAATGAAATTGATTGATAGAAGTGGTGTATTGATTGTAAATAAAGTCGGCTGATTTATCTTCTTCATTGGATGTGAAATCGCCAACACGTTTTTCGAAATCAATTTTTGCATGCACATTAGGTGATGTAACTGCAATGTTTCCATCAGAAGTTTTTATTTTGATATCTGATGTATCAGAATCTACATTCTTTTTTCCAAAATGCATCGACGTGCTGTGCAGGGTTGCTTCTGGCCAATCTAAAATACCATTCCCATTCATTCCTTTTGAAGAAATGATTAAACTGCCTTTTAATTTTGCCAAGTTGCCAAATAACTGAAATGGCGTACTATCCATTTTTACTTCCATTCTATCTGCATTGGGCATCCAATGTGTTTTTACATTTTTATTAAATGTTTCAGGAAATGGTATTGGCGCATCTGTAGCTGATTGTGTAAATATTTCAACTTTGGCATTTAGTGAATCTGGAGTGAATAAAATATTTTTTGCCATTTGTTTGTTGGCCATAAACCCAAATTCACCATCACCCAGCAAGCCTGCATTGCTTAAAGCAATTGCGCCTTTATAAGTTCCCTTTCCGCTATATATTTCAAATCCACCTTCAGGTGTTGTAGTCTGAAACCCAAGTGATAAATCTTTTTGTAACCGAAGTTCTTCGCCAAAATCAGGAAATATGCCACCAGAAATTAAAGTACCCGGAAAATGAATACTGTTTTTCGAAAAAGCATTTAAACTATCCATCTCAAATTTATCAAGTTTGAAATAAAATTTGCTTCGTGTATAAGCCCCATGTTGGATTTTTTCATCATGATAATAAGCAAACGAATTGTCGGTTGTTATCAGCTTAGGATATTGTGGCAGCTTGGTTCGGCTCGATTTGTTGAACGGTCCATCAATCATCAAATCTGCATTTAAATCGCAGATGTAAGTTTTTGTTGGTATTAATTCTTCATGACCATCTTGTTGCAATTTTCCTGTTGGAATATTAATCAACATCGAGTCAGCTTTTTTCATTCCAACTTTAAATTCTTTATAATTGAAAGCAAAATCTTTTCCCTTAAAATCTAACCTGCCACCAAACATCCCACCTTTGAAATCCATATCCCTATTCTGCTTCATTGTTAATTTACCTCTTAATGGAAAAATAGATACTTGATTCGAATCACTTAAATTAAACGATTTTACACCTTCAATAGCAATATTTTTATTACCTAAATCAATCTTTGCTGATTGTCCATCGGTGCTTAGCGAATTGATTTTGATATTGTCATAATCAGTAGTTTTTTGTTTGGCTTTTACATACATGATGGCTTTATCTTTCAGTTTTACCAAATGTTTAGATTCATCGTAGAAAATAAATCCTTCTTCTGTCAAATTGTAAAGTGTACGTTTAATGACACTTTCATCATAACCTGTACTCATTTGTTTGGCAATTACATCAGCGTCAACTTCTTTCACTTTATTTTTTTCGCAATACAGTTTAATAACTTCTATTGGATTAAAATCTGCCACATTGGTATACTTTTCCATTCTGCCATCTTCATAATAATTGAATGATTCAAATGTGGAAGGCAATTTGCCATTGGCTGAGAGTTGCGCTAAAATAATTTTATTGCTATCGAGTGGCCATAGTATGGCTTCACAGCTCAATTCGCATTGATGATAGGCATCGCTGAAAGCAATTTTTGTGATACCCATATCACCTCGTTCTAATTTTAAAACTCTTTTAACAATCGAAAAATTCATTTGGCAGCCGGGATGATAAATTGAATCAGCACCCATAAAAATTTTCGACTCGGCATTAGTTGATAAAATTTCAATTCCTTTACGAATAAAAAATTGATTAGAATTGGCAATTGCAACTAATTGACTTTTGTTGTTGAAAAATTTCACCTCTGCAGGCTTACCACTTACGCCAGTACCCAACACGTTGAAGCCAGCTATGCCAAAGCCACCACTATATTTCACACCTTTCGAAATATCTTTTAGGTCATAATATCCAGTTGAAGAAAACTTTGGATAGCCATTACTAAAAGTACCTGCCTTACGTGTATTTAATCTGTCGATTAGTTTACCATAAACTATGGTATTAAAATATAATTTATGAGTCAATTTTACTGAATCAACATTTAATTCAGCTTTAATTGCATCGATGCTGAATTTGCCATAAGTTGCATAAACTGAATCAGGCGATAAGCCTGCTTTTTCCCAAGTTGTTGTGCCGCTGGGTGCAATCCATTTTTCTTTAGCAATAAGCCAAACTCCTGAAGGACATTGTGTTTTGATTGTATCACCCGAACCAGTAATGATGAAGGTGCATTTACCAAAAGTCAACTTTGGTTCTTTATCAAAAATCAATTCAAATCCTTCTGATTCGCAGAACCATTTTCTATCGCCATTTTCTTTAAAAATATTTTTTGCAAAAAATACTTTTGAAAAATCCATGAATGATAAATAGTCTTTTTGAGAACCATTTTTTTGGGATTTTATAACATCAGGAATCATAGCATTCCATTTTGAAAATAAGCCGGCATCGCCTTTTTGAGAAGTGTAAGCGATAATTGCATCAAGGTAATTGAAGAATTGTAAAGGTCGATATTTTAAGCCTGCCATATAATTACAATTAACCGCTACCTCCAAAATTTGCTCTTGCGATAATCCATGATTTTTTTCGATGGAGGTTTCCCATTCGTCCATCAATTTTTTGTATTGCTCCATTTTGCTTTCAGTCATAAACTTTTTTAATTGCTTATGAAATTCTTCCACATTGGTGGTTGAAAATTGCTCTGTTGTTGGTTTTTGAGCGTTTGCTAAAAAAGGAATAATTAAAATTAAACTAAAAAATATTTTACGCATAGTCTGAATTAAATACTTTGAATGATTGAAATAAAATCTTTTGCTTTTAGCGATGCACCTCCTATTAAACCTCCATCAACATCTGGTTGGCTGAAAATGGATTTAGCATTATCTGGCTTGCAACTGCCTCCATATAAAATTGAAATAGAGTTGGCTGTAACTTGATCGTATTTTTCTGAAATGGTTTCGCGAATAAATTGATGCATTTGCTGAGCCTGTTCTGCTGAAGCATTTAAGCCTGACCCAATTGCCCAAATTGGTTCGTATGCAATTACACAATTCAAAATTTGTTTGGCTGACAAATGCAATAAACTTTTTTCTAATTGTATTCTTACGAAATCTTCTTGTTTTTGTTCCTGCCTAATTGTTAATGATTCGCCACAACAAAAAATAGGAGTGAGGTCTGCTTGCAACAAAGCTTCAATTTTTTCCTTTAAAAACTCAGCCGATTCATAAAAAAGATCTCTACGTTCTGAATGACCAACTAATACATATTTCACATCTACTGATTTCAGCATTTCAGTCGAAATTTCGCCTGTATATGCTCCATTCATTTTGGGATAAACATTTTGGGCACCTAAAAAAATATTTTTTTGTCCTGAAATTATTTTTTCAATAGATGCTAATGCTATGAAAGATGGAATTAAAACTACAACAGCTTCATTATTAATGCTTGCTAATTGTTCGGTAATTTCTTCAGCTAATTGAATGCTTTGCCCCAAAGCATTATTCATTTTCCAATTACCAGCCACTATTTTTTTGCGCATGATCAAGTATTTTATCAGTTCCAAACCTACTGCATATTTTTTATTGATTGTAAAAAGGGTTTCAACACTTCATTGTGGGCAGCCAAAGGCTATTTTAAATTCATTTTCAGTTATTTTAACCATCGTTTTACGTGAAATTGTGTAGAAAAATTATTCTGCTTTGCAACAACTTTGCATTGAAAGTTGTCTAAAGGGAAATGGTTGAGGAAACAAATTCTTTTTTTCACCGTAAAAAAGAATTGCAGAATTAAAAAAATCAGTTTAATTTTATCTGCTGAAAGCCACAAATCAAATTACCTTAAAACTAAATTATCATTAACTGAAAACAATTGTAGTATGAAAAAAATTCTACTTAGCTTAACCACATTATTAGTAATGTTTGCTGGCGCAAATGCACAAGACATTCACTTTTCTCAATTTTATTCATCGCCTTTAACGCTCAATCCGGCAGCAACAGGTTTAATTGCTTCTAAATACAGAGTGGCTGCTAACTACCGTGATCAGTGGGCAAGTATTTCGGCGCCGTTTCGTACTATTAGCGCATCATTTGATTTACCGTTTCTTTATAAACAAATGAATAAAAACTATTTTGGTGCTGGTATCATTGTTTTTTCAGATAAATCTGGAACAGGTGATTTGGCAAACCAAAGTATCTATTTGTCATTGGCTTATCATCAAAAAATTGGTAATCCACGTCATCCAAAACATTATTTGTCAGTTGGTGCACAGGCTGGTTACGTGCAAAAAAGTGTTAATATCAATAAATTAGTTTTTGCTAATCAGTATGACCCAAACACAAAATTGTTTTCAAAAATTAGCACCGAGTCTTTTAATGCCGCTTCTACATTTGGTTATGCTGATTTTAATCTGGGTGCCATGTGGTCATCTTACATTAGCGAAATGTTCAGTATTTATGGTGGAGCAACAATTCATCATTTAACTAAACCGAAGGAATCTTTTTTGGTAATTAACTCAACAAATGTTTTGAATAATTTAGCTACTTTTCATGTAGGTGCAAAAATTGGTATCAACGATATTGTTTATTTAAGCCCATCATTATTATATATGGCTCAATCTCAGGCTAACGAATTTACTTTAGGTTCTTCGATAGGATTCCAGGTAAATGATAATCCAAAAGAACCAACTGCTTTTTATGCCGGCGCTTACTATCGCTTGGGTGATGCTGCAGTGGCTTTGGTTGGGTTTGAAACCAAATTAACTCGTGTTGGGTTTAGCTATGATTTTAATCTATCCAGCTTACACAATGCTTCTCATTACAGTGGTGGTTTTGAAATGTCATTAGTTCATGAAGGTAATCCATCTACTTCTCCACGTAAAGTAATCTACTGCCCACGTTTTTAATTTAGCTTTATTAAATTTTTATCTCCTTGAAGTATTATTTTTGGTGAATCAAAAATTTCAAAAAAATATTATTTTTTGCTCTGTTGCTGCATCAAATTGATTTCGTAGAAGCACAGCAGCATCGAACCCGAATTCTTTTTCTATTGGATGCGTCAGGCAGCATGACAGAAAAATTAGGCAAACAATCAAGATTTGAAACTGCACAAAATTTATTATTTAGTTTAGCAGATAGCTTGAGTAAAAGCAAAGCCAACATTGAATTTGGCATTCGTGTTTTTGGGCATCAATACCCTAATAAGTCACATAATTGTGAAGACAGTAAATTAGAAATTCCATTTGGAAAAAATAATGCTCAAACCATTAATTACAGGCTAAAACAAATTCATCCTCAAGGCTATACACCTATTGCTTACAGTATTTTTAAAGCTGCCGAACAAGATTTTCCGAATGCCATAAACACTGCTGATGAAACTTTGAACGCAATAGTTTTAATTACAGATGGTGTGGAAACCTGCGATGGCGACCCTTGTGCCGCTGCATTGCTATTAGAGAAAAAAAGAATTTCGCTCAAACCATTTATCATTGGTTTGGGATTAAAAGATTCTTTTATCAAAAAATTTAGTTGTGTTGGTACTTATTTCGATGCCAAAACTGAAGAGGGATTTCGATTGATTTTGAAATCAGTGGTTTCGCAAATTATGAGTACCACAACTGTACAAGTAAATTTAATTAATCAAAAAGGTGAAGCTAATGAAACAAATGTGGAGCTTACGTTTGCTGATAGTTATTCTCACTTGTTGAAATATTCTTTTGTTCATTCTTTAAATTCTCAAGGTATTGCAGATACTTTAAAATTAGACCCCATTGGTAAATATGATTTAACTATTCATACTATGCCACCAGTTTCAAAAAATAATATTTCACTCGATCCTGGCAGGCATAATATTATTGCAGCTGATGTGCCGCAAGGTAATTTACAATTAACTTTAAGCGGCAGCCCAACCCCACAAGCCACTTCAACTCCACCAACCTGTATAATTAGGCAAGTAAATAAAACTGATATAGTTAATGTACAGGATTTTGGATCAATGAACCGATATTTAATAGGTGAATACGATTTAGAAATTTTGTGTTTGCCTAAAGTTGAGATGAGAGGAGTGTTAATAAAGGCAGATGAAACCAAAATAATTTCTTTGCCAGCCGCAGGTACGCTTACTGTTTTTTTTGAAGATGGGGGATTGGCAAGCGTTTATAATACTGAATTAAATCGGTGGAGAAAAGTTTTTGACTGGGGGCAAATTACACCTAATAGCTATGATTTGAATTTGCAACCTGGTGAATATGATTTGGTTTATTTTCCAAATAATAAACGTGCAAGTGAATACACCCAAACCAAACATTTTAAAATTCAAACAGGGAAAATTATACAATTAAGTTTTAGAAAATAATTTTTTGGTTGTTAGAATTCCCATCTAACTTGCACTCTCACATCAGTTTTATGATTGTTGTTGATTTGGTCTAAGCCGCTACCATTGCTGGTTTGAAATGGATAATCTGTTTCGCCGATTCGTAACCAGATGTCAATATTTTTAAAGAATTTATATCTCAACATCAAATAGCAATGTGCCCCTTTGCCATAAAATGCTGGCACAGTAAAACTTCCGGGTACATCATGTTCGATGGCATAAACTCGAGTGTTGTATGAATCGGTATTAAATAAAGCCAGCCGAAAACCAATATCATAGGGTTTTCGCGATGGATTGTATACCACATCTTGAAAAATCAAAAAACCATTTTCAACTTTATTATCGCCTAATTGATATTGTACCCACTCTAATCTGTTGCATAAACTAATTACATCTGTTGGCTTGTAAGCTGCATTAAATCTAAGGTGTTGAGTGTTTTCATTCCACAATGGCAACAACGCATCAACTACCGGAGATTGATTTGTTTGCTTCGATTTGAATTGATAACGCAAATAAATAGAAGTGTTTTTGTCAAACTGATAAGTGCCTTGTGCTAAATAATCAAAGCCATGCGAAGGTGCATCAGCAGTAAATTTCAACCAAGGAAATTGAAAGTAATCGGCATAAGCAGTAATAGAAATTTTGGAAAACGGACGGGCAACAAATCCTGTATAAAAACCATTTTCGTTTGTTGGTGTAGTGCTTTCGCCAAAGCCTAAGGAATACAGCGAAAAATAACCAGGCTGATAATTTCGATAAAGAAAAACTGCGTCAAGTTTAGCATTCAGGCTGGCGATTAAGCCGTGAACGGTTGCGTATTTTTTCAAATCGTTAAATGCACCTTCACCAAAAAAATTAAGATTGCGAAATACAAAACTATAGTCTGCACTCATCACATTCCATTGTTTTCCTGTAAAATCATAAAGGTTATATGGCTTATCAGATTTTTGAATAGGTAAACCAAATTCTCCATGAATGCCGCTTGCGCCCATTTTTATGTTGTGTTTTTCGAACTGATAATGTGCGCCAGTGATGAAAAGCGATTGTGTGTTTTTGTCTTGAATTTCACTCAACGTGCGATGATAGCCTGATGTTTGTAAGGTTGAAATGCCATTATCTGATTGAACTGTGGAATCATTTTGCAACAAATTCCCGTCTAATTTTCGGTAAGAAACAAAAGGTGTGAGGCGTTGATATTTGCTGATTCGATAAGTGATAGCAGCACCTCTTAAAAAATTAAATTCGTTGGTGGAGCGATACGGCATAAGTGTTGGAAATTCTTTTTTGATGGCAGTTACTAACGCAGTTTTTGTAAATCCAAAACCTGTGTACATCGCTAAGCCTTGCCCCAAGCGCATTTCGTAATCGCCTAATGAAATTGTTTCAATTCGTGAACTTGTTTTTAAATGAAAATGAAACGAATAAAAATCAAAACCTTGTTTTTCTGTTCCTTTAAAAAAAGCTTCACCTGCATCTTTTTCGGTGGTGATTCCGTAGCTCAATTTGCTCCCGTAAGAATATAAAAACCGATTATAAAATCTAACCTTGCTTCCCTCATAATATTTGTTGCTTGGTAAATGAACAGAGTTTGGAACATTGTATCCAACAGGTGTTTCAAGTGTTGTATTGATGCGATGTGTAAATTGAAATCTGCCTTGTGAAAATAATTCTTTCGCCGAAATATGATAATCGCTCAAGTTACCTTCAACACTTACAAAAGGAAGAATCTTTCGAATTGTTTCCATATCGAAAGTGTTGAGCGATTGTAATTCGTAAGTGGTCATCAGCTTTCCATTTTCATTTTTATAACGAATTAAATTTTGAATCTGTAAATCATTCAACAATCCTAAATCTTGCAAATCCTTTTCTGAAGCCGTGTTTAAGTTAAGAGGATGTTTTTTGTAAAACAATAATTGTGTTTGTTCTACTTCAAATTTTACTTCGGCATCTGTTGAAGCAGCAATGGTTTCAATGATTTGTTCGGTTGCTTTATCAGAAGCCAAAGAATCAATTTGTGCAATTGATTTTTGCAAAAACGAAAAAACACAAACAAGGATAAGTAAGATTTTTGACTTCATTTTCCTGAAAATGAAAATCAAATATAATAATTAGTGTAATAAATTCGGCATCAAATGCTCTTCAATTAATTTGTGAAAAGTAAAAGGTTTTTGTTTGCGCCATTCAATTTCTTCATCGGGATGAGTGAATAGCACAAAGTTAGGAATGCCAGCTTTTTTAATTTCTTTCATCACATGCTCACGGAAGTTGATGCCTGCAATCCAGCCACCATGCTCGTTTACATCTTCGTACCATTCTTCATAATAACAATCATCGCTGAAATGAAAGTTCAAAACATTTTCGCCCAGCAACACAAATTTGTAAATTCCTTTTGCCATAAAAGCATCGGCAATATCACGTTTCAAATACATGATGTCGTTGGTAATCGCATCGTTCCATTCGCCCAAAAATTCCATCACTACAAAGTGCTTTTCATAATCGGCGTACAATACTTTCATGTATAAAGTTGGCGAACCAAATTGGTCCCACTGTGGATGCACGTAATAATTGTAAATGGTGTTGGTATATTCAAATTCGCTGTGTTCAGCCCCGAAAAAAGGACTGCGTTCGTCTTCTTCTGAAACGTAAACATCCAGCCAGTTGTAAAAAGGTTCTATAGAATGCATTTGTTTTTATTGCAGCTTAAATTGTTGAGAAGCAGGATTTTCTTTTAGCTGCACTTTCTCAATCGAAAATAAGTAAGTGATTATGATTAAGTAAACAGAAAGCAAAATTGGAATAATACAAAGCAGTTCCATAAAAAAAGCAAAGGGAATATTTTTGGCATCCATTTCAGAAAATGAAAAAACAAAAAGCAAAAAATCAAGTAACAGACCTATGAAATAAAAGCTGATTAAAATTATAACTTTTCTCCTATTTTTTAAACCTATAAAAAACATTCTAATTGAGTGAAGTATTTGAATTATCAAGCAAATTAACATTGCTTGAACATTCCCGAAATACGAATCATCTTTATAAAATAGCAACATCAATACTTGATTAATTGATAGTATTATGCCGATTAAAGTAGCAAAGTAAAAATGGTTTTTGTTCATGAATTTTCATTTTCAAATTTTCAAATCAACACATTTTCAAATTGACTTCAACTCATCCTTTCCGCAATCAGTTCCGCAATATCTTTCAACTCAATTTGCGCTTCTGCATTTTTTTGTTTTACGCCATCTTCCCACATAATCATACAAAACGGACAAGCTGCCGCAACTGTGGAAGCACCCGTTGCTATTGCTTCTTCAGCCCTTGCCACATTTATTCTTTTATCGCCTGGCTCATCTTCTTTAAACATTTGAGCACCACCAGCACCACAACACAAACCATTGCTGCGGCAGCTTTTCATTTCTACCAAATCGGCATCTAATGCTTCCAAAACTTTTCTGGGTGCTTCGTAAATATTATTGGCTCTACCCAAGTAGCACGAATCATGAAAAGTGATTTTCTTTCCTTTCATCGAACCACCTTCTTTAATTTTTATTTTTCCAGTATCAATTAATTCTTGCAGAAAAGTGCTGTGGTGGCTCACTTCATAGTTTCCACCCAAAGCAGGATATTCATTTTTCAACGTATTGAAACAATGCGGACAAGTGGTTACAATCTTTTTAATGTTGTAATTATTCAGCGTTTGAATATTTTGATACGCCAACATTTGAAACACAAACTCGTTGCCAGCCCTACGTGCAGGGTCACCGGTGCAAGCTTCTTCGCTGCCCAAAATGGCAAACGAAATGCCCACTTTATTCAGAATTTCGGCAAACGATTTCGTGATGCGTTGCACACGTTGGTCAAAACTTCCAGCACAACCTACCCAAAACAAAACTTCGGGAGATTCGCCAGCAGCCAACATTTCACTCATTATTTTTACTGTCATAATTTGTTTTTTATTGAACGCAGATGATGCTGATTGTTATGATGATTTAAGATTGAATCCGTTTTAATCATAAAAATCAGCGCAATCAGCGTTCTATGATTTAATCCAATTAGCTCTGTCTTCATTTGAAAATTTCCAAGGGGCTTGATTGTTTTCCATATTGCCAAACATCATTGCCCATTCGTTGGGCACATTACTATCTTCCATCACCAAACTTCGGCGCAATTCCAAAATAATATTCAACGGACTAATTAATATCGGACACTGCTCTACGCAAGCGTTACAAGTGGTGCATGCTCTTAATTCTTCCACCGAAACATAATCGCCCAACAATGTTTTATTGTCGGTAAAATCCATTCCATGTTTATCAATATTGTTGCCCACTTCTTCCAATCTGTCACGAGTATCCATCATGATTTTTCGTGGTGATAATTTTTTCCCAGTTTGATTAGCAGGACAAGCTGCTGTACATCTGCCACATTCGCTGCAACTGTAAGCATCCATCAAACTTTTCCAGCTTAAATCTTTTACATCTTTTGCTCCGAATTTCATGGGTGCATCATCGCCAGGAAATTCAGCTGCACGTTCAGGTTGAAATGATAAAACCACTTCTTTTTGAATCAAAGGCATATTTTCCATTTGACCGATATTATTTAATCGAGCAAAAAATGAATTAGGGAAAGCTAAAATGATATGCAAGTGTTTGGAGTAAGGCAAATAATTTAAGAAAGCAAAAATGCCTGCAATGTGCAACCACCAACAAGTTCGTTCGATTATTTCAAGAGCATGTGTTGAAATTGCTGGAGAAAAAATAATATCACTTAGTGACGTTGAAATTATTCCACCACCAAAAAGAACATTCAATTCGGCTAGAGAATAATGAGTATGAGAATGAAGAAGAAAAAAGTTTCGCCATGAAATAAGAACATCACAAGTATTCATGGTCAAAAACAAACTCATCAAAACAATTTCAGTAATCAAAATATAATTGGCATCACGAAATGGAAAGCCTTTCAATTCAGGCTTTGTGAAGCGATTTACTTTTGTAATGTTTCTTCTGATTAAAAAAACTACACAACCAACAATTACCAGCACTGCTAAAATTTCAAAACAAGAAATTAAAATGGAATACAGCGAAGAACCAATTATTGGTAAGAACAAACGATGTGTTCCTAAAATTCCATCCAAGAAAATTTCTAAAATTTCGATATTGATAATCACAAATCCTACATACAAAAAAATGTGCAAAACCGCCACCAATGGATTGTTGAACATCTTTTTTTGCCCCAATGCAAAAATAAACATATTGCGCCAACGCAATTTTGGTTGGTCATTTAGTGCCTCATCTTTGCCTAATAAAATATTGCGGCGAATGCTCATCACTTTTTTTGTAAAAAAATAAATTGCTACCGCAGCCAATAAAACAAAAAGTATTTGTTGAATCATTATCATTGAATTTTCAGAAGGCTAAAATAAAAATAGAATTCTTATCACTACAACATTTCTTTTTTATTTCGGTTTTCAAAATTTTCTATTCCAAAACTTTAACTTTGCATTTCTCAACAAATTTTATGTCGAACAATCCACAACGCTATTTAATTACTGCCGCTTTGCCTTATGCCAACGGCCCTATTCATATTGGTCACCTAGCTGGCTGTCATTTACCAGCTGATATTTATGCTCGTTTTAGAAGAATGCAAGGGCATGAAGTGCTTTTCATTTGTGGTACTGACGAACATGGTGTGCCTATTACTTTGGCTGCACGTAAAGAAGGCACCACACCGCAAGCTGTGGCTGATAAGTATCATGAAATCATTGATAAAGCTTTATACAAATTCGGAATTTCGTTTGACAATTTTTCAAGAACGACAAGTGAAGTTCACAGAGAAACTGCGACTGATTTCTTTCTGGATTTATACAACAAAAATTTGTTTGAAGAAAAAACCGAAGAACAGTTTTATGATGAAGACAATAAGCAATTTTTAGCTGACCGATATATCATGGGTACTTGCCCGAAATGCGGCAATGATAGAGCTTACGGTGACCAATGTGAAAAATGTGGCAGCACTTTAAATCCACGTGATTTAATCAATCCGCATAGCACTATTTCATCAAAGCCATTGGTATTGAAAGAAACAAAACATTGGTATATTCCGTTGGATAAATATGAAAACTGGTTGAGAGAATGGATTTTAGTTGGTCATAAAGATGATTGGAAAACGAATGTATATGGCCAGTGCAAAAGCTGGATTGATGGTGGTTTGCAGCCACGAGCAGTAACCCGTGATTTGGATTGGGGCGTTCCTGTTCCATTGCCAAATGCCGAAGGAAAAGTTTTGTATGTATGGTTTGATGCGCCAATCGGCTACATTTCAGCTACTAAAGAAATCACTCCTGATTGGAAAAAATTCTGGTGTGACGAAAAAACGCATCTGGTTCATTTCTTAGGAAAGGATAATATTGTGTTCCATTGCATCATTTTCCCAACGATGCTGAAAATGCACGGTGATTTTATTTTGCCTGAAAATGTGCCAGCTAATGAATTTTTAAATTTAGAGGGCGATAAAATTTCTACTTCAAGAAACTGGGCAGTTTGGTTGCATGAATATCTGGAAGAATTTCCTGAGCAACAAGATGTGTTGCGTTATGTATTAGCAGCTAACGCACCTGAAACCAAAGACAATGATTTCACATGGAAAGATTTTCAAGACCGCTGCAATAGTGAATTGGTGTCAGTTTTAGGAAATTTCTTTAACAGAACAATAGTATTGTCGCAAAAATTTTGCGGTAGCAAAATTCCAAAACGTCATGATGATTTAGCTACCGAAACTGAAAAGAATTTGTGGTTAGAATTTGATGCAATTAAAAAGCGCATGGAAGAATCTATGAGTCAGTATCGCTTACGTGAAGCGCTGGCAGAGATGATGAACGCTGCACGATTGGGCAACAAATATCTCACAGAACAAGAGCCTTGGAAAAAAGCAAAAGGCGATGTGTATGTGGGAGAAAATGATTTTGAGCAATTGCAAAATAAATATCGTGTTGAAAATTGCTTATATCATTGCCTTCAACTATCAGCGAATCTGGCGATTTTGATGTATCCGTTTATGCCATTTACGGCTAAGAAAATATTGATGCACTTTAACATCACTAAAAAAGCCAACGAACTTTTAATGTGGGAAAATGCAGGCAGAATGGATTTATTGAGTGTTGGCTATACTATCAACAATCCGGTTTTGTTGTTCAGAAAAATTGAGGATGAAGAAATAGAAAAACAAGTAGAGAAACTGAAAGTGAGTAAAGCTGCATATCTGGCTGCTAACACACCAGTTAAAGCACCTGAGCCAATTAAACCCGAAATATCTTTTGATGATTTTGCAAAAATGGATTTGCGAATTGGAACAATTACAGAAGCTGAAAAAGTTCCGAAAGCTGATAAATTATTAAAGCTGACTGTTGACTTAGGTTTTGAAAAAAGAACTGTGGTTAGTGGCATTGCATTGCATTACAAACCAGAAGAAATTATTGGGCAACAAGTAACCTTACTTTGCAATTTAGCACCAAGAAAAATGAAAGGCATCGAAAGCCAAGGCATGATTTTAATGGCAGAAGATGCAGATGGGAAATTGAAATTCATGATGCCGAATAGTAAGACGGAGAATGGAAGTGGGGTGAGTTAGAAAATGAGTAAATTAGTAGATGAGAAAATTTGAAAATCGAAAACAATGAAAAAGGAACACTTTTTTTTGGGGATTTTATTGATGTATTTATGTGTCGGTTGCAATAGAAGACCAAAGCGGTTTACTGAACAAAAATATTTTCAAGTCAGTAATCATTTGATGGACAGTTTGGGTGTTTATGTTGAGCAATCTTGGGTTGATTCAATATTTAGAGATACGATTTACCATTTAGTAGTTGTTGATAAAAAAGATAGTTCGAATTGGTATCAAGTAGAAATTGACAATGGAGTCGTTTATTACAAATCGAAAAATAATTTTGAACTTAATGTTTCAGATAGTTTTTGTAAAGGCACTTCAATCAAAGTTATGAAACCTATTGCGAAAAATACGTCGGTTTTACTTGCAAAAATAATTGTCCCAATAAAAAAGCGATAAAACATTACACTTTCAAAAACGATTCTTTCATCATCATTCGTCAAACAGAAAATGAGAAATGATTAGCTGACTAATCTCATTTTTATTACTAATGTAAATCATGGATGCCGTATTGGTAGCTAGGTAACTTTGTAGCAATAAAAAAGATATTTTATGACTGATAATACCACTAACAAAACTGCATTTAATGAAATTGATTCTAAAGAATTTCAGGAGAAAATGAAGCGCCCAGGCTTTGTTATTTTAGATGTTCGTACACCAGATGAATGGCATCACGGCTATATTTATGATTCAAGAAAAGTAGATATTTATCATCCTGAATTTGAAAATGAAATCGAAAAATTTGATAAGAAAAAAGATTATTTAGTTTATTGTTTAAAAGGACAGCGTAGTGCTGAAGCTTGTGAAATAATGGCTCGGCACGGCTTTAAGAAACTTTACAATTTGGAAGGGGGTCTCCTGAAATGGGATGGTCCGCTGTCTGAATAGTATTGTAGTGGTCAGAGATAGCCGATTGCACAAAGTTGTAATCGGCTTTTCTGTTTTTATACTTTTATGAATTGAAATGGAAGTGGAATATTTTATTATTTTTATAAAAAAATAATATCATTTTGACTGGCAATACTTCTATCAACAATCCTAAGATTATCCGTGGTTGGGCACTTTACGATTGGGCAAATTCAGTTTATAATCTGGTAATAACATCTACCATTTTTCCTGCCTATTACGAAGCGATCACTGCTAACAAAAACAATAATGAAATTTTATTTTTTGGCAGGAGCTATGTTAACACAGCCTTGTATAATTATGTGCTGGCAATTGCATTTGTCATTATTGCATTGATGTCGCCAATTCTTTCATCGATTGCCGATTATAATGGCAACAAGCGTTCGTTTCTGAGATTTTTTTCAACGCTTGGCAGCGTAAGTTGTTCATTGTTGTATTTCTTTTCTGTTCAACAAATCGAAATCAGCATGTTGTTGATAATGCTTGCTTGTATTGGTTTTTGGAGCAGTTTGGTGTTTTATAATTCGTATTTGCCCGAAATCGCCAGCGAAGAAAAACGCGATGACGTGAGTGCCAAAGGATTTACTTATGGCTACATCGGTAGTATCATTTTGCAGTTGTTGTGTTTTGTGGTTGTTTTTAAAAAAGAATGGTTTGGAATCGCTGCTGATAATGGGTCATTGCCTGCAAAAATTTCTTTTGTGATGGTTGGTATTTGGTGGTTTGGTTTTTCACAAATTCCATTAACAATTTTGCCAAAAGGGACAGCGAATGGAAAAAAATCTGAACATAATCTGATTAAGAGTGGATTTATTGAGTTGAAAAAAGTGTGGTTACAATTGAAAGAGATGAAAGTGTTGAAACAATTTTTATTCAGTTATTTTTTTTACAACATGGGCGTACAAACAGTGATGTTGGTAGCAACTTTGTTTGGCAGCAAAGAATTAAAAATGGGTACATCTGAATTAATCACCACTATTTTATTGATACAAATCATTGCCATTCCTGGTGCAATTTTTATTGCTAAATTATCTGATAAAATTGGCAACATCAAAGCATTGTGTTGGGTGATTGTAGCTTGGATTTTGTTTTGTTTGATGGGGTATTTTGTCAACTCTGCAATGCACTTTTATATTTTAGCTGCCTTTATTGGTTTTGTAATGGGAGGCATACAATCATTGAGCAGAAGCACTTACAGTAAAATGATCCCGGCTGCTAAAGACACTACTTCCTTTTTTAGTTTTTTTGATGTCACTGAAAAAATTGCCATTGCTATCGGGCTTTTAAGTTATGGCTACATTGAAGAAATAACAGGTAGTATGCGTAATTCCATCATTGCGGTGATGTTGTTTTTCATCATTGGTTTTTTGATTTTAATTCCGCTTCGCAATAAAAAAATCAGTGCAGCATGAAATGGTTGAATTATTTTTTGATTGCATTCTCTTTATTTTTTTCAATTTTCTTTTTTGAGAAATTTGGTAAGCACAATAACATTTTTTATGGTGATGCTTTGGGCTATTACAGTTATTTGCCCACCACTTTTATTTATCATAACGTAACTAATTTAGATTCGGATGATGTTAAAAATCCGATGCCTGTTTTTCTGAAGGATTATATCAACGCAGGTGCTTATGATAATCCGAAAACACCTTTGGGTAAAACAATTATTCAATATACAATTGGCACCGCAATGCTTGAATTGCCTGCGTTTGTTGTAGGTCACTGTGTTGCAAAAATCTTTAATTACGAGCAAAATGGTTTTTCCGTTCCTTACGAATATGCTCTTCGAATTTCAAACTGGATTTTTTGTTTGTTGGGTTTGTGGCTGACCTATTTATGCCTTTTGAAATTTTTCGATAAACGAATTTCATTGATGACTGCTCTGCTGATTTTTATAGGTACTAATTTGTTGTATTTTACATTGTATCAGAATGGAATGACGCATTTGCCTGTTTTCTTTTGTTATGCATGGTTGATTTATCTCACAATTAAATTTCATGAAAAGCCTGATAATACTAAGCTTGCTTTGATTTCATTGTTATGTGGAATAATTATTTTGGCTCGACCAAGTGATTTGGTTTGTGTTTTTATTCCAATGTTTTATAGCGTATTTGATAAACAATCTTTTCATGCAAAGATAAGTTTTCTGAAAACACAATTGCACAAATGGTGGCTGGTGATTTTGTTTTTTGTTTTACCAATGATTCCACAATTTGTTTATTGGAAAATCATGAGTGGTAAATTTATTTACTACAGCTATGGCAATCAAGGTTTTGACTTCAAACATCCACACTTGATTGCAGGCTGGTTGTATCCGCAAAATGGTTGGCTGCAATACACACCGCTGATGATATTATCGTTGGTTGGGTTTTTTATTTTGAAAAAAATAAAATCATTTTCATTTGTGTTGCCTGTTACTTTTTTGGTGTACAGTTTTTTAATTTATTCATGGTTTTGTTATCAATACATCAATGGTTTCGGCTCACGACCAATGATTCATTTATATCCATTGTTGGCTTTTCCATTAGCTGCTTTTGTTGATTTTATTCTGCAAAAGAAAATGATTTGGAAAATGATTGGTCTTTTCTTCATTCTCTTTTTTGTATTTGTGAATATTTCATTTTCAATGAAGCAGGTTAAAAATCAGCTATGGAGTGAGTTTTCAACTTTTTTATTCAATGCACATACTCTTTTTAAAAAAGAAATCCATTACAACGATCTGGCGGAACTGGATGTACAAGCACTTCAACCAGACTCCTCACAGATTTACAAAACAATTTTACTTGCTAAAAATGATTTTGAAAGCGATTCTGTTTTTAAAAATAATTTGATGAATGATTCAATTCATAAAAACACTTTTTACAAAATGGATGGGGAACAATATTCTCCAAAATTCTTGGAAGCAGTTTATTCGGAAGAAAAATTTAAGGGTGTGAAATACTTAAAAGTTAGTGGAAGGTTTAATGTTCAAAGTTCACCATGGTATTATTATTGGTTAGCAAATTTTATCTTACAAATTAAAAGAGGTGACGAACAAATTTATTGGAAAGGTTGCCACATTGATAATAAAATTGGTGTTTCGAAATCTGAAAATGCTTGTCGAATAAAGCTTTTCAACGCTAATAATAAAATTTGGGATGAAGTACATTTTTATATTCCATTACCATTGCATAAAAAATTGCAAACTGGCGATTCAATAAAAGTGTGGGTTGAAAATGAAAAGAAAGGTGAAATTTGGATAGATGATTTGCAACTCAATTTGTGTTATTGACCATCACTTCAAAAGCGGCAGAAATATTTCTTTACTTTTTTTGAAAATTTATTTCGCATATTTGGCAATCAAAAAATAATCACTAAAACCAAAATTAATTTTATGGCAGAAACTAAACAAGCGCACCCAAAAGGACTTTGGGTTTTATTTGGCACCGAAATGTGGGAGCGATTCAACTTTTATGGCATGAGAGCCATCCTCACACTTTTCATGGTGAATGCACTTTTAATGAAGGAAGGCGATGCATCGCTTATCTATGGAGGATTTTTGGGCTTGTGTTATTTGACACCGATGTTAGGTGGTTTTATTTCGGATAGATTCTTTGGCAATAGAAATTGCATCATGTTGGGTGGATTGATGATGGCTGCTGGTCAATTATTATTATTTGCAAGTGCAACCGTTTTTGGTAGCAATTTAGGCTTGGCGAATAATTTAATGTGGATAGCATTGGGCATTATTATTTTCGGAAATGGTTTTTTCAAACCCAACATTTCATCAATGGTTGGAAGTCTTTATCCAAAGCAAGAAAAATCAAAATTGGATACTGCCTTCACCATTTTTTACATGGGAATTAACTTAGGCGCATTCTTAGGTCAATTGATTTGTCCAATTGTTGGTGATGTGAAAGATGCTGGTGGAGTGAGAGATGTACATGCTTTTAAATGGGGATTTTTAGCTGCATCTATTGCCATGTTGATTGGCACAGCTATTTTTTACGCATTGAAAAATAAGTATGTAGTAACGCCCGAAGGCAAGCCATTGGGAGGACTTCCAAAGCATAACGATGCTTCTCATTATGAAGAAGGCGAATCGCAAAAAGCAGTTTTCACCACTAAATCTTTGGTGTTAGCTGGTATTTCATTTGTAATTTTATTCTTCGTATTCCAATATATTTTGGGTGGAACAAATCCTGTTAAAACCATTATCTATCCTATTATTTACGCCTGTGGTTTAACATTGGCTGGATTGATTATTACTGATAGCTCACTCACGAAAGTTGAATTGCAACGCATCATTGTTATTTACATTGTTGGCTTCTTCATCATTTTCTTTTGGGCCGCATTTGAGCAAGCAGGTTCGTCATTAACATTCATTGCTGATAATCAAACTGACAGAAACTTTTTTGGTTGGAATATGCCACCATCAATGGTTCAGATATTTAATGGCTTATTTGTGTTTTCATTTGCATTTCCATTTAGTATGCTTTGGGATAAATTGAGAGAGAAAAACATGGAGCCTATTTCAACCATGAAACAAGCAATGGGTTTAGGTTTCATTGCTTTGAGTTATTTCATCATTGCATTTAATGTAAAAGATTTAGGTAACAGTGGTTTGTTAGCCATCAAATGGTTGATATTGCTTTATTTAATTCAAACAGTTGGAGAATTATGTTTGTCGCCAATCGGTTTATCATTGGTTGGAAAATTAGCTCCAAAGCGTTTTGCTTCATTGTTGTTTGGCGTATTCTTTTTGTCAAATGCCGCAGGCTATGCGCTGGCAGGCACTTTGGGGTCATTGATTCCAGCCACAGGTGATAAATTTAAAAAAGCAACCGAGTTAGGAATTGATTTGCAAGCCGTGTTAGATAAAACAATTACGCCAACAGTCGAGCAATTAAAAACTTTAGCTGCTAATCAAATCAGCGATGCTTATCCAGTATTTGCAGGGTTCACCATTCACAATTTGTTTGAGTTCTTTATGGTGTTTGTTGTGTTATGTGGCATTGCATCCGTCGTATTATTTGCATTAACGCCATTGTTGAAGAAAATGATGCATGGCGTTAGGTAGCAGAGTATTTTATTGATTTTATAATTCACTAAAAGCACTTTTGAAAATTTTCAAAAGTGCTTTTTTTTAAACTGAAAATTAATTAAATTAGTTTGTAAATTTACATTTCAATTTATCTCAACTATTCTAACAATATTTTTCTGATGAAATTTTTTGTTATATTTTTTATTGTGCTACTTTTCAATGGCATTGCCATAGCTCAATTGCCTGTCTGTTCAGGTCCAGGTTCGGGGTTAATATATTATGTTGACAATGGTCAGATTTATAATTTAGACCCAACTCAACCTTTATCAGCTACAAATCCATCTGCCAACACTTTGCCTGTAATGCCCTCGTTTGCTGCTGCCTTAGCTGTTTGTAATAATATCAATGGAGGTGCGACATCACCTACTTTTTACACAACAGATGGAACTTTTTACTATTATTATAATGGAACATCTTGGGTGAATACTGGTCATTCTCCAGGTAACTCGGGTGCAGTCAACATTGGTGGTGGAACACATTACATCTATTCATTAGTTGGTTTCACAGGCCAAATTTATAGATATGATGGAACCTCAAATGCAATCCTGTTAACCACAGTCTCTACTTTTAATGGTGGTGGTCCGTATGATATTGTGGTAGATTGTAATGATAATTTTTATTTATTGAATACTACTTTACAAACTATGGAAGAGTATAATTCAAATGGTATTTTAATAAAAACTTTTACTACAAATTCACCTATAAGCTCAGCTGGTGGTGGTTTTGCAATTATTGGGAATACTGTTTATTACAATAATACCTCAGGCTATGTTTCAGGTCCGATTATTGGGAATACTATTAATTTTTCAATTATAAATGCATCAGGATTATCGCCATCACCAAGCGATTTTGCCTCATGTATTTTTGGCAGCGGCAGTAATTCTTCCTCAAATGATACTCTGTATGCTTGTGCAAATGGAGCATCTGTTGCACTTACTGCACCCGATAATCCACCTTATGTTTGGAGCATCAAAAGTGGCAGTGGAAATATTATTGGTTCAGGAAAAAATATAAATGTTACTGTTTCAAGTAATCTTTTGGTTGTATTAACTGATTCAACTATTTGCGGTTTAGGTACTGATTCTTTTCATATCATAGTTCCAAATGCTAATATCAATTTTGAAAGTAGTAGCAGTGTTGTCTGTCACACTAAAACAACAGCACTTTCAGCAAATATTTCAAACAATCCTAACAATACAAATTTTACTTGGCAATGGACGCCAACCAATGCTATAGTTAGTGGCGGAAATACTTTAGCGCCAATTGTAAATTTAGATTCATCGCTTACTTATTATCTTACATTAACTTCGTCACCCAATCAAGGAAATTGTGTTTTTACAAAACGATTCGATTTTAATATTTTGAATTGTGATACCTTGAATATAAAATTACCAAGTGCTTTTTCGCCCGACCATAATGGCATAAATGATATATATAGACTATTGGGCAATACTAAAAATGTGAATTATTTAGACTTCAGAATTTATAATCGTTGGGGGCAGGAAGTATTTGCAACAAGTGACCCATTTAAAGGTTGGGATGGGAATTTTCTTGCATCACCATCACCAGCTGGAGTTTATGTTTACTCGGTAGTTTACAAAATAAATGGCAACAACGATTATTCCAGTTTTAGCGGCAATGTTACTTTAATTCGATAAATTTAAACTACTTGTTTTTAGCATTGAAACAATGCATTGAGCTGTTTTTTCCGATGCATTAGAGGCTGCTAATTTTTCACAAAGTTGTTTGTAATTATCAATCATTGCTTGTCGGTATGTTTCTTTGTAAAGCAAAGCTCTGCATTCATCAGTAAGATTTTTTTCTGTCAAATCATTTTGAATAAATTCTTTTACTACCAATTTGTCCATTATCAAATTCACGAGTGAAATATATTTCACTTTCACCAGTCGTTTTCCGATTTCAAAACTTAACCAACTTCCTTTATAACAAACTACTTGGGGTACTTTCCACAAAGCAGTTTCTAATGTAGCTGTGCCGCTTGTGACTAATGCAGCATCTGCTTGTTGCAGCAATTCGTAAGTTTTATTTTCAACTGATGAAATATTTTTAGCTGTCACATTTTTTAATGCCTCATCATACCATTCCTGATTGGCGGAAACTGCTTTTGCAATTACAAAACTCACATCAGGAAAATGTTTTGCAACACTTGCCATAATGGGCAATTTAATTAAGATTTCTTGTTTTCGGCTACCTGGTAGCAATGCTACTATTTTAGTGTTTTCTGTTTTTGAAATTTCAACTTTCGATTTTTCATTGATGACTTCCATGAGCGGATGCCCCACATATTCTACTTCATAATTCCAAGTGTTAAAAAAATCTTTTTCGAAAGGTAATATCACAAAAAGCTTATCTACAAAGGATTTGAGTGATTTTACACGATTGCTTTTCCAAGCCCATACTTGCGGTGAGATATAATAAAAAACCTTGAATCCTTTGTTGTGAGCGAATTCAGCAATTTTTAAATTAAAGCCTGGGTAATCAATTAGAATAACACAATCAGGTTGCCATTGCAAAATATCTGCTTTGCATTGCTTTATTTTTTTTAGAATATAAAACAGATTGGTAAATACTTCCCAAAAACCCATGAATGCCATGTGCTTGTAATGAGTTACCATAAAGCCGCCAACAGCCTGCATTTTATCGCCACCCCAAAAACGAAATTCGGCTTCAGCATCTTCTTTTTTTATAGCCCTCATTAAATTGCTCCCGTGCAAATCGCCACTGGCTTCGCCGCTGATAATGTAATATTTCATGGTAAATAAGATTGAGTTTAAGCAGCAGAAATTTTATTGCATAAAGATTGTAAACAAATAAAAATGGTGCAATCTATTTCACTAATTAATTTTTAAATGAGTCTATGATCGTAAAAGAATCTGTAGTTTTTAATTTGACAAAAATCTTTTCTTAGGTGTTTCAAAATATTTTATTTCACCAATTTTTCCTGCTTGATATTCTTTGGTCAAATCTATTTTCCACTCTTTTAATGCTAACTCAACCATTGATTTATATTGAATTGTTGGATTGCCAACATGGGTATAAAAAAGGATGGCTGTATGAAGAATCGTATCATTCAAATTTTTTCTTTCCAATTCTTTTTTCAATAAATTAATTGTTGCCCTGTTGAAAAGCATTTCAGGATAAGTTTGAGCAATATGAATAAATGTAATGAGGGTTAAACCACGAACACAAGTATCGCCTTTATAATTTTTTTCATTCGGAAACCCATTTTGTTTTGTGTAAGCAATTATTGCTCTAAAGTTTTTTTTGAAAACTTCCATTCTGATTTCATTTTGCTTTTTACATGAATCTTCATGTGTTGAATCATCATCACAATAATGAGACTGGTCTTCTTGCAGCATTCTACAAAAATCCAATTTAGGCTTTTGTGCAAAAGCAGAATTGACTAATTGTGTCAAAAGAAAAATCAACAATAATATTTTTTTGATTGCCTTCAATTTTAGTTTTACAAGTTACAACTCCTTCAACTTATTCTGCAACACAAACATTTCATCTCTCAATCGTGCAGCTTCCATAAAGTCGGTGTCTTTGGCGGCTTTGTTCATTTTAGCTTTGGTGCTTTCAATCAGTTTTTCTAATTGCGGTTTGCTTAAATATTCTGTAACAGGGTCGGCAGCCATTTGTTGCTCAATGCCTTCGGGTTCAACATAGTAAGAAGTGCCTTTATAGCTGCTGTTTTCGTGGGTATCTTGTTTGAATATGGAATCGGTGCTGCGAATAATTGTAGTTGGTGTAATGCCATGCAAAGTGTTGTAAGCAATTTGTTTTTCACGGCGGCGTTGCGTTTCATCCATCGTCATTTGCATGCTCTTGGTTATTTTGTCCGCATAAAAAATTACCAAGCCGTTGCTATTACGAGCCGCTCTACCAGCAGTTTGTGTCAAGGAACGAACATTACGCAAAAAGCCTTCTTTATCAGCATCTAAAATTGCAACGAGTGAAACTTCAGGCAAATCCAAGCCTTCTCTTAACAAGTTCACACCAATCAATACATCAAACACACCCATTCGCAATTCACGAAGTATTTCAACACGTTCTAAAGTATCAATCTCACTGTGAATGTATTTGCATTTCACATCTAATCGAGCAAAATATCGGGCTAATTCTTCCGCCATTCTTTTGGTTAATGTTGTCACCAAAACACGTTCGTTTTTATGAACTCTAATTTCAATTTCATTCAGCAAATCATCAATCTGATTTAATACAGGACGAACTTCAATTGGTGGGTCAAGCAATCCAGTTGGGCGAACAACTTGTTCGACAATCACACCACCAGTTTGCTCCAATTCAAAATCGCCAGGCGTTGCACTCACATACACCACCTGATTGAGCAAATTCATAAACTCATTTTTATTCAACGGACGATTATCTAAAGCCGATGGCAATCGAAAACCATAATCCACCAAATTTACTTTTCTGCTTCTGTCACCACCATACATAGCACCTATTTGCGGCATCGTAACATGGCTTTCATCCACAATCATTAAGTAATCATCAGGGAAATAATCGAGCAAGCAGAAAGGTCTGTCTCCGGGTTTTCTTCTGTCTAAAAACCGTGAGTAGTTCTCAATTCCGCTACAGTAGCCCAATTCACGAATCATTTCCAAATCATAATTCACACGTTCACTCAATCGTTTAGCTTCCTGATATTTGCCAATGCTTTCGTAATAATCAAAAGTGAGTTTTAATTCATCTTGTATTTCATGAATAATTTCAGTGAAATGCTCTTTAGGAGCGATATACATGTTGGCAGGAAAAATTGCCATCGAATCTACTTTCATAATTCGCTTGCCACTTTCCACTTCTATTGTTTCAATTTCTTCAATCTCATCACCAAAGAAAGTGATGCGATAAGCCACATCAGCATAAGCAGGATAAATGTCAACCGTATCGCCTTTCACACGAAAAGTTCCTCTTCTGAAATCTATTTCAGTTCTTGAATACAAAGCATCTACAAACGAGTATAATAAGCGGTTTCGGGCAATTTTTTGTCCTTGAACCAAACGAATAATATTGTTCTTAGTTTCCGCAGGATTTCCCAATCCATAAATACAACTGACTGATGCTACCACAATCACATCACGTCTGCCACTCAACAAAGTTGAGGTGGTACTCAGGCGCAATTTTTCCAGTTCTTCATTTATGGCTAAATCTTTTTCGATGTAAGTATTTGTAGTAGGGATAAAGGCTTCAGGCTGATAGTAATCGTAATAACTCACAAAATATTCCACCGCATTGTCAGGAAAAAACTGTTTAAATTCACCATACAATTGCGCAACCAAAGTTTTGTTGTGTGTCAGAATCAGCGTTGGGCGTTGCGTTTGCTGAATCACATTCGCCATGGTAAAAGTTTTTCCCGAACCTGTAACTCCTAATAAAAGCTGTGCTTTCTCTTGTGCATTTACCCCATGCACCAATTGACGAATGGCTTCTGGTTGGTCGCCTGCTGGTGTGTAATGTGTAGTTAAATTAAATGGCATGGGGCGAAATTAGCGAATTAGAAAATGAGAAAACATAAAATTCTATTAGCTGTTCTATTGCAAATATATCAGCTGATTCCACCCATCATTGGGTTGAGAACCTTGTTAGAATTCAATTTCAATCGACTCCCATTTTCATCTTCTCTGTTTTTAACTGCCAACCTTTTCATTTTCGCCACTTCTATATACAAAAAATCAAACTCCACAACCACTTTACCTTCTAACAAATAACAGCCATTACCTATGAATGGAAATGCTTTTGCTGAATCTGGAAAATGTACAGAATCAATCCAATTTCCATCCATATCTATAAATGTTCCGAAAAACATTTTATCTCCTTTGTGTGTCCATGTTCTTTTTTCAGAAACTTTATACCCGATAATGCTAATTGTTTTGCCAATATGTTTTCTTAAATCTTTTGCTTTTAATGTTGAATTTAATTCATCTTTTAACAATAAAAATGGAGAGCATAATGGAAAGCCTAACAATTCAATTTCATCAAAAGCATCGTCAAGCCATGAATGGTGAAGCGTTGGCAATTGATAGCTTTTAGGTTTGCTATCAAACAATTCTTTTGTTAGCGATTTTTTTCGTGGATTGATTTGCATGTGAGCCTGCCATAACAACTCTTTTTTATTTACGCCACTAAAAGCAAAAGCACCAACCCTAATCAACAAAATAATTTGCTCTAATGAAATGGCAGTTCGTTTTATAAAATCGTACAAATCTTTATAGTAGCCATTTGTAGCACGTTCATTCAAAATAATCTGAATAGTATTTTTCTCAATTTCATTAATCAATTGAAAGCCCAGATAAATTGTTTCGCCTTCAATTGTACAAACCACATCACTATGATTTATACACGGAGCAATAATTTTTGCTCCATGCATTCGGGCTTCATGCACATATAATTCAACTCTATAAAAACCACCACCATTGTTCAATACAGCCGTCATGTATTCTAATGGGAAATATGCTTTGAGATATAAAGCCTGAAAACTTTCTACCGCATAACTTGCTGAGTGTGCCTTTGAAAATGCATAATTGGCAAAGCTTTCAATCTGATTCCAGATTTCTGTTATTGCTTTTTCTGAATGATTTTTCTTTCTGCAATTCTCAAAAAATTTATCTTTCACTTCATGAAATTCATTACGCTGCTTGAATTTCCAACTCATACCACGACGCAAATAATCAGCATCTGCTAATGATAATCCTGCAAATTTATGCGCCACTTTTATCACATCTTCCTGATAAACCATTACACCATAGGTCTCTTTCAGAATTTCATACAATTCTGGTAATGCTTGTTGCGCTTGATTTCTACGATTTTCATCACGATAACGTAAAATGTATTCATTCATCATTCCGCTTTTACTGACACCTGGCCTAATGATGGAACTGGCAGCCACCAATCGCAAATAATCATCGGCCTGCAATTTCGAAAGCAACATTCGCATAGCTGGAGATTCGATGTAGAAGCAGCCTATGCATTTTCCTTCACTCAATAATTTCTTTACCCGTTCATCATTTTTAAATTTATTAGTATCATGAATATCAACTTCAACACCTCTGTTTTGCTTGATAATTTCTAAGGTATCTTTAATTTTGCCTAAACCACGTTGACTTAAAATATCGAATTTTGCCAAGCCAATATCTTCCGCTTCCAGCATGCTGAATTGCGTTGTAGGATAGCCTTTGGGCGGCATAAAAGTAGACGTGTAAGTAGTAATTGGTTTTTCGGAAATAATAATTCCGCTGGCATGAATGCTCAAATGGCTTGGTTTTTCAGCAATGAGAGAACTGTATCTAATTACCAAATCACTTATATAATCAAGGTCATTAAAATCTTCAAGATGTTGCAATTTGTCAATTTCATGCGGAGGCATTCCAAATACTTTTCCTAATTCACGAATCATTGCATCTTTTTGAAATGTGCTGTAAGTAGCCAACAAAGCAGCATTAGGGTATGTATCAAAAATATATTTCGTTATATCATCACGGTCAGTCCAATTAAAATCAATATCAAAATCAGGAGGATTATTTCTATGAATATTAATAAATCGTTCGAAATATAAATCCAAATCAATGGGGTCAACATCAGTAATTCTTAACAAATACGCCACCATACTATTAGCGCCACTTCCACGACCCACGTAAAAATAGTTTTTGCTTTGTGCATATTTTACAATATTCCAATTGATTAAAAAGTAAGAAGTGAAATTCATTTGTTCAATTACTTCCAATTCATTTTCCAATCGGACTCTTACGCTTTCTGTGATATTATTTTTATAACGATAATGCAAACCCTTTTCACATTCTTCTCTCAATATTTTTCTGTCTTCATCAAAAGTTCCTGTGAAATATTTTTTGTTTTTATTACTCAGTTTCCCAAAATCAAAATGCACATCACATGCACTCAACAATTTTTCTGTATTTTCAACAATGAAAGTATAATCCATGAAAGCTTCAATCAGCTTTGCTTTTGGTGGCATTGTTTCATCAGGAGAAGTTTGTTCTTCCTTTGGTAATTTGCTTAGCAAAACATTTTTATCAATTGCTCTTAGTAATCTATGAGCATTAAAATCTTTTTTAGAAGTAAATGTTACAGGATGTAAAATCACTAAATTGTTTTTCAATTTTTCTATTGGCAAAAATTGTAATTGCAACAATTCCTTTTCATGAACACCAATAAATTCATTTGGCTGCAACTCAAATCCATCATAGGTTTTCAATGGATAAATGACAAATGCATTTTCAAATTTTGGAGCTCTTTTATCAATTAGTTTACCCTGATGAAGATGATAAGAGAGGTGTTCATTCAACTCTTTAAAGCCCTCATTGTTTTTTGCAATACCAATGTATTGTTGCTGAATTCCATTTCTAAAATCAATCCCAACTTTCACTTTAATATCATATTCATGACTTAAACGTAAAGATTCTAAAACCGCAGAAGTATTGTTTATATCAGCAAGCACAAAGCTTTCATAGCCATTTTGTTTTGCCAACAAAAGCAATTCCTTTGGATTTAAAATTCCATAGCACAAACTAAAATAGGTATGACAATTAAGTAGCATTTTTCTTGTTTTCATCAAATAGGACTCGGACAAATTTGGAATCTGAATCCAGATTTGTCCGATAACCATATCCTATTTTTTAACCACCCCACCAATAGTTTTTATTCCGTTAAACGGATTTACAAACGAATGTTTTTTTATCTGCATTGCCGAGGCACGTTGCACAGCATCAATTCCGTAGCGGTTTCTAAGCTTATCCATCGCATCATAGAGTAATATTTTTTCTCTCATGTCATCAAATAGATTGAATTGATAACTGCCCTGTACTAAATGACTAAACCGAATTCCAATCAATCGTACCAATAATCTTTTTTGAAAAAGTTTTCCAAATAATTCTTTTGCTTTGTCAATCAGCAAATGGTCTAAAGCAGTATATGGAATGCGACTTTGCATAGTGTAAGTATTAAAATCGCTGTACCTGATTTTTACTGTAACACACGATGTAAGTTTGTTTTCACTACGCAGTTGATACGCTAATTTTTCAGTCATGCTAATCATCATTTGTTTTAAATAAGTTACATCAATCGTGTCTTTATCAAATGTTGATTCGGTAGAAATTGATTTGCGTTCATTGTAGGGTTCCACTGGCGAAGTGTCAATACCATTGGCTTTTCGCCAAATCATTAAGCCATTTTCACCTAATACCTGTTGCATCAATTCAACAGGCATTTCCTGAATTGTTTTAATTTTTTCAATACCCATATTGCGCAACAGCTGATAAGTTTTATCGCCCACCATCGGAATTTTTTTTATAGAAAGTGGAGCCAGAAATTCTTTCTCAAGGCCATGTACAATTTCAATTTGGCCATTGGGCTTTGCTTGCCCGGTGCCAATTTTCGCCACTGTTTTATTCGATGACATTGCCAATGAAATCGGCAAAGCTGTTTCTTTAATAATCCGTTGACGTAGTTCTGATGCAAATTTGTAGCACCCAAAAAATTTATCCATCCCCGTTAAATCCATATAAAATTCATCAATCGATGTCTTTTCATATACGGGGACTGTTTCTTTAATAATATCGGTAATGATGTTTGAATATTTACTGTATTGCTCATGATCGCCTTTAATTACCAATGCTTCAGAGCATAATTGTCTGGCCATTTTCATGCTCATACCCGAATGAATTCCAAAGCTACGAGCCTCATAACTACACGACGCTACCACACCACGGTCACTTGTGCCGCCAACGAGCACAGGTTTTCCATTAAGTTCAGGATGCAGCTTTCGCTCCACCGATACAAAAAACGTATCCAAATCCATATGTGAAATAGTTCGTTCTATCATTTTTCATTTTGCTTTTTCAATTTTCTTTTTACCTTTGATACTATTAGTATCAATTATCAGTTACTTAAAGTATCATTTTAAAATGAAATCGCAAAAAATATTTTTAGGCAGCAACATTAAATTTTTAAGAAACCAAAAAAATAAAAGCCAGGAAGAACTGTCTGACGCATTAGCAATGAGCCGTGCAAAGCTGAATAGTTATGAAAATGGCATCCGCAGCAATATGCCCAATGAAGATTTGGTGGCGGTAGCTGAATATTTTAAAATAAGCATTGATGCACTTTTAAAACATGACTTAAGTAAAATTGGAGAATTCAAGTTAAAGCAATTGCAAGCTGGCAATGATGTATTTATCACAGGCTCCAAATTGCGTATTCTTGCTACCACAGTTGATTCAAACAATGTAGAAAATATTGAAGTAGTGCCTATCAAAGCCAAAGCAGGCTATGCTTTGGGCTTTTTCGATCCAGCTTACATTGAATCATTGCCTAAGTTTCAATTGCCCGTTATCACAAGTAGTGAAAGGAAATATAGGATGTTTCAAATTGAAGGCGATAGTATGTTGCCTATTCCTGATAAATCATACGTTTTAGCCGAGTACTTAGAAAATTGGAATGATATAAAAGATGAATACGCTTATATTATTTTGACGAAAAATAATGGTATTGTTTTTAAGCTGGCTTTCAATCAAATTAAAAAGAAACGAAGTTTGACCTTGCGTTCGCTGAATCCTCAATATAAGGATTATGAAGTAAACATAAGTGAAGTGCAGGAGGTGTGGAAGTTTGTGAGCTACATCAGTAATCAAATACCTGAAGGCGGATTGACGCTGGATAAAATTGGCTCTATATTAAATGAAGTGAAATCTGAGGTTTTGAAATTTAAAAAAAATTAAGCGCTATCATGTTTTTACGATTATTGGGTGTCGTTGGCGAAGTATTGGTGAACCAAAAACCGACGGAGAGTGAAAAAGAATCAAAGTTTGTAAAACAAAAAAGCCTTGCAAATCAATGATTTGAAAGGCTTTTTAAAAGTTTGAAGATAACTAAGTGATCCCGCTGGGAACACATCAATATCCTGAAACCCCATTCTGTATTGTGTTTAGAGCTTTGTAAAAACAAAGGTAACCGATTAGGACACCTTTTAGTTTTATGCAAAAATACAGTGTTTTAGAACACTAAACTATCCACTTTTCCACGCCATTCGGTGTATATCTTCTTCCTTTTACAGCGTATCATAATGCTAAATAATCATCTTTTCGACATCAGATTTTTTAAAACCCATGTAGTTACAAAACTCATCAATGGTAACTAATTGGTGTGATTCCTTAGTAAATTCTTTTTTGATTTTACGAATAACATCTCTTCCCCATCGCTCACTTTTGCCTGTGATGGTTTGAATGTCTTTTGGATAAATGCAAACTCTGTTCATGATTTTAAAATAGGTGGTTAATACTTTTCCTATACTTCAACTATTCAGTTGATATAGATTTCCTATTGCAAAATTAATGCCTTTTTTGAGAGGAAATATATTTCTTCTGTGGCATAATTGGTTGAAATCGGCAAAGGCGGAAAGCCGCATTTGGAAAGGCTTCGCAGTGATTTTACATTTGCAGTATGAAACTAAAACATTTTATTCAGTGGACAATTTTATTCAGCATTTTAACAGCTTGTGGATTTGCTCAAACACCTGCAAAAGTTGTAAAAATCACTGATGGCGATACTTACAAGCTGCAAGTGAATGGTAAAATCATCACTGCAAGACTTGCCAATGCGGATGCGCCTGAAAAAACACAAAACTTTGGCATGGCTGCAAAAGATTCAGTCAGCAATTTATTGCTGAATAAAACTGTTCAAATTGATAGCGTTGGAACAGACCAATACAACAGACAAATCACTTTCATCAAGATTGACAATAAACGTGTAGATAGCATTTTAATCGTCAATGGTTGGGCTTGGCATTACAAGCAATATAACAGCGAAGCGATGCTTGAAAATTGCCAAACAAAAGCCATTGCCAACAAGAAAGGCTTATGGGCTTGTGGTGTGAATGGTGTTTGCCCACCGTGGGTTTTTAGGCATCATAAAACAG
>CANFST010000009.1 GCA_947449695.1 Chitinophagales bacterium
CGTTGTCGTGATTTTGGAATGGAGAATGAAGTGTATTTAGGCGATGGTGTTGTAACTGGCTATGGCACTATCAACGGACGTTTGACTTATGTTTTCTCACAAGATTTTACTGTGTTTGGCGGTTCGCTTTCAGAAACTCATGCTGAAAAGATTTGCAAAATAATGGATTTGGCTTTGAAAAATGGTGCTCCTGTTATTGGCTTGAATGACAGCGGTGGTGCACGTATTCAGGAAGGTGTAGTTTCATTAGGTGGCTATGCTGATATTTTTTATAAAAACACAATTGCTTCAGGTGTGATTCCGCAGTTGTCGGCAATCATGGGACCATGTGCTGGTGGAGCGGTTTACTCTCCTGCCCTAACTGATTTTATTTTGATGGTTGAAAATACTAGTTACATGTTTGTTACTGGACCAAACGTTGTAAAAACGGTTACACATGAAGAAGTAAGCAGTGAAGAATTAGGAGGAGCATCAACACATGCCAGCAAAAGCGGTGTTACACATTTTGCCGTTGCGAATGAAGTAGAAGCCATTCAACACATCAAAAAATTGTTGAGTTATATTCCACAAAACTGCGAAGAGCAAGCGCCTGTTTATCCTTATGAATTAAAGGCTTCAGAAATCAGAGAGCAATTGAATTCAATTGTTCCTGAAAATCCTAATCAGCCTTACGACATGAGAGAAGTGATTGATGGTGTGGTGGATGAAAATTCTTTTTTAGAAGTGCATAAAGATTGGGCTGAAAATATTGTGGTAGGCTTTGCCCGAATTGGCGGCAGAAGCATTGGTATTGTTGCTAATCAGCCTGCGGTATTGGCAGGTGTGTTGGATATTAATTCATCACGAAAAGCCGGACGATTTGTTCGTTTCTGCGATTGCTTTAATGTGCCATTGTTAGTATTGGTGGATGTTCCAGGATTCTTGCCTGGCACTGACCAGGAGTGGCATGGTATTATTTCTAATGGTGCGAAATTGTTGTATGCATTGAGTGAAGCCACTGTGCCGAAAGTAACGGTGATTACTCGTAAAGCTTATGGTGGTGCATATGATGTGATGAACAGCAAACACATTGGCGCTGACATGAACTACGCTTGGCCCAAAGCTGAAATTGCCGTGATGGGTGCAAAAGGTGCAGTTGAAATTATTTTCAAAAAGGAAATTGATGCAGCAAAAAATCCCGAAGAAGCCTTGAAAGAAAAAACAGACGCTTACGCTGAAAAGTTTGCCAACCCATATGGCGCAGCAGCTCGTGGGTTTATTGACGAAGTAATTTTGCCATCACAAACTCGTAAGAAATTATTGAAAGCATTTAAAATGCTGGAAAATAAAGTGGTGAATTTGCCGAGAAAAAAGCATGGAAATATTCCGTTGTAAAATTTGTTGAGTTGGTGATTTATTGATTAAAAGATTTTTATGAAATCAATTTCAATTTTCTGTTTGTTGATTTTTCTTTTTGTTAGTTGCAATGAAAAGAACAAGGAAATTGTTGTAAATAAACGCTACGAGTTTTTGAATGATTATATCACAAAACTCAAACCGACAGCGTATTTCGACACAACAGAAACAAATCAAAATTATTTTTTCATAAAGTCATTATTTTCAAATGATTCAGAAAAAATGAAAACTTTCGGTCGAAACATTTTTCGAAGGATAATTGATGTTAACACTATATACAAAATTGACACTTCCATTCACAGAGAAAACATCCTTCATTCAAATGCCGATGAAATTTATAGGTTTTACTATTGGCGATTTCTTTGTTTTGGTAAAGTAGATATTACTATTTCAAAAAGAAACAATTCTTTCCAACTTGAATTGATTGTTTACACAAAACTAAATACTTGTGTTGATTCAATAAATAAGGTCAAAATCCTTTCTCATCAAGAAATTATTCTTTCTCAAACTGAATGGGAACGATTCAAAGATTTACTTTACAAATCTGACTTTTGGTATTTAGAAGAAAATGGAAGAAGGGGTTTTGATGGTGATAATTTATGTGTGTTAGGTTTTGATAAGAGTAGAAGTGCTTACGATAGAAGTTTTAAGATAGTTAATAGACATAGCAGCCATACAGCACTTTGGGATGTTTATCAATATTTAATATCCATTTCAAAAACAAAAATTGATATGGGGTGTGAGAATTAAAGTGGTGAATTTTACCAAGGAAGAAGCATGGGAATATTCCGTTGTAATTATTTTACAAATCTAAATGATGCCCCATTTTTTCTTTTTTAGTTTTTAAATAATGATGATTATGGAGATTTGGAACTATTGGAATGCCAATATTTTCGACTATTTCCAAGCCATAGCCAATTAAACCTGCACGTTTTTTAGGATTATTGGTGAGCAATTTAATTTTTGAAACACCAAGATGATGCAATATTTGAGCACCCACACCATAGTCGCGTTCATCGCTTTTAAATCCTAATTCCAGATTTGCTTCAACTGTATCCATTCCTTCTTCCTGCAATTTGTAAGCTTTTAATTTATTCAACAAGCCAATACCTCTTCCTTCTTGATGCATGTATAATACCAAGCCTTTACCACTTTCATTTATCAACTCCATTGCCTTATGCAGTTGCTCACCACAATCGCAACGCAACGAGCCAAGAATATCTCCTGTTACACAACTACTATGCACTCTAACCAACACTGCTTCTTCCCTTGTCCATTTTCCCTTTTTTAAAGCTAAATGCACTTCACCTGAATTACTTTGACTGAAAGCAATTAACTCAAATTCGCCCCATTTTGTTGGCATTGCAATTCGTGTTTCTTCTTTAATCAAACATTCATTATTCATTCTATAAGCCACCAAATCTGCAATGGAAATAATTTTCAAATCGTGTTGCTTAGCAATTTCTATTAATTGTGGCAACCTTGCCATTGTACCATCTTCATTCATGATTTCAACCAATACACCTGCCTTTTCAAATCCCGCTAGCATTGCTAAATCAATTGTAGCTTCTGTATGACCAGTTCGGCGAAGCACTCCTCCATTTTGAGCTTTTAAAGGGAATATATGTCCTGGCTTTCCGAATTCATCGGTCGAAATATTTTCATCCAACATGGCCAAAATTGTTTTACTGCGGTCTTGAGCCGATATACCAGTTGTACATCCATGACCTAACAAATCAATCGACACAGTAAATGGTGTGGTGTGCAAACTAGTATTGTCAGCCACCATCATATCTAATTTCAATCTGTTACAAATATCCTCACTGATAGGAGTACAAATCAATCCCCTACCATATTTACTCATAAAATTAATGATTTCTGGAGTTGCATTCCGAGCAGCAGTAATAAAATCACCTTCATTTTCACGATCTTCATCATCTACAACAATTACCAATCTACCATTTTTAATATCTTCAATTGCCTCTTCTATTTTATTAAGCATAATCTTTTAATTCAATTTTGATAGAATACAAACAAGAATTCAATTTTTTTGTTTGCAAAATTAGTTTATTTATCCTTTCAAGAATTTTTTAGGTGATAAAAAATGAAATAAATTTTATGAATAAAAAAATATATCACTACATTTGCAGCCCAATTCTAAAATACGAGAGATTGTATAAGATGCCCGGGTGGCGGAATTGGTAGACGCAGCAGACTCAAAATCTGCCGTTCGCAAGGATGTGCTGGTTCGATTCCAGTCCCGGGCACAATAAAAAAGGACTTTTCAACTAAATGAAAAGTCCTTTTATTTTTTTTCCTAAAATGTGGCTAAATTATGCTGCCTTAAGCTTAATTAACATTTCGCCATCCAATTTTTCTTTGGCGTAAACCAAATCCAACACATATTTTTTCACTTCTTTTCCAGGTAAATCAAACATTAAATCTTTCATCAGCATTTCACACATACTCCGTAAACCTCTTGCACCTAACTGATGTTCGTATGCTTTTTCAACAACAAAATCTAGCACTTCATCTTTAATCACCAATTCAATATTTTCCATTTCAAACAATTTGGTGTACTGTTTTATCAAAGCATTTTTGGGTTCGGTTAAAATACTTCTCAAAGCAGTTTTATCTAATGTATCTAAATGCACTACAACTGGCAAACGACCAATTAATTCAGGGATTAAGCCATAGCGTTTTAAATCATGCTGATTGACATATTGCAAAACATTGTCTTTATCAAATTCTTGTTTTGAGTTGCCTTTTTGATAACCAATGGCACTGGTTTGCATGCGCTTTTCAATAATTTTTTCCATGCCATCAAATGAGCCACCGCAGATAAATAAGATATTCCGAGTGCTAACTTTTATTAATTTTTGTTCAGGGTGTTTTCTGCCACCATGAGGTGGGACTAACACTTCCGATCCTTCTAACAATTTCAATAACGATTGCTGAACACCTTCGCCGCTTACATCACGAGTAATGGACGGATTATCACTTTTACGTCCTAACTTATCAATTTCGTCAATGTAGACTATGCCACGTTCAGCTTGCTCCACATTAAAATCGCAGGTTTGCAACAATCTGCTTAATATACTTTCCACATCTTCGCCCACATAACCAGCTTCTGTAAATACAGTAGCATCAACAATTGCAAAAGGTAAATCTAAATATTTCGCTACCGAACGAGCCAACAAAGTTTTGCCAGTACCAGTATGCCCAAGCATGATAACATTTGATTTTTCAATTTCGACATCATCCGTTTTTCCTAATTGCGATAAACGCTTGTAATGATTATAAACAGCTACAGCTAAGGTTTTCTTGGCATCAGTTTGCCCAATAACGTATTGGTCTAAAAACTTTTTGATATCAATTGGTTTAAACTTTTTTAAATCGTTTATACCAATGTTTGATTTTTGATTAATCTTCTTTTCTTCAATTACCATTTGATGGGCACGTTCAGTACACTCATCGCAAATAAAAATTCCCATACCACCAATCATCAATAAGGTTTCTTCTTTTTGCTTTCCGCAAAATGAACACTCGATCTGCTCTTGCTTTTTAGCCATTTCAATATTTTTTACAAATGTAAAGAATTTAATTCTGCCATAAATCTTCTGGAAAAAAATCTAATTTAATCGAGATGAGTCAATGTTCTGAACACATCTTCTAACGTTTGTTTTTCTTCAGATAATGAAAGAAGAGTTAAGTTATTTTGCACCACCCATTCAAATATTTTGTTGCGGATATCTTTTTCACAATACAATTGCCATTTATTATTACCCAAGTCGATACTTTTAGAAATGCCTGAAATTATTTTCCAATCATTTTTATCTATTGCTCTATCTAGTTCAATTATAAATTTTTTTTCTTCATTATTTTGTTTTTGCAAATTTTCTATGACATCATCTGCAACTATGTTTCCTTTATTGATTATAACTACCCGATTGCACATTGCCTGAACCTCTTGCATGATATGGGTAGAAAGAATTACAGTTTTGTTCTTGCCTACATTTTTAATAAGATTTCTTATTTCAATAATTTGATTCGGATCTAAACCAGTAGTAGGTTCATCTAAAATCAGTGATTGTGGGTCATGAATTAAAGCTGCTGCCAAGCCAACTCGCTGCCTATAACCTTTTGATAATTGGCCTATTTTTTTATGCTGTTCAATTTGTAAGCCAGTCAGTTCAATCATTTCTAAAATTCTGTAGGGCTTATTTTTAATAGCATGTAAATCCGCAACAAAATTCAAAAATTCTTTTACATACATTTCATGATAAAGTGGATTATGTTCAGGTAAATAACCAATGCTTTTTCTTACTGACATACTATCCTTTAAAATATCAAAACCATTTACAACAGCAGTTCCAGAAGTAGGTGGGATATAACCAGTCAATATTTTCATGGTTGTACTTTTTCCAGCACCATTCGGCCCTAAAAACCCTAATATTTCGCCTGGCTCAACTTTAAAACTGATGCTGTTCACAGCAATCTGGTCAGCATATTTTTTTGATAAATGTTCTACCGAAACGCTCATAATTATTTTTCTGCAAAAATAGTTTTATTATTTTTCGATCGATAAAATAATAGTTTTATTTATACATTGCAATTAATTTTATTTCAGATATGCGATTAGTAAAAATATTTTTTACTGGATTGATCACAATTTCAATTTGTACTTCAGCTAAAGCTCAATTCAATAAAAATCAAAAAACTATATCCTCTGATACAGCTTCTTTGCATCATCCCAATTGGCAATCAAAAAAAATTAATTCTGCCAAATACTCAGTATCATTAGGATACGGCGTCATTTTTTTTGGTGCAGTAACACAATTTAATTTACAAAATAATACTACTGCGCCAAGCATTACTGGTCCAATTTATTTAAAGAATTCAGTTAAACTAAATTCATCAACTGATTTTAGCTTGAACATTGCTTATGCTTCTGCAAAAAGAAGTGAAATACTTCATAGCTATACCTCAGGATTAAATTCAACTTATTTACATAAATATTCAACAGCAAGCGTTATAGCCCGTTTTAATTTTTATTTCCCACAAAACACATCGCGAATTGTAAGTCCATATTGGGGTTTTGGATTTGGTTGGGCTAGTCGAAAAAACACTTATGATAATGGAACAACAACTACCACATCTTTAGGAAAAAGAAGTAGAAGTAACCCAATTTCAAATTTTAGTAATTTGCCAATTGCTGCCGAGTTCACAATCGGAACTAAAATAAAAATTTATGACTTGTTGTATGGTTATGTGGAAGTTGGTGTTGCAAAATCATTGCTGCAAACTGGCTTGCAGTATAGATTTTGATCCTTACAAGATAAATTTTTTATCTAATTTAAATTGCTTAACAAGCACTTAACAATAAGCATACAAACTGATTTTACAAAAGCAACTAATTTTGAGATGTGAAAAAAGTTGGCATAACACTTGCCAATCTGAACATTAAGAAAATGAAAATGATGAAGAAGAATATTGCGATTGTGATTTTTGTTTTATC
This sequence comes from Chitinophagales bacterium, assembly GCA_947449695.1. Lineage (GTDB taxonomy): Bacteria > Bacteroidota > Bacteroidia > Chitinophagales > CAIODY01 > CAIODY01. The sequence goes on from CANFST010000009.1 coordinate 6,914, forward strand.
CTGTGGATTTTGTTTTAGTCAGCAAAATAAACCAACAACTGCTGCTCCTTTAAAAACAGAGGTAAAAATAGCTCCAGCTCAATCTAATGGTGCAATGGCTGAAATGAAATTTGAAATTGAACAACATGATTTTGGTACCATACCTGAAGGCCCTGAAGCAAAATTTGATTTTGAATTTACAAATATAGGTAAAGAGCCTTTGGTTTTAAGCGATGTTCATGCAAGTTGCGGTTGCACTACACCAGTTTGGCCTAAAGAGCCAATAGCGCCTGGTGCTAAAAGTAAAATAACAGCTGTTTATAATACAAAAGGCAGAGGTGGTAATTTTTCAAAGTCTATTATTATCAAATCTAATTCAAAAAATGGCGATAAAATTTTAATAATTAAAGGTGTAGTGGAATCGGCTAATAAAAATAACGCCCCTGCAAAAGCACCCAATATCATTAATGAAATGCCAACCAAAAATTAACTTATTAAACCAATTTAAATTTTATATCTTTAACAAACAAAACAAACACAAATCAAAATGAAAAAGCTATTCTTAGTAATTTTAGTAAGCGGAAGTGTAATCACTTCATTTGCACAAGACAAAGCAAAAACTGCTGCAAAAGCAGAACCGAAAAAAGTTGAAACAACTGCTCCAGCGGCTGCAACTAAAGCTGTATCAGCTTCACCTGCTACTCCAGCTGCAACACAGGCTGCACCTGCTGCTCAACCAGCTGAAAATCCGAATGCACCTGCTATTAAGTTTAAAACTGAAAAACATGATTTCGGTACAGTTCCAGAAGGCCCACAAGCAAAATTTGATTTCGATTTTGTAAATGAAGGTAAAGAACCTTTGATTTTGTCAAATGTGCAAGCATCATGCGGTTGCACAACTCCTGAATGGCCTAAAGAACCTATTTTGCCTGGCAAATCAGCAAAAGTAACTGCAATTTACAACACACAAGGTCGCCCAGGTCCATTCACAAAATCTATTACAGTTACATCAAATGCAAAAACACCTTCAGTAGTATTGATGATTAATGGTACAGTTGAAAAAGCACCTGCTACTACTGCTCCTGAAAAAGCACCTGCTACTATCAGTGTTCCAGATCATAAATAATTTTTTGAAATACTTCTTTAAAACAAAAAAGCCGATTCAGTTGAATCGGCTTTTTTGTTTTAAATTATTTCAAAAAATTATTCTGCCCAGCTCATTACATAATTTTTATCTTCAACTCTTAATGCTTCTTCAGTTAATTGTAATGGGCGAAAAGTATCGACCATCACAGCTAATTCTTTAGTTTCTAATTTACCCAAAGATTTTTCGACAGCTCCAGGATGAGGTCCATGCGGAATGCCTCCAGGATGCAGCGTTATCATACCTCTTGTTACATGCTTTCTGCTCATAAAATCACCATCCACATAATACAAAACTTCATCACTATCAATATTGCTGTGATGATAAGGAGCCGGGATTGCCAACGGATGATAATCATATAACCGAGGTACAAAACTGCAAACCACAAAAGTTTTCGTTTCGAAAGTTTGGTGCACTGGTGGTGGTTGATGCACTCTTCCAGTTATTGGCTCAAAATTATGAATTGAAAAAGCAAACGGATATTCATACCCATCCCAACCAACCACATCAAAAGGATGATGCTTGTAGTGAATGTTATAAATCATCCCCTGCTTTTTTGTTTTGATTATAAAATCACCTTGTTCATTAATCGTTTGCAAATTTTGTGGCTCACGAATATCTCTTTCACAAAATGGTGAATGCTCCATCAATTGCCCGAATTCACTGCAATATCTTTTTGGATAGCGAATTGGAGAAAATGATTCCACAAACAAAATTCTGTTTTCAGTTGTATCAAAATTCATTTGGTAAATTGTGCCTCGTGGTATAACCAAATAATCACCGTAAGCAAATTTCAATTCACCATACATTGTTTTTAAAGCGCCACTTCCCTCATGAATGAAAAGCATTTCATCCGCATCTGCATTTTTGTAGAAATAGTTTTTTGTTGATTCTTTTGGAGCAGCTACTCCCAAATATAAATCGCTGTTCATCAACAAAGTTTTTCGGCTTTGTAAAAAATCATTTTCAGGTTTTACGTTGAAAGTTTCGAAACTGCGATGCTGTAATTGCTTTGCTATAGCAGGTTTTGGGCTGACATCAATCGGCTCTTCTGTTTTAATTATTTCAGTCGGTGGATGACAATGATATAGCAATGAATAATTAGAAGAAAAACCTTCGGTGCTGAAAAGCTGCTCTGCGTATAAGCTTCCGTCAGGTTGACGAAATTGTGTATGGCGTTTGGAAGGAATTTTTCCTGCTTTGAAATAATGCGGCATAATAAATTTTTACTTGGCGAAGTTAGAAGATGATTTAAACTTTTTTAAATAAAATCATTCAACACTTCTTACTTTTATCAAATGAAAACATCAGCAAAAATTTTATTTTGTTTTTTTATTTTGTTAGTTTTTCAAAAAGAAACTGAAGCACAATTTCATGCGCAATATTATATTCAATTTCGATATAAAAAATCAAATTACGATTTACAAAACCCACTAGCATATTTAAGTCAACGTGCTATTGACAGACGAACTAAACAAAATATTTCATTCGATTCTCTTGACTTGCCAGTTGTAAAATATTATTTAGATAGCATTAAGAATCATAGTACAAAGATTTGTGGTATCACAAAGTGGCTCAATGGAGCTGTAATTGAAGTATCCGATTCAAGTCAATTATTGTACTTAATTAATTATTTTTCTTTTGTAAAAAGTTTTAAAAAAGTAAAACTGGCTGAAAAAAGCACTTTGCAATCTAAGTTTTCAGCAGAGCAATTAACTAAATTTAATCCATCATTAAATTGTTGTGCTAATAATTCGAATTATGGATGGGCTGCTAATCAAATCACACAAATGCATGGAGAAGATTTACATTCTCAAAATTTCAAAGGCAATGGAATGCAAATAGCTATATTAGATGGGGGGTTTACAAATATCCAAAAAAATAGTTCATTTCAGAATTTGTGGCAAGAAGGTAGAATTGCAGGATTTAGAAATTTTGTTTTTCAAACTGATTCAGTTTTTACTGACGCCGAACATGGTGGTGCGGTTTTATCTATCATGGGTGTAAATTTGCCTAACATATTTGTAGGCACTGCGCCACAAGCAACCTTTTATTTGTTTGAAACAGAAGATAATTTTTCAGAGAATAGTTCAGAAGAATATTTTTGGAGCATGGGTGCCGAAGCAGCAGATAGTATTGGTGTTGATTTAATTAATAGTTCATTAGGATACACAACTTTCGATGCCGGATTAAACAATCATCAATGGGCAACAGATATGGATGGAAAGAGCAATCCATCTGCTATAGCAGCATCAATTGCTGGTTCAAAAGGCATTTTAGTTTGTGTTGCTGCAGGCAATTCAGGTAATTCTTCTTGGCATTATATTTCATCACCAGCTGATGCAGATAATATTTTAACAATGGGTTCGGTGGACATCAACAGAAAACATTCAACTTTTAGCTCTTGGGGTCCAAGTGCTGACCGAAGAGTAAAGCCTGATGTGTGTACTATGGGTGAAAATACAATTGTTGTTGGTGAATCAAACACCTTGAATATTGGCAGTGGTACTTCGTTTGCCTCTCCATTGCTATGCGGTATGGCTGCCTGTTTGTGGCAAAAATATCCTAATAAATCTGCCGCTGAAATCAGGCAAGCTATTAGACAATGTTCGCATTTATTTGCATCACCAAATGATTCGATGGGTTACGGTATCCCTGATTTCAGAATTGCCGACATGTTACTTTCAGGCATCAACAATCCTCTATTTGACGAAAACAACAAACCTTTTTTATTCCCAAATCCATCACCTGAAAATTGTTCTATTTATAGCTTTAGCAATGCTGACCAACAAGCTTATGCAGAATTGTATGATTTAAGCGGAAAGCTGATTACAACAAAATATTTCAATGCTAATCGAAACACTTTTGAAGTTTACTATTGGAACGAATTAAAAACTATTGTTAAAGGATTATATTTAATCAGATTTAGAATAAACAACAATACATATAATTTAAAATGGGTGAAAGAATAGATTAATTTAATTCACTTTCAGCAGAACATTTTACTTTATTTTTTTGTGATAGTATTGAAAAATAATTGTAAATTGCGTTCAACAATCTACAACTAATAAGCATGAAAAGAACCTTACTTTTCATTTTGATTTTTCACAAAACTATCCTTTTGAGTTCAGCTCAATTGCCTAAAGTGCCAGTTGCGCCGCATATAGAGCAAACACAATTGCAATTCATTGAAAATAAAAATCAATGGTGGGATAGCATTTTGTTTAAAACAACATTACCCAACGGTTCAGCATTTTTCGAGAAGAATAAAATTACCTACTTTTTTATAAAAGAACAGGACGCTCAAAAATTCCAACATCCTAAACATACAATCAAGATTGGCGATAAAATTCATTTTCATGCTTTTAACATGGAGTTTTTGAATGAGAATAAAAATGTAAAAATCATTGGCGAAGATTCCTTTGCTGCATACAATAATTACTTCATCGGAAATGATCCTAAACATTGGGCATCGCATGTTCATCAATATAAAAATGTTTCCTATAAAAATATTTACAATGGTATTAATTTAAAATATAGCAGCATTGGTAATAACTTAAAGTATCAATTTGAAGTGGATGCTAATTCCGATCCATCTTTAATTGCAATAAAATATAATCAAGCCGGCGATTTAAAATTGAAGAATGGTTTGCTGTACATCAACACTTCAGTAAATGAATTAATTGAGCAAGCACCTTACACTTATCAAATAATTAATGGCGAAAAGAAAATCATTCCATCATCATTTATTTTAAAAAACAACATCATCAGTTTTAATATTGGTGATTACAATCATGATGAAAAATTGATTATTGACCCCACTTTAATTTTCTGTACTTACACTGGCAGCACCAGCGATAACTGGGGCACTTCGGCTACCTATGATAACTCAGGAAACCTTTATGCAGCTGGTATTGCAACCAATATTCATGCTTATTTATCTAACACAACATGCGGCTTAGGCAACGCAGGTTACCCAACTACATTAGGTGCTTTTCAAACCACATTTGGCGGAGGTGATTCTGCTCAAGGGCACTGGAATCCGATATTTGGTGATATTAGTATCAGTAAATTCAGTAATACTGGAACCAATTTAATCTATTCTACCTATTTAGGAGGTTCAGACAATGATTACGCCAATAGCTTAATAGTAACCCCCAACAATGAACTGATTGTATTTGGCAGAAGTTATTCTACAAACTACCCAATTACCACTGGTTGCTATCAAAATACTAATCATGGTGATGCAGATATTGTCATTACAAAATTTAATGCATCCGGCAGTGCATTAGTTGGCTCAACTTACATTGGTGGCAGTGGGGCAGATGGAGTGAATTATAGCCCTCAGGAAATGATAATGGGTTCAACTAAACGCAACTATGGCGATGATGCTCGTGGCGAAGTGAATTTAGACGCCAACAATAATATTTATATTGCAGCATGTAGCATGTCATCAAATTTCCCTGTTACAACAGGATGTTATCAAAGTACTTTTGGTGGTGGATTACAAGATGGTGTAATATTGAAAATGAATCCCAACTTAACGACATTGAATTGGGCAACTTTTATTGGAGGAACATTAAATGATGCCTGCTATTCATTAGATGTAGACAACACTAACAATACAGTATTTGTTACTGGAGGAACTGAAAGCTCCAATTTCCCAACCACAGCTGGTGCTTATCACACCACTTATCAAGGTGGTGCAGCCGATGGTTTTTTATTACACCTAAACTCAACAGGCACCGGATTATTAGCCTCCACATTTGTTGGCACAAATCAATATGACCAAAGCTATTTTGTGAAATTAGATAAGAACAATAATCCCTATATTTTTGGGCAAACTGCAGGAGCTTACCCTGTAGTTGGATCAGTTTATTCCAATGCAAATAGTGGTCAATTTATTTCTGAATTCAATCCTGCCTTAAGCAGCTTGATTGTATCGACAGTAGTTGGAAATGGAAATGGCTTACCCAATATCTCTCCTACAGCTTTTGCCATTGACCATTGCGCCAGTGGAAATGTTTATTTAGCTGGCTGGGGTGGAAGTTTTATCGGCATAGGACCAGGTTCAATCACGGGCATGCCGCTGTCTTCTAATGCGATGCAAACAACAACAGATGGTGCTTCATATTCAGATTTTTATATCATGGTTTTAGGAATGAATTTAAGTACATTGGTTTATGGTAGTTACTACGGAGGAAATGGCAGTATTGAGCACGTGGATGGCGGCACTAGCCGATTTGATAAAAACGGTTACATCTATGGTGCAATATGTGCAGGTTGTGGTGGCAATTCATTATTGCAAACGACTCCAGGTGCTTATGCTCCAACCAATGGTAGTTTTAATTGCAACTTGGCTGCATTCCGAATGTTTGTTACGTCACCTACTGCCATCACTGCATCACCCGATTCATTCAGTTGTAAACCATTTTATGTTCAGTTTAATTGTAATTCATTGGTCAACAATTACATATGGGACTTTGGTGATGGCAGTAGCATCAGCACTACTCAAAACCCGACACATACCTATCAAAACGTTGGTACGTATCACGTTAAATTAATTGCTACAGATACTGTTTCGCCATGCAATGTGCATGATACAGTTTATCTCAATATTGTTTGCAGAAATGATTCAGTACATGCAAAAATTATTTTACCTCCTGACACTTTGTGTAAAAATTCGCCTATACTATTTAATGCTGGGAATAATTTTTCATCTACTAAATATTATTGGACATTTGGTGATGGAGGAAGCTCAACATTAAAAAATCCAATTCATTCTTACACAAACAATGGCACTTATAACATCAAATTAATTGTTACTGATACAACAGTTTGTTATAAACACGATACACAAACTGCAACAATTCATATTGGTTTTTTTAATGTGTCAGATTCTTTTATTGTAAACAGATTGTATGCTTGCACTTTACCCGCTCCATTTGTTTTTTCAGGTTTTACATCCAATGCTACTCATTATTTTTGGAATTTTGGTGATGGAAGTCCAATAAATAACTCTAGTTTAAACATTACTCACAACTACACTCAAAAAGGATTTTATTCTATTCGCTTATTTGCTATTAATTCATTTGCTTGTGATTCAATTGATAGTTTTAAAATCACGATTAGGGTTGATAGTGCTTTTGTTGTTGCAAATGCAACAGTGCCAACTAGTTTTGGCTGTGCTCCTCTTCCTGTTCATTTCAATAATTTAAGTCAAAATGCTAGTAGTTATTACTGGAATTTTGGTGATGGAAATATTTCTACAAATTCATCACCATCACATACTTACACTCAAATAGGTACTTTTACAATTACGCTAATTACAACTGATACTAATACTTGCAACAAAACTGATACTTTTCATTTGGTGATAAAAACAGATACAAGCAGGGTTCGTGCAATCGCTTCTGCAAATCCTACAACTGGTTGTTCGCCATTGGCAGTGCAGTTTAATGCTCTTAGCAATAATGCAGTTTCAGTTATTTGGAATTTTGGTAATGGTATTAGTTCAACACAAAATAATCCGAGTTACACTTACAATGATACATTGCATTATACAGTGACATTAATTGCCTCTGATACGAGCAAATGCAATAAGCACGATACATCGACAGTTTTCATTGACCCCTATTTCACTCAACCACAAGCTAACTTTTCATTGAGTGATACTGCTGCTTGCGGCAACTTAAGTAATGTAGGTATTACAAATTTAAGTACTGGTCAAACTTCTAACGCTTGGAATTTTGGTGATAACACTAATTCAACATTAACTTCTCCGCCTGCACACAATTATTTATCGGTTGGAAATTATTTAATAAAATTAATAGTAACCAATCCTAATGATTGTAAAACAACTGATTCTGCTGCTCACATGGTTCATGTATGGCAAAATCCATTAGATTCGTTTTTCATTCAACCTAAAACGGTTTTAAAATCCGATTCCTTGTTTTCATTTATCAATACCAGTCAGTTTGCTGATTTTTATGATTGGTATGTAGATGGAGTTAAAGTATCAAATGAACAAGATTATTATGAATCATGGCATAAGCTCGGTTATCATAAAATATGTTTAGTGGCCAGAACAAAAAATGCATGCAGTGATACTTTGTGCAGAATGATTGAAATTTTTGAAGTGCCATATATTGGCGTCCCTAATGCATTCTCACCAAATGGTGATGGAGAAAATGATGTGTTTAGAATTTATGGAGTCGGAATAGAGGATGTTGATTTTAGAGTTTATAACCGCTGGGGCGAATTAGTATTTCATACTACCGACCGAAATCAGGGATGGGATGGCACTTACAAAGGCAAACTTCAAGAAATGGAAACATACGCCTGGACATTAAATGCTGTTTTAATTAATGGTGAAAAGAAAATAATGAAAGGTAATGTTACATTGGTTAGATAAAATAATTACTTGAAAAAAATCATTTTCATATTATTTTTTTTCATTCTTGCTGATAAAAACTTATCTGCACAAGACATTCATTATTCACAATTTTTCACCTCTCCTATTTCACTTAATCCAGCCAAAACAGGTTTGTTTAATGGTGATTGGCGGATTGGTGGTAATTTTAAAAACCAATGGGGAAGTATTCCTGTACCTTATAATACTGGTTCAGTGTTTTTCGACATCAGCAGAGGTGAAAAACGAAATAACCTGATTAAAAAAATCGGACTCGGTTTATTCATTGCACAAGATGCGGCAGGTGACGGAAATCTTTCGACTACAAAAATCCAATTAAGTGCAGCCTATCATCAGGTGTTAGATTATGATGAAAAATATTTTTTATCAGGTGGCATTTCGATGGGCTATATTCAAAAACATTTAGATTTCACAAAATTATATTGGGGCAATCAATGGGATGGCAATCAGTTTAATACAGTGCTATCTTCAAAAGAAAATTACAAAGCAACTATTTTAGGTTACCCCGAAATAAATGCTGGAGTTGAATTTTCGGCAATTTTAAACAACGATAGATTTTTTCATGCAGGAATGGCTTTTTATCACCTTAACAAACCAACCGAAACTTTCTACGCTAATTCAAACACTTTGGGAATAAAACCAGTATTTAATATAGGAGAAAGTTTTGTTTTTGATTACGATTATGAGCTATTTTCTGAACTATATTTCTCCTATCAAAAAAAGGCTATGGAAGCCGATTTGAGCGTTATTGGTGGCAAAAATGTAAGTAGTTCAAAGTTTTTAAGAATATATATTTATGCTGGTTTGATGTATCGTTTTAAAGATGCCTTAATGCCTGTTGTTGGTTATTCAAAAAATAATTTAAGAGTATATTTGAATTACGACATTAATCTTTCAGGGCTTACTTTTTATACTACTGCCCGTGGTGGCATTGAATTATCAGTGCAATACACTTATCAAAAACACAAACGATTAAGCCAGTTAAAACTTCCGTGTAGTGTGTTTTAATTACCCAAATGAAATCCGAAAATTAAAATCAACATTATAATTCCGGCACCAATTCGATAAATTCCGAATACACGAAAACCATGTTTAGTGAGATAATTAATAAAGAATTTTACAGCAATTAATGCAACTAAAAAAGAAATAATACAACCAATCAAAAATGAAATTGAATTGCTGGAATTAAATAAAGAATGAAAATTTTCATTACCAAAAATGTCATGAGTAATGCTCAACTTCATTATTTTTGATTGTTCCTCAGTAATATTATGTGCGACTAAATAATTTTCTTTCATTGCATCTAAAAATGATTTCACACTAGCCGCAAACATGGTAGGCACAGCTAAAAAGAATGAAAACTCTGCAGCTAATCGTCTGGTTAATTTTTGTTGCATTCCACCTATAATGGTTGAAGCACTGCGACTTAACCCTGGAAAAACAATTGACAAAACCTGAAAACAACCTATCATAAAAGCTTTAGGATAAGTAATTTCTGAATCATTATCCAAAGTCGTTTTATTCATTATTTTATCAATAAACAAAAGAACAACACCGCCTGCAATCATTATTATAGCAATAAAAGTCAAATTACTCAAAGCTGCATCGATATGTTTTTTTAATAATGCTCCGACTATCAATGCAGGAATAACAGCTACAATCAATTTGATATAAAAGCTAATATGCTTAAAATTAAAAAACTTTTTTCTATAAACTACAACCACTGAAAGAATGGCTGCCAATTGAATTATCACTTCAAACATTTCAGCAAATGGCGAATTACCATTAACACCAATTAATGGGTTAGTAAATTTCATATGAGCTGTGCTGCTTATAGGCAAAAACTCGGTGATACCTTCAACAATAGCAATAATAATAGCTTGCAGAATAGTCATTAAAATAAATTAAATAAAGATAAAAATTAAGCTTCAGTATGTTTTCGAATAATGGCGAAAATACCAACCCCAAAGCCAATTAAAATTAATATTGGAGCCAATGTTACACGACGAAAACTATATAATTCTTCAGGGTGAAATTCATGCGGATTGGTTGAACCACCACCACTCATAAGCATAAAGCCAATAACTACTAAAACTATACACACACCCATCAGGATATAACTTGTTTTATCAAATAATAAAACGCCATTATAATTTTGCAATTTAGTTGCTGGTTTATTTTTTGCTTGATTTGTCGTTTTTGTTTGTGCCATGTTTTTACTTTTTAAATGAATGATTTAACGTGAATATATTTAAATTATTATTCTAATAAAGTTCGTCTAATTTTAATTTTAAATATTTTGTAACAGACTGATAAGTACTCCAAGTAGAAATTACTAACCCAATTAAGATGACTACACCAAAAAGTAATACTACATCTGATGCTTGAATTAGTGATGATAATTCAGGCATTAACCTGTTGGCATAAAATCCTAACACAGACAGAAGAATTATTGCCAAACCTGAACTCAACAATCCATTTACAATAGAACGAATAATAAAAGGTTTGCTGATAAACCAACGTGTAGCACCGACCAACTGCATACTTTTTATTAAGAATCGGTTGCTATACATAACCAGTTTTATAGTATTGTCAATTAAAGCTAAAGCAATTAAAAACAACACTAAAGCGATTACCAAAATAATGATTGATATTTTTTTAGCATTTTGATTCATAGTTTCTACTAATGAATGCTGGTAATACAATTCCTTCACTTGCCTAGTCGCCAAAAATTGCGCTTCAATTTTTTTAATGGAATCAGCATTCGTAAAATCGCTGGTAAGATGAAAATTGACTGATGCATACAAAGGATTATATTCAATCAATTCCATAAAATCTTCCTGAAAATTTTTCTTAAATCGTTTTAATGCCTCGTCTTTGCTTACCAATTCCGACGATTTTATATTAGGATTTTTATCGAGCACTTGTTTAATATTCATTGCTTGCTCTGGTGAACAGGTATCCATTAATATCAAACTAAACTCCACGTTTTCTTTAAAATAATCACTTAATTTTTTTGCATTCAGCACCACAATGCCCAACAAACCAAGCATAAACAATACCAAGGCAACCCCAAAAATGGAGTACACATAAGAAGGTTTTGCCTTTTCGGAATATTTTTTACCAAACTGAAATGCCATGCAATTTTTTTTCGATGGGCGAAAATAATTGATTTTAGCCAAATCTGCTCAATAAAAAAATATAGTTGATTTTTAAATAAAATAAAAACAAATTACCTTTCCACAACTTTCTCACAACGCTTTTATAAGTCAGTAATTCTTCTAAATTTGCATCCCTTTTTGTGGAAGGTTATTAAGTTATTCGTTATTGAGTTAATAAGGAACGCAAACTCATTTTTACCAAATAACTTAATAACCAAATAACTCAATAACTCAATCAACATGCGTCTTACAAGTTTAGAAGTAAAAGGATTTAAAAGCTTCGCCGATAAAACGGTGATTCATTTCAACGATAATATGACTGGTGTCGTAGGACCAAATGGTTGCGGCAAATCGAATGTAGTAGATGCTATCCGTTGGGTAATTGGCGAACAAAAAGCCCGAATGTTGCGCAGCGGAAAAATGGAAGATTTAATTTTCAATGGCTCCAAAGGTCGCAATGCAAGCCAGTTGGCAGAAGTTTCGCTAACTTTTGAGAACACAAAAAATCAACTGGGGACGGAATTTAGTACGGTGAGAATTACACGAATGTATTTTAGAAATGGCGAATCAGAATATCGAATAAATGATGTGCCTTGCCGATTGAAAGACATCAACAATTTGTTCATGGATACTGGCGTAAGCAGCGATAGCTATGCGATTATTGAGTTGAAAATGATTGAAGAAATTATTTCGGACAGAGAAAATAGTCGCCGCCATTTGTTTGAACAAGCTGCTGGCATTTCAAAATATAAAGAGCGAAAAAGAGAAACGATTAGCAAATTAGAATCAACACAAGTGGATTTGAATCGGGTAGAAGATTTGTTGTTTGAAATTGAAGGCAACCTCAAAACCCTTGAGCAGCAAGCGAAAAAAGCCAAGCGATATTATGAATTGAAAGAAGATTACAAAAAAGATTCGGTTGAATTGGCTTCTTTCACTTTGGTGAATTACAAAGATGAATTTGAAAACATCAACAAAAAACAAGAAGAAGAAAGCGATAAAAAATTGCAATTAGAAACTGAAATCAATCAGTTGGAAGCCGCTTTGGAAAAGGATAAATTGGTGTTGATTGACAAAGAAAAGCGATTGAACGACCAACAAAAAAATTTCAACGAATTCATTTCAAACATTTCAAAACAGGAAAACGAAAAGAATTTAGCGCAAGAGAAAATCAAATTTTTGTTGGAGAAGCAAAACAATTTGAAACAACAAATTGAAAGCGCAAAAGCAACTTTATCTTCTTTAGAAAACGACATCACATCGGCTAACGGCAGAAAGGAAGCCATTTTGAAAGATTTGGAAACTGCTGAAAGCAAATTGAATGCTGCCAAAGATTCATTGGAAAAGGTGAAAATGGTTTTTGAAGAAAAAAGAAAATCGTTGGCGGATGAACAACAAAAAAAGCAAGTAGTTGACAAGCAATATTACGATGTAGAAAAAGAATTGGCGGTGGGCGATGCACAAAAAAACAGCATGATTGCTGAATCAAATCAAAGTGCATTGTGGATTGCTGGAAGCAAAGAACAAAAGGAACAACTGCAAAAACAAAGCGAACATTTAACCAAAGAAAAAGACGAATTAGAAAATCAGTTTAAAGCCGCAGAGCAGCAGGAACAAGGCTTACAGAACACGGTTAGAACAACCAGAGAGTCATTAGACCAATTGCGTCAGGAGTTGGCGGTGCAAAATCGTCAGTTAGATGCGAAGCAAAATGAATTCAATTTAACGAAAAGCATGATTGAGAAACTGGAAGGTTTTCCTGACTCAATTAAGTTTTTAAAACAACAACAAAGTTTCCCGAAAGATGCGCCATTGTTGAGCGACATCATTGCTGCCAAAGATGAATTTAAAGCAGCGATTGAAAATTTATTAGAGCCTTACTTGAATTATTATGTAGTGAACACCTTGGCTGAAGCGGTTTCGGCGGTGAATTTATTAAGCGATAATAAAAAAGGGAAAGCTAATTTTTTCATTTTAGAAGAATTACAATCTTACGCAACCATTGATGCAGAAACAGTTTCGCATTGCACACATGCGTTGAGCATTATTGATGTGGATGCAAAATATAAAGGCTTGATTAATTATTTATTGGGCAAAGTTTATATCACAGATGATTTTGAAAATGCACCAGTAGCAAGCCGTCCTGAGTTTTTATTCATTACACCTAATGCAAAATTTATCCGCAAACATTTTTCATTAAGTGGTGGAAGTGTTGGCTTGTTTGAAGGAAAAAGATTAGGACGATTAAAAAATTTAGAAAAATTAGAAAAAGAAATTGCTGCATTAAAAACTTCGGCTGATGCAGTGGATGCAAAAATAAAAGAATCGCAAACGGCTTTGGTGGCGGCTAATCAGCAATTGCAAACGATTAACTTAAATGCACAACGCAATAAGTTGAATCAGAAAACGAATGAAATGATTGCGGTGAAAACGAAATTAGAAAACGTTGAATTGCAATCGAAAACAAATGAAGAACGCCAAACAGCAATTGCCGAACGATTGAAAGCAATTGAAGAAAAACAAAAAGGCTTTGCTGAAAAATTAGAAACCTTACGCATCGAACGTGATGGTTATCAAACTAAGATTGATGAATTTTCGGTGGCTTATAATGAAGCCAACAATCAGTTGCAGCAGCAAACCAATGATTTTAATCAAATCAATATCCATTTCATTCAGCAACAAAATCAATTGAAAACTATTGAGCAGGAATTGAATTTCAAACAAAATCAAATCACTCAACTCAATAATCAATTCAATCAAAACCAGCAAGCATTGGGTGGTGCAGAGTTGGAATACAACGAACTGGCGAAGAATTTAGATGTGATTCAAATTCAATTGAGCAGCCTGATTGGACAAAAAGATGAATTGGAAATTGGATTGAGAGAAGTTGAAAAAGAATATTTTGAAAGTCGAACTGAAATTGATGAACGTGAAAACAAATTGCGTTCGCTACACAAATCGAAAGAAATGATTGATGGCATTATTCAATCCATCAAAGATAAAAACAACGATTTGCGATTGCAGTTGAGCAGCCTGAAAGAGCGCCTGAGCATTGAGTTTAACGTGAACATTGATGACATTTTAGATAAAGCACCTAATCCTGATTTGAATTTTGAAACATTAACTACCAATGTTCAGAAAGCAAAAGAACGCTTAGAGAAATTTGGAGAAATCAACCCAATGGCGGTGGAAGCATTTGAAGAAATGAAAACCCGTTACGATTTTATTGTGGCGCAAAAAGCTGATTTGGTAACTGCAAAAACATCGTTGGAAGAAACGATGAAAGAAATTGAAACCACCGCCAGCGAAAAATTCTTAGATGCCTTTACTCGTGTGAAAGCTAACTTCATTAATGTATTCCAGAAATTGTTTACCGAAGGTGACCAATGCGATTTGTATCTGGAAAATCCTGATGATGTATTGGAAAGTAAAATTGAAGTTGTGGCAAAACCTAAAGGCAAAAAACCAAGCACAATTACACAGTTGAGTGGTGGTGAAAAAACTTTAACAGCCATTGCGTTGCTGTTCTCTTTATATCTTTTGAAGCCTGCACCATTCTGTATTCTGGATGAAGTAGATGCGCCGCTGGATGATAACAACGTGGGCAAATTCAACAACATGATTCGTGAATTCAGTAACAATTCGCAATTCATTATTGTAACACACAATAAAGCTACAATGGCTTCGGTGGATGTGATTTATGGTGTTACGATGGCAGAGCCTGGTGTGAGTAGATTAGTGCCTGTGGATTTTAGGAGTTTGGAGTAGTTATGATTGATTTAAGTTGCGAATTTTATCTATCATTTTTGCTCTATCCCTTTTGGTAAATAATTTTGCTGGAAATAGAAATACAACATCAACATTCGATTTTACTTTTTCTTCATCAGTTAATTGAAGTACCTGAAAATAAAGTTTCTTGTTTTGTTTTTGTGCTTTTTTCAATTGGTCAAAAAAAGTCGATTTTTTTACAACTATATTTCCTTCAGTACCTTCTAAAATTGCTATTCTTTTATTTGTAAAGTCAAGCAATTTTCTTTCCTTTTTCAGATAACTATTTAAAGAAAGATGCTTCAATTTTAGTTACAAGTGAATTGTTGTCTAATCCACAACTATCAAGTTGTTGAGCAAATAGATTTGAAATTAACAAACACAAAACTGTTGTAAAAAATATTCTCATTTTTCTTCACACAAATATTCTTACAATAGTTGAAGAAAGCAAATTTGTAGGAAAATATTAGGGCTACAATAATATCGCTTTATGCACTAAAGTTGTAAATTATTTAGCTTACCAATTCTTTGATACTTTTCTCAAGGTATCATGCTTAAAAATCAGAGCTGTTCTTTCTAAAAAAATCGTATCCTTTGTGAAATCACAAATTTTAGCAGAATCACTTTTTTTCAAAGCTTCTTCTATGGAATGCTTTGTCAAATTGGTTTCAGAAATTATTGTAATGATATTATCTAAATCACTTTCTGTTTTGGAATAACTATTTTTCAGATAAGCAAGAGAATAACCACCATCAACCATTGAATAAAGGCTACAACCAACACCAATGATTAATAAAGAAAATAAAATCCAAAAACCGATTTTCCATCTATTCATTTCGTTTCATTTTTATCATACAAATATTCTTATTGCAGTTTTTTAATCCTGCACTTCTTTTTTCTGCCTGATATCTTCCCATATTAATTTACCATCGGTAGCAGCAGGTTTAAAATCAGGGCATTTGTTGTCGCCTCTGCCAGTAAAACCACCCGATGGATGACAAATGACTTTTCCGTTTTCATCATATAGTGGATTCATTTGGTCGCAACAATCTGCTGGGATGTAGTACACCTTTTTATCATTATACTCATATTCTTTAATGTAAGATTTAGCTTTATGCGGTGCTTGTTTTTCTAATTCAGCAATTTTTTCTTTTATCCAAGAAGGCATTGCATTTTTGTTTTTATGTTTTTTACAAAACATAGCTTGGCTTCCAAATGCAAGCACAATCAATACTACAACGATAATTATTTTTTTCATACAATTATTCTTTGATGATTTTTTGAGTAAATTGTTGATGACTGATAAAATGAATCACTACAAAATAAATACCTGATGAAAACCCATCTAAAGTTTCTTCGGTTTTTATATCGCCTACTTTTTTCTGTTTAATTAATTCGCCATGTTGATTGTAAATACTGATGAAATCAATGTTTTTAGGCGACACAACATTAAATTTGTTTTGCGTAATTGTAGGATAAATAATGGGTTGAGTGAGTTGTTGCAAATTATTGATGCCGACATGATGTGTGGTGTCAACATGCGAAGTGGTGTCGACGATTAATAAATTGCGAATGTGGTCAAACACACTATCAATAGATAAGCTCCACATCGAACGGGCATAAGTGCCAGCAATTATTTTGTGATGAAAGGTATCAATTTCAATATCCATTACCGGGCATAAAGGAATATTGCCTGTGATATTTTCCCAATGATTGCCTGCATTAGCTGTTGCAAAAATTCCTCCATCGGTAGCCACCAACATAAAGCTATCATTCTGTTTGATTACATACAAATCGTTGATACCAATATTTGGCATGTCGCCTTGTATCGAATTCCATGTTTGAGCCGAATCATCGCTTCGATAAATATGTGCTGTAAAATCGTTGTAGCGATAACCTTGTTGTGTGGCAAAATATCTTTTCTTTGATAGGTATGAAAAATTGACTGCTGTGTAATAACGATTAGGCAAAGTGTTATTAATCAATTGCCAATTAGTTTCATGAACACAGCGCCACAAGTTTCCATCGCCTGTGCCAACCAACAAAGTGCCACTATCTAAAGGACTTTCGGCTAATGCAGTGATATAGTTATTTCGCTTTCCATTATAATAGGGCTTAGTAATTTTTCCGCTGATGTCATTCCAGAAACCATAAGGCGCACCAGTAAGTTTATAAACTCTATCAGTGCCGCAATACAATTTCGAATCATTTATTGTGCTTACGATATAACGCATATCCCATGGTTTTACAGAGTCGTCTAAATTTAATCCATTCGTTTCGGGAAACCAATTCATTCCGCCATCATCCGAATAATTCAAAGCGCCATATTGCACTTCGGCATATTGCACCATTGGATTGCTTTTCATAAATGCAGGCTGGAAACCATCACCACCATAATATCTGTTCCAGAAATTAATGGATGATGTATTACCCGAAACTGTTCCATTATCTTGCAAACCCCCATAGTATTGTGGATTCGGAGTTTTATCATTTGGATTAAATACCACATGATAAAATTGAGAAGCTGGTATATTTTCAATATCACGCCAACTTCTAGTGAAAGAATTAATGGAATCTAACTTATAAAGCCCACCATCTGTAGCCAACAAACAACGGTTGTATTTGTCGAAGCACATCCAGTGTTTATCAGCATGCACTTGATACGTCCACCATTGCGGTGAAGCATATTGCCAATTATGCCCACCATCAAGACTTTCCACCAATTCTAATCCACATATATACAAGTGAAAGGTGTCTTTTGGGTCAATAAAAATATTGCAGTAATACCACCCCTGACCGTTACCAGCTATTGGATTCAGGTTGTTGATGTTTTTGGGTATCCAAGTATTGCCGTTGTCATTTGTTTTATAAACGCCTTGCACATTAAAACTTGTATCTACCACACAAGCATACACAATTGAGTTACCATTGCCTGAATGTATTGCTAAATTAATTCTTGACAAAACACCTGTAGGCAATCCATTTGTAAGCATTTGCCAAGTTGTGCCGCCATCGGTTGTTCGATAAATTCGGCAATCATTGCTATACACTAAACTTCTGTCATAAGTTCTTAATCTTGTAAAAGCTGAAGCAAATATGTTGTTATGATTGTTTGGATCAATGACAAAACTTATAACACCTGTTGAATCATTGATGTACAAACTATGATCCCATGTTGTGCCACCATCAGTTGATTTGTACATACCTCTGCTGCTATCTTTTGCAAATGGATTTCCCATTGTGGCTGCAAAAATCGTGTTAGAATCAGTTGGGTCAATATCAATTTGGGCAATGACTTTGGTTTGGCTCAAACCCTTATTGTTCCAGGTGCTTCCGCCATCGGTTGATTGATAAATACCATCGCCTAAAAATACATTTCCGCTAATGTTTACATCGCCTGTACCTACCCAGATTTTATTTCGGTTAAATGGGTCAATCTTAATATGCCCAATAGAAAGCTGACTGTGATTATCGAAAATTGGTTGCCATGTAGCACCTGCATTAATAGTTTTAAAAATTCCACCTTGAGCCGCTCCTGCATAAATTATATTGGTGTCAACAGGGTCAACGACCACACAATTAAATCTGCCACCAATATTATTAGGTCCTTCCAAAGTCCAGTTATAATTGTGTAAACTTTTTGATTTTCGTTGAGCACTAATTTGTTGCATAGCTTGTTCAAAGCCTTTTACATCAAATGCAGCATTAGGATAAGTTCGGCTTAACAAGAAATTATCGTACGCCAATTCGGGTGACGATTTTTCATTTTCAATTTCTCCTTTTTCATTTTTCTTTTCTACATGATTAATAAAAAATGAGCCACTTGTAATAAATGCCGCTAACAAAATAGATGGTAAAATTTGGAAGTAGATTTTTGTTTTCATACTGACAAATTTAATTAAAATACCTGGCAGATATGAATTTATGAAATGATTTACCACCATAAAATCAATTTATATCAAATTAATTAAAACACTCTTTAATCAATTTTACAACCAGAGCCAAGTGAGGATCACTAATACCAGTGCTACATGGAATACTTATGCTTTTGCTATACACATCATTTGCAATGTCAGTTTTTGTGAAATAAATATTGTTCTGAAACATTCGCAATTGATTCATAGGCATCCAAAACGGGCGACTAATGATGTCATTTTTTTTCAGCTTTTCAAAAATCTCTTTCGATTTAGAAGTACGAATAGTAAATAACCAATTATTAGGTTGAACATCTTTTTCAATTTGTTGAAACTGGATATCACCAATACCTGTAAGATACTTTTTGTAAAAATCGCTGATGTATTTTTTCTTCTTTAAAAAATCGGGCAGTTGCTCCATTTGCGCAACCCCAACTGCTGCTAAAATATTTACTAATCTGTAATTGTATCCTATTTCATCATGAATATATTCATCAGGATGAATTTTAGCTTGAGTAGTTAAATGTTTGGCTTGCTTTGCAATAGCCTCATCATTAGTGATTATCATTCCGCCACCACCAGTTGAAATAATTTTATTACCATTATAACTAAAACAACCAATATGTCCGAAAGTACCACTATGCTTACCTTTGAATGTGCTACCTAAAGATTCAGTAGCATCTTCAACCACTTTCAAATTGAATTTAGATGCTAATTGCATCAATTGCTCCATGTCGCACATATTACCTAAAACATGCACTGGCATTATGGCTGCAATCGTTCTGCCATCAGCTTTCAACACACAATTGTTGTTGTTGAGTTCAGTTTTTGTTTGTAAAAACTCTTCTAATAAATTCAAATCCATTTGCCAGGTATTCACATCCACATCCATCAAAATAGGCTCTGCACCTGCATAAGTTATTGCATTACAACTTGCAATAAAAGTAATGTTTGGTACAATTACATAATCATTTTGCTTTACACCAAGCAATCGCAACGAAACATGCAAAGCTGCTGAACCATTCATAGCTGCCACCGCATATTTGGCTCCAGTAAATTCAGTGGTTTGTTTTTCAAATTGATTCACATAACTACCTACACTGCTTATCCAGCCTGTGTCTAAACAATCTTTTACATATTTCCATTCATTGCCGGCTAATTTTGGAACGCTTAAAGGAATGATATCCATAAAAATATAATTTTGTTGGTATTGATAAAATTAATCAACGAATTTGGTTAAGGAAAATTTTATATGCGGCTAATACTTAGAATAAAAATTTTGGCCTGGATGTATTCATTCTAAATCCGATACCGAAAAATTTTTCATTTTTATCCAAATTTGAATCTGCGCTAGTCAATTTGCGATATAAAAAATTGAAGTCGAAATAAACATTATGAGCAATTCGCCAACTCATTACCAAATCTGCATTATAAATATTCGTGCTCACACCATTGCCAGTGGCAAAAATACTATTAGAGCCTTGATACCTTTGCAGATTGCTTATCAATGGATTTGAGCCCCAATCACTTAATAATTTATTTTGGTCATTGTAAACATCTAAACCTTGATTAGTCAATGCTCCAATTACAGTGAAAGTAATTTTCTGAATAGGTTGGAAATAAATTTTAACAACCATTTCCTTCAAATTGGCTCCCATCGGGTGCGCCAAAGGCTGATTATAGTTGGTATAATTTCCCAAACTATCACTATGTGAATATACAAATGGTCGGATAAAATTTATTTCGGCTTGTGCATCTAAATTTTTAATCCCGAATACATCAACATATTTCAAGCCTGCTTGCAAAGCATATTTTTCGCCCCACCATTTATGATTAATTTTAAATTCAGCAAAATTAAAATCGTCTAATAAAAACTGCCCATAAAGTTGAACATGATGCATCAAGTTCCATTTTCCATCAAATCCAATAGCAGCATTGTCAGGGCTTCCCAATGATTGCTCAACTTGCCGATAAAAAATAATCGGATTTAAATACGCTAATTCGAAACCATGATTGCGGCTGAAAATCACACTTTCAAATAATCCGAATTGTAAATTGTTAGTGGCATTATAACTTAAATGATGCATGGCCGCATATTTCGGAAAAGTGTATTGATCGCCTTTTGTAATATTCCATTGCTTGGTTAATTCTAAAAATAAATTTTCGTAATCAAATTGTTTGTAATGAAAATTTATTCTTAGAAATGGTGACGCATTGCTTACATCGCTGATGAATAAAGATCGGATGCCATCACCCAAAAAAATTTTATCTTGTCCAAAAGTAAAATGCACATATTTGGCAGCACTAAAGGTTACATAACCTCTTGCATCAAAAAAATCTACGCCTGTTTTTTTGAATCCTGATTTATAATAACCTTCACCTGGCACTGCGTGATAAGTAGAAATATAGTTCTGAACAAAATCAGGGGCCTTCATTTGGTTTTCGCCTATGTAGGTATAAAAACCAATTTTATTTAAAATATTTCCTTTTAATTCTAAACCACGAGTGTTAAAAAATTTATACTCCGAATTACTTGATGAATGTCCGCCTTGATAAAAAATTACAGGATTTAGTTTTACCAAAAAGTTGGCATCATCAAAAGCATAAAAATCAGTTTTATATTTATAAATAGAATTTAATATTGGATAAGCACCATCAATTTGAGCTTTATCAGCCGCATATTCAAAATTATCATTGTATAAATATTGTACATTCTTTTCATCAACCTTACTCCATTTGGCGCCGCTGCTATCTAAATTATTACTGTCAAGATTGCTGATATACTGCATCAACATTTTTCTATCATAAGTTTTGTTGAATGTATTAAAATCTTCAGGAAGTTTTCCATCTCTGATGCTCAATCTATCAAGCCATTGATAATCATCCCTTCCTAAAGGTAGCATTGAACTTTGTGCTTTGATTTTGAAATTGAAACACAAAATCAAAAGAAATAAGAACAAACTATTTTTAATGCAATTATTTTTCATGGTTAATTTCTGATTTTAAAAAGTTGATTAATAACTTACTTGATCGTTATCAGCCTGAAACTGAAAGCCTAATCTTTTGCCAGTTTTTACGGCTGCATTTCCCATCTGTTCTATTTTTTGATACACAGTAATTTCTTTTACTTCATCAAATGGTGGCACTAACAAATCAAATTCAACAGCATACAAAATGCATGATTGCATAATAGCTTTCATGGCGGCTTCATCCATTATAGAATTTTCAAAATCATTGTATAAAAATCCAAGTTGACGTTTCCCTTCAACAAAATAATGATTGTCTGAATTGATAAATATTCGTGCAATTAAATAGCCCAAATCGTTGTTGCGATTATACTTAAAAGAATCGCTCAAGAAATTATAAACTTTTATTACGCCGCAATAGGAACGGCTACTCACTTGTTTCACATAATTAGACTGATGAATAATATGACTATCATCAAAATTAAAAACATCGGTATGCATACTGCAAATTAAAACTTCACCACCAAAATGAAACTCCATTTCAAATGCACCATTATCCTTTAATAGCACATCACCCTTGCTTCCTAATTGCTTGCTCATAAAGTTTGACAGCAAAGCCAATTCTTTTTTCAAATCAGCAAAAGCTTTCAAAGTGTTTTGATAAACCTGTTGTTTCAAAACTGTTTTTTCTTCCAGCGTTTCTATTATCAGTTGTTCGCTCATAAAAAAATTTGTAGCGTTAAAAGTATCGAATTTATTTTTTAAAGAAAAAAATTGTTGCTTCAATTTCAAAAAAAAGAGCCGAACTAAAATTTAGAACGGCTCTTGAATATTCAATTTGATAAATTTTATCTTATTAATGTTATTGTACCAGTTAAATTAAACACATTGC
Organism: Chitinophagales bacterium; assembly: GCA_947449695.1. Lineage (GTDB taxonomy): Bacteria > Bacteroidota > Bacteroidia > Chitinophagales > CAIODY01 > CAIODY01. The sequence continues at coordinate 30,170 of CANFST010000009.1, forward strand.
CATCTGCACATTGCACTTGTATTTGATACATAAACACATCACTGCTCATTACTTTGCCATTGCTTGTTCCATCCCAACCAAATTCAGGCAAACCAATTGGTACATGTTCGGCATTAAATACAATACCACCCCAACGATCGTAAATACGCATATAATTTAATTCTTTTACACCAGTACCTTGTATATAAAATCTGTCGTTATTGCCTTTTGGACCTTTGCTTTCAGGTGTAAAAGCATTAGGCACATATACCGCATTGCTTTCATCACACAATACGTGAATGGTTACAGCAGATGAATCAATACAACCATGTCCATCAGTTACAACCACATGATAAGTTGTAGTGACATCTGGTGTAAATACAGGGCTTGGACAATTTGTACAATTAATATTATAATTAGGTGACCAAGCAATATTACCTACGCCAACAGAAACCACTGGTGGCACTGTAACTGGCTGTCCTGCCACTTGCCCAACAATATCATGATTAAGATAAATAACAGGAAGTTGGAATATCTGTACATTGATGGGAACTGTTGCACAATCACAACTACCACAAATTGTTACATTATAATTTGTAGAATTTGCTGGTGTAACTGTAATAATTGAGTCGGTTGAAATAATATTATTTAATGAATCACGCCATGTATAAGTTAAACCACCATGTGCATATAAAGTAACTGAATTACCTAAACATACGCCAGTATCGCTGCCTGCAACAGGCACCACTAAAGGAATGACACTTATTTTCATACTATCTTCAGAGGAACAGCCTGTCACATTATCTCTCATATACAAAACATAATACTGACTAGTATTTGTGGTTACAATTGGATTCGCTGAAAACTGATTCCCAATACCACCAGGACGAATCCAATGATAATAATAACCAGCTGGTAAAGTTGGACAACCTATCTGAACAGGTTGCTGCGCACAAACCAAAGTATCATTACCAGCACAAGCAATAGGATGAGCAAAATTAAACACTTTTACCACTGTAGAATCTTTACAACCTTGTTGTGTAGTGACTACATATTTAATATTAAATGAATCATGTGCATAATAATAATGCGTTAATCCGCTTGGGAAAATTTTTACATGCGTAGTGCTGGTATCACCCCAACTTAAATCCCAACCATTTATAGGGTTTAAACTTGATGATGCATCCAATACTGTCGGGTGTAAAGTATCACAAGCACTTGTTGGAATAACATTTAACCCGGCATGAGGCAAACTATACATACAAATCATTTTACTAGTGCTGTCTTTACAACTTAATGCATTAATTGAAATTAATTTGATGGTATAACAAATGCTTGCAACACCTGAAGGCAAGGTAAATGTATGTGTAGGGTTTGTTGCAGATGACTGACAAACATTATTCAACGAATCACCAAAATTCCAACAATAGGTTAAGCCTGCATTTGGTGTAGAATGATTAGTGAAAGTAATTGGCGCTGAACTACCACAATAAATTGTATCAGCTACAGTAAAATTAGCTACTACAGGAGGTAATACAACTACATTTTTAATATTGCTGGTATCAATGCAACCATGCATAGTTGTATCAATTAATATGGTATGGAACACACCAGATGAAGTATAGCATATTTGTGGATTAGCTAATGTTGAAGTGATTGTATTTAAAGCGTAATCAAAATACCAACGATAATGCAATTTGCCTGTATCGGGGTTAACGGAAACATCAGTAAAATTGATACAGCCATTGATACAAACAGTATCAGGCGAATTAGTAAACTGAGCTGTAGGAAATTTATAAATATTAATAATATTACTTTGAAGCATTGAATCAACACATCCCCAATTGGTTTTTATTTTTAATTTCATTGAATAAGAACCAGCCTGATTAATAGTTACAACAGGATTTTGTGTATTGAATGTTTGCACTACATTGCCAAATGAATCTAACAATTGCCAGGTTCGTGATGTAATGGATGCACCATAAACATGCGGAGATGAACTCAAAGATGAATCGTAGAAATTGACAGTAGCACTACCACAGAAACTTGTAATAGCAGGCACTCTGCCAAAATTAGCTTTAGGGCAATCAATGTTTACAGTATCTTTAATAGCATAAATACATGACCCATCTGAAATATAAGCTAACACTGTTCGTTTGCCGCAAGTTGTGAATTGATGAGAGAATGAATAATTACCCGTTGAATCGAAAGCAATTTGTTCATTGCCTACATTATCATCCCAATACATTAAAACACCATTGAATGAATTAGTTGTATCAACAAAATTAATAATATCACCCACACACCCATGATGCGATAAAGCTCTAAATTTACCTCTTGGACCTTTTACGAAAAACACTTTTGAAAGTGAGTCACTACAACCCAATCGGCTGGAAACATACCAACGCAATGAATACAGACCTGGATAACCTAACGGAACCTGCACATTATTTGGTAAACCTTGTGGAGAATTTTTTGAATAAGCATAACTAATGTTCAGTCCGTCAGGTAAATTAATTAAGAGGTTAAGCGAATCGTAAGCGCCAGTGGTTAAATTTGGAATGTTGGCAATAGTGCCTGGGCATGGAAATGTATCGGGTACGCTTGCTAAGTTTACACGTGGATTTTGAATATGAATGATTACGCAGGTATCTGATTGGCATTGATTTCCATTAGCATCGGTATAATTGTTTGCCACATGAAAATTCAAATGATAATAGCCTAAAGTACTGAAAGTATAAGGAGAGTTAGGTCCTGGTCCTGCAAAGTAATCAGTTGTAGAAGTAGCTATTGCATTTTTTGTACAACTATCTGGCAATGCGCTTAATTTCCAACTTTTAATTGCCGTATAGCCTGATGAGGCGTTCACCAAAGCCACTTGTGTTCCTAAGCAAAGCACTGTATCAGGTAATCCAGACCATTTGGCACTTACCCCAGTTACTGCTGGTGGATTGTTGATATATTGAGTTGGATAATGACAACCATTCGCATCCCAAATATCTACTTTCATACCAGAAATATAATTGGATGAGTAACAATGCGTAATGCTAGTCCAATTGCCAGTTATGGTTTGAGTAGTATTTGCTGGATCACCAAAATGAATAACTGTAGTTCCTAAAGTTGTTCCACAACCGATAATTTTATTAGTAAACAATAAACAAGTATTACATCCATTACCAGAAGGAGTAACTTTTACATAATTATTACCCCCTAAGGAATCTTGTAATGAATGAACGACGACTGAATAAGTAGTTGAATCTTGGCATGAGCCTGAAGCATTGCCGATTATCAACCTTAGTTGAAATGTACCACAAGAATCAAACACGAAGCAGGCAGAATCAGCATCATGAGTACCTGGTGTATTTTGTTTATATTGTCCTTTATAACCCCATTTCCAAATTACAACAGGTGGATATGTTGGTGATGACCCAGCCGTAGCACTAAAGCACCATCGATTGTCTATTCCATTCCTACAAGCAATGGTTGGTTTTACAGGTGATGTTTGCTGAATAACAGCTGTAAATGGTGAAACTATAACATTCTGACAAACTGTATCGGTATCGCACAGCAAATGAAATTTATCATACGCTGATAAGCAAACATAATATGTACCTCCCCCATTATAAGAGTAATTATAACGGACAGGAACTTTCCCTGGTGCAACAGTCGTATCAAACACATCAAATCCAGAATTATTGGTTATTTTATTCCATAGATGTACTTTAAGTGAATCACCTACTGGTAAATTACCTCCGCAATATTTATATTTTACTTTTGGTTTAAATGTAACAATAGGCTGGAAAGCATTTTGATTGGCACAATGTCCTGAATCAATCAAACTTGCCATAATACCTGATACACAAATAGTATCTAATTTCATTGTATCAGCACAACCATTATCATATATAATAAAATGCCCCACATATTTTCCTGTATCATTAAAACATATTTTGGGCGAATCGCAATTGGAAGAGAAAGCAACAATCTGATTATTATTAGGACGAGTGAAATAATAAAAACAATTCAGATTAGTGCATTGACTGATATGATTGGTTGGACTTGGGATAATGTGCATTGAACTATCAGGATATACATTTATACATGCGGTTGCAGCACTGCTAGGATTCAATCGTTTTAAGCAAATATTTTTTGTAGATACTTTTGCTTTGGCTTTTATTTTATGTCCAATTCTGATTCCTTTTTTTATCAAAATAGTATCGAAACAACTTATACCACCCACTGTAAAAGTTTTATGAACCAACATAACATTATAGCAAGTATCTTTATGCTGAAAGCCTTTAAAACAATGGTAGTACCACCAAGCATTAGGACCAGTTTGAGCAGAAGTGGTTACCCCAGCTGAATCCCAAACAATCCAAGTATATAAACTATCCGTTTTTACTGAGCATCTAAAAGTATCACAAACCGAACCACAACCTACTGAATTTTTATAGCTAACTGTACCAGAAGGTTTTGACAGATAAACTGTATCAGTTGTAAATGAGCAACAGCCCCCATTTGCAGCACTTTGACAAACCTTTAAACACAATTCATGATCTTGTGTTGGATTAGCTGCTGTCCCATTTCCTGAAAATGTAACACAAAATGAGCTAGTAGTAGAACCAATAGGAGGCGAACAAGAAACATTGCCAGACCAAGCAACTGAATAACCAGGTAAGTTTTGAGGCGCATTAACCAAGTTGAAACAAAACTGATGGCTAGGTGCACAATAGCTGGAATAATAACCAGTAGCTAATTTTATAGCAGCCACAGGTGATGGATTTACTTTAATGGTATCAACCTTAAAATTATATTTTATCTGACAGCTACTACATTGATTTAAAATTGAATCATTTTTAACAACAATTTTATATTTAACAGGCACCGAACATCCACATGATATGGAGAAATAAGCACTGCCAGGATTACCATTAGACGATTGAATAGATCCTAAAACAACCGTATCAGCACATGAAGGAGAACCAGGCAATGGAATGGCTAAAAAGTTTGCAACCACATTACATGAACTTGCCGGAATGGTATTAGCCGTGAAAAACACTTGAAATGGTGAGCCGCAACAAACCACAGTATCGTTCAAATTAAATGATGGTGGTGGAACAGTTTGAATACCTTGCAAACAAACCGCATTTGTTTGTGTAACTGTATCAACACAACCCCTACCTGGTGCAATAGAATCGTACACAGCTAATTTCACATCATAACAACCATAACTTGAGAAGCTTACTGTTTGAGTTTTGCTACGTTGTGGCCCATGATTAGGTGCAGTTGGCAAAGGCGATGGTGATGGTAAAGTAGGTACCCACCATGAATAAAAAGTTGATGTTGTGGGGCTTGCTGAAAGTGTAACCGGTACACCTGTAACACACGAACTGGCAGATGCAGGCACAGTGATAGATGCCACAGGATTGCAAAACACTTTGAAAGCACAAGCAGAGGAATATACAGCCTGACAACCATTGCCATCTTTAACAATATAAAAAACAGGATGACAAGCCTGTGTAGGGTTACAATTGTAAGTAACTGTAGTATCACCGCATGAGCCGTTAGGAGCACCATTGCAAGTGGTTTTTACCACCCCATAAGGCGTACCCAAAATAAATGAAAAAGAATATGGTGGTATTGTATTTGGATTGCTGGGTATTAATTTAGTTGTTAAAGGATCGCAACCAATAGTATCACTTACCGTAAAACCGGCGGTAGGTAATGCATGTACCACAGCAATACACTTACAAATGCTATCTGCCTGACCTGTAGCAGTATTGATTACCTTTAAACAAAGACGGTAATAACCAGGAGTCAACATAATTGCTGAGTAATTATGATTGTAAGATGCTCCTGTATAAGCACCTGTTAAACTATTAACCCATACACCATTGCAACCGGTAGAATTTTGGTCTAACGACCAAACTGCTTTGTTATAAGTACCAGTTGAAGTATTAGTGAAAACTAAAACGGCCGAACCACAAGTATCAACAGGAAATGAGGAAGTAAGACCAGGGCAAGCAAAATTAGCTACAGGGGCTTGTGCACTTAAACTGTTAGCAAACAGCAGGCTGATAAAAAACAGACAAATGAATCGTGAAATATTTTTCATGTTAAAAATTTTAATATCTTAAAGTAAGGTATTCTACCTATATAGATATTAATTTGAATGAAAATGTTGCTTTTGGTTAAAAAAAACTTTGCAAACAAAAGTAGGAAATAGGCATTAAATCAACAAACATCTAATCCAATATCTTTGCGGAAATATTTATTTTTAAAATCAATCTCTGAAGTGGCTGTCATAGCCTTTTTCAAAGCATTTTTCAGGTTATTATCTAAAGCTGTTACCATCAACACTCTGCCGCCAGCAGTAATGACTTTTTGGTGTTGATTAAATTGTGTGCCTGCATGAAAAATCAGGGCATCACTTTTTTCGTTTTCAAAATTTATTTCAAAACCCTTTTCAAATTCAGATGGATAGCCACCACTTGCCAAAACCACTGTGCATGCAGCTTCTGTCGATTCTTTCAAAACCTGTGTATTTAATTTTTCATCTGCTACGGCTTGAAATAAATCAACTAAATCATTTTCAATACGAGGCAATACGGCTTCCGTTTCAGGGTCGCCCATTCTGCAATTATACTCTATTACAAATGGTTCATTATTTACATTGATAAGTCCGAAATAGATAAAACCTTTATAAATTATTTTATCTTTTTGCAAACCAGCAATTGTAGGTTTAATAACTTTTTCTTCAACTTTCAGCATCAATTCATGCGTTGCAAAAGGCACTGGCGAAATAGCTCCCATGCCGCCCGTGTTTAATCCTGTATCGCCCTCTCCTATTCGTTTGTAATCTTTTGCAGTGGGTAACAGCAAATAATCTTTTCCATCTGTTAATACAAATACACTCAATTCAATTCCTTTTAAGAATTGTTCAATCACCACTTTTGATGAAGCATCACCAAACTTAGCTGATTCAATCATTTGAGATAATTCTTCTTGCGCTTCTTGGTGGGTTTCACAAATCACAACACCTTTACCTGCAGCTAATCCATCAGCTTTTAATACAATTGGCAAAGGAGAATCCATTAAATATCTTTTTCCTTCTTCAATATTTTGAAGCGTAACTTCTTTATAAGCTGCTGTTGGAATAGAATGGCGCAACATAAATGATTTTGCAAATGCTTTGCTGCCTTCCATTTGTGCACCATGCTGTGATGGGCCAATAACAGGAATATGTTTTATATTTTCATGCTGCAAAAAATAATCATAAATTCCTTTCACTAAAGTTTCTTCGCCAGCTGGTAAAACCATATCAATTCCATGTTGAATACAAAAATTTTCAATGGCATTAAAGTCGCTTACTTTTATATCAACATTGGTAGCAACTTTCGCTGTGCCTGCATTACCCGGAGCCACATACAATTTATCACAATGTTTGCTTTGTGCAATTTTCCAAGCAAAAGCATGTTCTCTGCCGCCCGAACCTAAAATTAAAATATTCATGAAATGGATTAAAAATAAGGCGGCAAAATTAATCAAGTATTCTTTATTGCACTACTAATTTACCCAATGATATTGCTTTGTTTTCAGATTCATCTTTGATGCAATAAGTATAAAAACCTTTGTTTAATTTTTCAATTGAAATGGAAGTTGATGACTGATGGATAGTGGTATTTAAAACTTGCTTACCCAGCAAATCATAAACCATAAATTCAAGTTTATGGATAGGTGGATTGCTTAGCAGTAAAGTAATTTGCTTTGATGCTGGATTGGGAAAAACATGAATGGTATTTTTTGAAATAGTTGTTTCGGTGATGCCAGTTGACAGGCTGAATTGCATCAATACATAATTATTATTTGATGGATTCAAATTACAGCCACCTACATAAATATTACCTTTACTATCATGTAAAATATTTTCGATACCGATGTTTGAAACAGCATCGAAATCATGGAGAGGATTTGCACTTTGCTTACCTAAGTTGCTCCATTGTGTGCCATCCCATTTTGCTACATAATTGCTGGATTGGGAAATAACATTATTAGCATAATAGGCAATAGAAGTATCGGTGAATCTACCAGCACAATAAAGGTTGCCATTTCGGTCAATATCTAAAGACTTTATTTCAGAATTTGCATCTAACAAATTAGTGCCGCCAACTTTTGACCAATGCAAACCATTCCATTTTGCTACATACTGATGTCCAGATGATATGCTTAATGAATCAGTAAATGCTCCTGCAGCATACACATTATTGATACTATCACAGATAATAGTTTCAATTAGTCCGTTAGCATTTAATGAATCGGTGGGTGAATCGAGCTCAGACCAAATGCTACCGTTCCATTTTGATATCATGCCTTTGTTGCTATTATTTGCATACGGCGCAGCGATGTATAAATTGCCAGTCAAATCAGTTGTAATAGCTGATACTATATTCATAAAAGGATTTAAAGCGGTTGAAATATTGCTCCAAGCGCTACCGTTCCATTTGGCAATGTATTTAGTGCCTTGATAATTTAATATTGAATCAGTAAACCAGCCAGTGATGTATATATTATTAAAGGTATCAACACACATTTGAGTAATTGCTGAATTAAATCCAGTAGTATCTAACTTGCGCCAATGATTTATTCCATCCCATTTAGCAATATAATTTTTGCCGTTTGAGTTGAATATTCCACCAGTGACATATACACTATCATGTTTATCGACGCAGATTGCAATAACATTGCCTGTGAGGTTGGCTGTGATATCCTGCCACTGATTTCCATTCCATTTTTTTACGATACTATTGTTTGAATTATTTGAATTGACCATGGCGCAATACAAATTATTGTTTTTATCTACACAAGTTCGGGTCCATGCAGCCCAAGTGGTTTGACAACTGGTGTTATTGCTTTTTAATTCGCTCCATCCATAATTAGTTTGGGCTTGTGATTGAAAAAAAATAAAAAGAAATAAAATAAAAAAGGTGAGTTGTTTCAGAATCATTAAAATGTTTTAGTGAAACAAATATAAATACTTTTAAGATGAGTAAGATTTTTTGAAAAATAAAAAGGCTCGTGTATAATTACACGAGCCTTTTTAAAATGAGTAATCTTAAAAGCTTATTTCAAAGCAGCATTGATTGCTTCAAAATTAGGCAAATCGCCTGCTGAAGCTAATATTTCAGCATATTTTACTACGCCATTTTCATCAATTACAAATGCACTGCGACGGCTATGACCATACATACCAAATACGAAAGCATCTTTTTCGTAAGCTACGCCATACATTTCAGAAACTACTTTATTGTAATCGCTTAATAATGGAAAATTTAAACCTTCTTGTTCTTTCCATTTTGCCAATACAAATAACGAATCGCAGCTAATGCCTAAAACCTGTGCATTGGCGTTGTTGTAATCAGCTATGCCATCGCGAACGCTGCATAGTTCTTTAGTGCATACGCCAGTGAAAGCTGCTGGTACAAATAGCAATATTACTTTTTTGCCTTTGTAATCACTTAATTTAATTTCTTTTTTTTCGCTATCGAATAATGAAAAATCGGGTGCTTGTTGTCCTACTGCAATTTGCATATTATTTTTTGTTTTATTTTTTTAGATAAACAACAATAGCAAATTGTTGTTCAATCATGGTGAATATTTATTTTGCTTTTTTGCTGCGTTCTTCTTCGGCTTTATCAACTTTATGAAGTTGTTCAAGCACTTCTTCAATCTGCTCAACACTGAGCATTTTGGCAACAATTTTATGTGTTTTGCTATCTACTACAAACATTTTTGGTGTAGCGTACACATCAAACATATCTTTAAAATCATAGTAATTGTTGGCATCACGTAAATTATTCCAATCCATCGGATGTTCGATTAAATATTTTTTCCATCGTTTCATCTCAGGGTCATCTTTTGTATTTAATCTTTCTTCAGTAATGGTGATTAAACCTAAATTATATTTGGTGTGTAATTTTTGATATTCTTTATATAATTCAGGTGTTTCTTTTTGGCAATGTCCGCAGTTGCTATTCCAGAACCAAAGAATGGTATATCGGTCGTTTTTCATCAGGTCATATATGAATGAACTGCGTAAACTACTATCCTCTAAAATCATATTAGGAATGGTAGCGCCAATCAAAATCTTTTTTAAATGCTCAGCTCTATCGCAGATTTTTTTCAATTTAGATGAATCAATCCAATAGGCTTCGCCTTTGCAATAATACTCCTGAGCGACATGAACAAACACGGCTTCCATACCCATAATTTTTGATTGCTCATAGGTGTTTGAAAGGTACCATACTAACCATTTGAAAACCTCTTTATTAGCTCTGCCATGTTTTATTAAATAATCAGCAGATATATTAATAGAATCAGGGTGCTGAGGCGTAAGCTGATTTAAATACTTATCAATTTTTGCATGAAAAATCGGAGTGTATAACAAACGTTCATCGCTAAAATCGAAATTATCGAAATAATGATTTTTGAAATAGTAATAGCTTTGCGGTTGCATTAAACCTGCTGGCACAAAGGGTTCAGGCATTGCTTTGAAAACACTTGCTAATAAAAGTTTAGGATGTTTTTCGGCAAATGTTTTACGATAAGCATTCACTAAACTATCCATTTTGCGCATTTCATCTGCTACTTTTATTGAGTCAGCTTTAGTTTTTTGAATTTTATATTTTGCATTTAACTGGTCCATTTCAATTCCTTTTTTAGAAGTATATTTTAAATAATCTAAAAACAAAGTATTGTCTTCTGAACCTTTCACTTTCATGTGATTTACAAAATCAACTGTATCTGTTTCGATTTCAAATTTTTGATTTTCGCCAACAATAATTTCAAAATATTTCATGGAAGGTAATACGACTAAATAAATACCTTGATGTAGTTTTTCTTTGCCATGAAATAAGATTGGTTCGCCAACTTTGCTCAGCTTACAAGTGTCGTGAATGTATTTTTGATTGCCATAATAATTAGCTAAATAGCAAGCTTTTTCTTTGTAGCCATTTATCTTGATACTTATCTGGTAAGCATCCTGAGCAAATAACTGTTGGGCCAATAATGAAAAAGAAAGAAGAAAAAAAGCGGAAATATTTTTTTTATTCAGCATAGTTTTTAATGTTTTATTGATGCAAATTTATTAGGTATTCATCAATAGCCAAATGCTTAACAACCACTTAACAACGAAATTTTTATTAAAAAAAATTTAACACGACTGAATTGTATTTATATTTTAGCAACCTAATTCTTAAATACATGTATAAACTTTTTTTATCATTCATTTTATTTTCAATTATTTCAACTGCTGCTTCGGCAGGCAATTATGAAAAAGCATGGGATGCTTTTAAAAACAATCAACGCACAGAAGCAAAATTTTTATTTAAAAAAGCTACTGAAGAAGATGGAATCAACAAATCGAACGCATGGCTTGGTTTGATGCTAACACAATGGTTATGCTCAAAAAACGATAGTGCATTTTTATCGTTTGAAGAATTTTATAAAACTGCCGAAAATCCATACCCATTTTTATACGCTTACTGGAGTATGCCGATTTTGTATGGCAGCCGTTACAACTTGAAGCCTGAAAAAGTAAAATTTCTAAATCAGATTATTGACGACCCGAAAGCTCATGGCACATTAAAAGCTATGGCTCATATTGCTTTGGGACATCATTTTGAAAGTATAAACAAATTTAAAGAACGTAAAAATGAATATGACAAAATTGGTAGCATTGATAACTGGCAAGTGCTTGGTACTTTTGATAATACCAGCGGAAGTGGTTTTACAAAAGATTGGGGTGCATTAAAAAACAAAACCACTGAATCATTTAAAAACAAAGTAGGGGCTGATGTAAAATGGTTTGCGCCGCCTTTTCAACGTGATGATAGATGGTTCTATTTTGATTATTATTTTAATATTGGCAACTCAATTATGTATGCTCAAACCTATGTTTATAGCGCAACTGAACAAGAAGTTACTTTGCGTTCGGGTTGCAGTGGCTCTATGAAGATATGGGTAAACGATTATAATATTTTAAGCGAAGCCACAGAAAGAAATGCTGACCTTGATATTTATAATCAGAAAATAAAATTGAATAAAGGTTACAATCGTTTCCTGGTACAGATTGGTGAAAGCGAAACTAATGCAGCTAATTTTTTAATCAGATTAACTGATGATAAAGGCAACCCGGTTGCAGGTATTTTTTCAACCAACAAAACCAATGATTATACTGCTGCTGCTGATTATAAAGTAAGCGCAGAGGCATTGTTTGCTGAAGATTTTTTTGAGAAAAAATTAAAAACAAATCCAGATGATTTATTGACACTACTGATGTATGCTGATGCACTAATGAGAAATGACAAAGTTTACGAATCAAGAAAAGTTTTAAAACATACACAAGATTTAGCACCAAAAAGCACTTTTGTGAGCGATAGAATGATAGAAGCTTATGCCCGTGATAAAAACCAAACTGACTTAACAAAAGAACAAGAAAAAATAAAACGTAACGATCCGGAATCTCTGGAAGCATTGCAAATGTTGGTGGGCGAAGCTAACAACAGAGAAGATTATGATGAAACAGCTAAATTGATTGATAAAATAAAAGCTATTTATAAAGATGAAGAATTGGTAGAAGGTTATCAACTAAATTTATTTGCCAACAAAAAACAAATCCCTGAATTATTGGAATTTGGCAAACAGCTCTATCAAAAGCATCCAGATATGGAAGAAATGATGAATCTGGCTTACAATATAGAAATGAATAAATCGAAGGATGAAAACAAAGCCATTAAAATTGTAAAAGAATTTTGCAAAAAATATTACAGTGAATCGGCTCAAAAAATGTTGATTCAACACTTATTCAAAAATGGAAATAAAAGCGAAGCATTGGCAATGATGAAAAAGCGAATTGATAATTCGCCTTATGCAATAGGGTTTTATAGCCAGTTGAGTGATGTGAATTATGAATTACAAGATTATCAGGAAGCATTAAACTGGAATGACAAAACTATAGAATTTGCTCCGTATGTGGGTGCTTATTATGCTGACAGGGGTAAAATAATGGAAGCATTAAACAGAAAAGATGATGCTGAAGCTGCTTATAAAAGTGCCATCAATTATACACCTACTGATTATGATTCAAGAGCTGCATTAAGAAAATTGCAAGGCAAAAAAGATTTATATGAAAATTTTGAAACTACTGATGCCTACGAATTATTTAAAAAATCTCCTTCATCAAAAGAATATCCAAATGATAATAGCATTATTTTATTAAACGAAACTCAACGTATTATTTATAATGAAGCTGCATCTGAACAAAAAGAAGAATTGATGGTAAAAGTATTTAACCAGTCTGGTATAGATACATGGAAGCAATACAACATCAGTTACAATCCCTATTCACAGCGTGTAGTGTTAGATAAAGCTGAATTGCTGAAAGCTGATGGCAGCCGTGTTAAAGCAGAAGAAAATGATGGCACTGTGGTATTCACTAATTTAGAAGCAGGTGATGCTATTCATATTTTATATAAACTTGAAAGTTATTCCAGCGGAAAACTTTCACAATATTTTTGGGATCAATTTCATTTTCAATATTCCATTCCTTCATTAAAAGCCAAATACAGTATTTTAGTGCCTGATAGCAAAACATTTCAACATGAAATATTAAATGGGACTTTGCAGCCAACTATCAAAAATTTAGAAGCCATGAAATTGTACACATGGGAAATGGATAATCAAGCGGCTATTAAATCGGAACCTTACATGCCTGAATTGGTTGATGTGGCACCAACACTTTTCATATCAAGTATTCCTGATTGGAAATTTATGAGCAATTGGTACAGCGATTTATCATCAAGCAAAGCCAAGCAAGATTTTGAAGTAAAAGAAGTTGTTGCTGAATTATTAAAAGACAAAAAAGATATTTCAGATTTAGATAAAGCAAAATTACTTTACAATTACATCGCTAATAATATTGCTTACAGCAATGTACCATTTATGCATAGTGCTATTATTCCGCAGAAAGCTGCCCGAACTATTGCTACTAAGCTAGGTGATTGCAAAGATGTATCAACATTATTTGTTGCCATGTGTAAAGAAGCTAATTTAAAAGCTAATTTAGTTTTGGTTGATACAAGAGGCAATGGTGAAAACCATTTGCATTTGCCAAGCATGGATTTTAATCATTGTATTTCTTTGTTAACTATTGGTGATAAAAAATATTTCATTGAGCTAACTAACCAAAAATTAGCCTTTGCTAATATGCCAAGTGCTGATGTAAGAGCTAACTCTTTATTCATCCCTCGTGATGGTGACCAACCTGCTACAGCATTAGCAAAAGTTGATCTGCCAACCATGATTTTAAATAAAATTGAGCGTACATCTATAGTGAAGTTAGAAGGCAATGATGTCACATTCAGTCGTAATATTACCCGTTGGGGTGCTACGGCATCAGCTATGCGGAGTGATTATGTTGACTTAGGACAAGAAGAACGTGAAAAAACTTTAACTCAAAATGTATCAAGCGGATACAAAAGTCAATTAAAATTGAATTATTTGAAATTTGGTGATTTGAAAAAATTACAGGATACGCTTAAAATGGAATATTCATTTACTCTAAAAAAAGAAGTAAACGAAATTGCCGGTATGAAAGTATTTCGCATTCCGTGGGCAGATGCTGTTGAAACTTTAGATTTTGTTGCTTTAGAAAAACGCACCTACCCTTTTGATGTATGGGAATATACTTCTTTAAAAAGCAATATTGAACAAATAACCATTGAATTGCCTGCTGGCGTTAGCTTACAGGAACGTCCTAATTCAGTAAACCTTACTTGTCCGGTAGCCGAATATCATTTGAATTATGATTACAGCAATAGCGGAAAAATTATTGTTAGTCGTGAAATGAAAATCATTGGAGATATTGTAAAACCTGAGGACTATGCCACATTTAAAGAGTTTTATAACAAAGTAGCTGAAGCTGATACCAAACAATTGGCTTACAAATAAATTTAAATGTTTGCCTAAATAAAAAAAGCTTGTTGAACCATCAACAAGCTTTTTTTATTTATAATTTGAATCTTATTCAGACAGTTTGAAAAATCTTTTCCAAAATCAACCTTTCATCTGCAATTGAATAGTTTGTTTTATTTTTTCAATACCTGTCCTTTGCATAGGCGAATATTTTAAAGTTTTATTAAACACTTCATTAGTTATCTCCAGCCAGTCTTTTTTCTTCATCGGCAAAGCCAATAATGGTTTAAATTGCTCTTCGGTAGTAGCTTTTGCAAATCGATTCCAAGGGCAAACAGTTTGGCAAATATCACAGCCAAAAATCCAATCATCTAATTGCGATAGAAATTCAGTGGGTATTTCTTTTTTTAATTCAATGGTGAAATAAGAAATACATTTGCTGCCATCCATTGTTTTATCGCCATGAATTGCTTGTGTAGGGCAAGCTTGCACACATTTATTACAAGTACCGCAATAATCTTTTGTAATTGAATTATCATAAGTAAGCGCTACATCGCAAATTATTTCAGCTAAAAAAAAATAAGACCCCATTTGTTTATTAATGAGCATCGTATTTTTCCCTATCCATCCAAAACCAGATTTGGAAGCCCATGCACGTTCTAACACTGGAGCAGAATCAACAAAACAACGAGCAGATATTTTACCAGTTTTTTCTTCTATTACACCAACAATTTTTTTTAATTTTTCTTTCAATACAAAGTGATAATCTGTACCGAAAGCATATTGCGAAATTTTTGGCTCTCCGTTTTTAAAATCAATTGGCTGATGGTAATTAAATGCCAGACTTATAACTGATTTTGCTCCTTCAACTAGTAAAGCTGGATTCAATCGTTTGTCGAAATGATTAGCTAAATAATTCATTTCACCCTGCCAATTGTTATTTAAAAAATTTTCTAACCGATGAGCTTCTTGTTCTAAAAATTCAGCTTTAGCTATGCCACACCATTCAAAACCTAGTTGTTTGGCTTCTTGTTTTATTAATTGGCTTAGTATTTCTGAACTTATCATGTAAAAAAAGAATGAACCGAATTACAATTCTACTTCAATCTGATTGCGCAAAATATCATCTATAGTTTCGCGATTACGAATCAAGAAATGCTTGCCTTCATGAACCAGCACTTCAGCTGGTCTGAATCGGCTATTGTAATTAGATGACATAGTAAAGCCATAGGCGCCTGCATTTTGGAATGCAAGTATATCCCCCTCTTTCACTTCATTTAATTTTCTATCCCAAGCAAAAGTATCAGTTTCACAAATATACCCCACTATCGTATAAATGCGATTAATACCATCGGGGTTTGATACATTAACAATGTGATGATAGGAATTATATAACATTGGTCGGATTAGATGATTCAGACCGCTATCAATACCTACAAATACCGTAGCTGTGGTTTGTTTCAATACATTTACTCTGGTAAGAAAAGTTCCAGATTCACTGACTAAATATTTCCCTGGTTCAAAATGGAGTTCTAATTTTTTGCCATAACCATTGCAAAACTCATTGAATCGCACACTTAACTTTTGTCCTAATTCCTCAATGTTGGTTGAATAATCTTCAGGTTTGTAAGCCACTTTAAAACCGCTTCCAAAATCAATAAATTCTAGCGATTTAAAATGTTGTGCCGTTTCAAATAAAATATCAGCTGCCCTTAAAAAGACATCCACATCCAAAATATCTGAACCTGTATGCATGTGTATGCCATTAATGTGAAGCCCTGTGCTTTTCACAATTCGTTCTACATGACGCATTTGATGAATTGAAATACCAAATTTTGAATCAATATGCCCAGTCGAAATATTCAGATTTCCACCTGCCATAATATGCGGATTGATTCGAATACAAACAGGTATTTTATTGCCATATTGGTGCCCAAATTGCTCTAAGATGGAAGTATTATCAATATTAATCTTTACACCTAAATCGGCTGCCATAGTTATCTCAACCATCGAAACACAATTTGGCGTATAAATAATTTGTTCGGGAGCAAAACCGGCTTTTAAACCCAGCATTACTTCTTGTATTGAAACTGTATCCAAACCAGCCCCCAACGATTTGAAATACTTTAATACATTAATATTATTTAGTGCCTTACATGCAAAATTGATATGCACATCACAATTGCTGAAAGCATTTTTCAGCTTATCGTATTGACGTTTCATAATGGCTGTATCATACACATAAACTGGTAAATCATAAGTATTGGCTAACTCATCTACCGAGATATTACCAATAGAATAATTACTATTTTTCAATTGAAGCATATAGAATATTTTGAAATGCAAAGGTAAGTATTGTGACACAAGTTGTTTGTGTTGTAAGGTTCGAATAAAAATTTTCATCTAATTATTTGTGCAGAATAAAATCGAAACCAAAAATCTGTTTTGCTGTTTTAAACCAAACGACTTGCTATGTACGCTATCCATTGGTTCAGAAGAGATTTAAGATTAGCTGATAATGCAGCCTTATATTATGCTTTGCGAAGCGGTTTACAGATAATTCCAGTTTTTATTTTCGATAAAAATATTTTAAACGAACTGGATGACAGAGCTGATAAACGAGTTCAATTTATTCATCACCGAATTGAATTACTAAAATCGCAATTGCAAAAATTAAACAGCGATTTAAAAGTCTATTTTGGAAAGCCCGAAGAAATTTTCGAAACGATTTTTAACGAATTTGACATTAAAAAAGTTTTCATCAATCACGATTATGAACCTTATGCAAAAACAAGAGATGAAAAGATAAAACAATTGATTGAACTGAAAGGGGCAACCATGCACACTTATAAAGATCAAGTAATATTTGAAAAAAACGAAGTGATGAAAGATGATGGAACACCTTACACTGTTTTCACACCTTTTAGCAAAAAATGGAAATTAAAACTCAACAAGTTTTATTTAAAACCATACCCTACTGAAAAGTATTTTAATCAATTGGCAAAATTAAATTCTTCGGTTTTAATTCGTTTAGAAGAAATGAATTTTAAACCATCGGCAACTCAATTTCCTTCCATCGAATTAAAAGAAACGATAGTAAAAAACTATCATGAAACCAGAGATTACCCTGCTCTTGATGGAACTTCAAAACTTTCTGTACACCTCCGTTTTGGCACTATCAGCATTCGTGAGTTAGCAACAAAAGCCTTGGCTTTAAATGAAAAATATTTGAATGAATTAATCTGGAGAGAATTTTACATGAACATACTCTGGCATTTTCCATATGTGGCTGAAAGTGCTTTCAAAAAAGAATACAATCATATCAATTGGCGAAACAATGAAAAAGAATTTGAAGCTTGGTGTCATGGCAAAACGGGTTATCCAATTGTAGATGCAGGCATGAGAGAGTTGAATGAAACAGGATTGATGCACAACAGAACACGAATGATTGTAGCCAGTTTTTTAACCAAACACTTATTAATTGATTGGCGATGGGGTGAAAGTTATTTTGCTCAAAAATTGTTAGATTTTGAATTGGCCAGCAACAATGGCGGATGGCAATGGGCAGCAGGATGCGGAGTAGATGCTGCACCTTATTTTAGGGTTTTTAATCCCACCATTCAAACAGAAAAATTTGATAAAGATTTGACTTACATAAAAAAATGGGTTCCGGAATTAAACGACTTTAATTACCCGAAACCCATTGTTAATCATGCTTTTGCTCGTGAACGTGTATTAAGTGTTTACAAAGAAGCGTTGAAATAATTAGGAAACATATTCAAACTTATACCCTACCCCTTTGATAGTTTTTATAACATCATCGCCTAACTTGCTTCTTATTTTTCTGATATGAACATCAATTGTTCTATCGCCTACATATACATCATCGCCCCATACGCGACTCAGAATTTCATTTCTGTAAAAAACCCTACCTGGCTTTGAAGCCAACAAGCTTAATAATTCAAACTCTTTTCTTGCTAAATCAACAGGAGTACCTTTTAAATACACCACATATTGTTCTTTATCAATAGCAATATCACCATAAGTTATTTTTGATGAGCCATTGTCCTGACTTCGGCGTAATAATGCATTAACGCGGCTTATTAACAAACGTGGCTTAATTGGCTTTGCAATATATTCATCAGCACCGGCTTCAAAACCTTTAAGTTCGCTTTGTTCATCATCTAAAGCGGTTAAGAATGCAATTAAAGTATTTTTGATTTCGGGCAATTTACGCAATTGTTCGCAAGCTTCAATACCTGTTTTTTCAGGCATCATAATATCCAGCAATATCAATTGCGGATGATGCTGCTTGGCTAACTGTATGGCTTCATTACCATTTTTGCCAGTAATTACTTCGTACCCTTCTTTGCTTAGGTTGTAAGCTATAAAATCGAGGATATCAATTTCATCATCAACTACTAAAATTTTTGCCACTGTTTTGTTTTTTTCGTTAGCAAAGTTCGATTAATTCTGTGTTAAAGATGATGGAGCTATATTAATTTATTGTTACCGCTGCTCTCCCAACCTAACTATTTTTTTGCAGCCGGTTCTTTCTTTTTGAAGCTGTTCACTAGCTCGTCGTTGCTCATTTTCGATTCGATTTGTTGAACAGAATATTTTGCACTCTCAACAAATGGACTGCCAGGGTATTGCTGCAAAAACTGATTATATATTTTTTTTGCCACAGCTGTATCGCCGATTTTTTCTTGGTAAGTAAAAGCTTCAAAAAACAAACTCATGGATGCTTTTTTTGAGACAGGATATTTTTTATACACATCAGCATATAAATCAACTGCTTGCTTGTAGCGCTTTGTGTTTTCGCATATTTTAGCTGCTTTAAATAAGTATTCAGCAGATAAGGAATCATCAGCATTTTCTTTGGCAAATTGCTGATAATCGGCTATGATTACTTTTGCCAATGAATCTTCGGCAGGCGTCACTGTAGCATCGGCTAATAAGCTTTGCTCCTCGGCTGTTATTTTCTGATGCAATTTTACTTTGCCCGATTGACAACCTACCATTATTGTAGTGCTTATTAAACTAAGGAATACTATTTTTTTCATGATAAAATAATTGTAGTGAAATACTAATGATGAATACTATAAAAGCTACACCAGCTATTGTTTGCCAATAGCGCCGCAAGTTATAAAAAATGTGAGGATGAAATAGAAATTGGGAGTTGATTTAATTACGATTTTATACTTTTTTCAAAGCTACCCTTACCCTGCCTGCAGCAATAGGCCATTGCTAATGAATATATAATGCATGGGTGAGAACCCCTGATAATATGAAAAGAAACAGCTAACTTTTTGATTGGGGCCGTATGCTAAAGCAGCTAACGTTTCGGGGGCTTTTTAAGAGTGTATGAAATTGCGTTGGCTGTATTGTCATGGTTGCTGAGTTAGTAAATGTCAAAAGGCAACTCGTTGTCGAATTGCCTTTTGGTCTGTGTTGCTGTTGTTTGTCAGGATTTTGTCAAAGCAAAATTGAGTTCGTTGCCTTGTCCTTTCTTTACGTCAAAGTCAGCAACGTTGCCGTCTTGGTAGCCTGTCGCTGTACAACGAAATGTATGTTTGCCGATTGGAATACTCATTGAAAATGTTCCTGTTTTGGCTGTCTTGGTTTTGTAAGCACCTGTGTTGTCATAGATTTGAGCCTTTGCAATGACTGCACCTGTAACAGCGTCTGTCACTTTTCCTTTAACTTTTGTTTGTGGTGAACCTAAGTCAATGATTTGACGAGCTGATTTGAAGTTTAAAACAAAGTCAGGGTTGGTAGCTTGGAAATTACCAATCAATTTGTCTAATGTTTTTAACTCTTTGTTGCCGTCTTTGATTAACTGGGCTAAATCGGAAGTGGCTGTTTTGATTGTACCACGTTTTGCCCGTGGTGCTGGAATGTAAGTTCCATAATTTCCAATCAATGCTTGAAATGCTATCAACTTGGCGGCTGTAACGCCGTAGTTGGCTAATGCTGCAACATTGGTGCTTCCAACATCATGAATAGATTGCATTGCTCCTAATAAAACGTTGTCGGCTAATTTTGATAAAGTTGATTTAGGAAAATTCATGTCGGCATATAAACTGTTGTTATTAGTGTCTTTGGCAAAGGCTTGAATGTCGGCACTAATGATAACTGCTTGTGCAATGGCTAAATCTTTTGATGCAGCTTTGTCGGTAGTAACCCCATTCGTTTTTGAGAGCTGAAGGCGATGTAGGTGTTTACTGCTCCTCGTTTCGCTCGAAAACGAGTAACGCAACTGTTAAAAGCGACTAATCCTGTCCAAACTGCATTGTTAGTAGTTAGGACTGAATCAGATGAAGCCCACATTGAAGTGGTGTTTTCTTGTCTGGTGTCCATGACTTTGAAATTTAATTGTGAATAATTGATTTGTTTAATGGCTGCATTTTTCAACGCTGCTGTTCTGATTAATAGATACGATAAAGCACCTATTTAGTTGCATTGAAATACGTAATTTAACATTTCGTTAGCATTTAAAACATTCAAAAAGATGTTTTTTGAATAAAAATAACAGTTAGTCGCTGTGGGGTAATTTGCTGCTGAACTTAACCTTAATAAAAAGCGGAAAAAGTATGCAATCTAGGAACTCATGCAGATGATGTCCGCGATGATGCAGACGGTCTCCTCGGTGATGTAGATGGTCTCCGCGGCGATGTAGATGATGTCCTCGGTCGTGCAGACTGCCACTTCGTCCATGCAGACTGCCACTTCTTCTATGCAGACTGCCACTTCTGTCGTGTAGATGATGTCCTCGGTGATGTAAGTGTTGAGTTCGGTGGTGTGGATGTGGTTTTCTGTGCTGTAAGTGGGCTATTTGAGCCATTTTTTGACGAGAAAGCCGTAGTTGGTTTGCAATGTACTAAAGTAAATGCCGTGTGGTAAAGCGGAAATGTCTATATCGAAAGTGGTAGTGTTGGGTGCTATGGTGTTGGCACCTATACCAAAAGTGTTGAACTGAAATTAATTTACTTTCATCCATTTGCGTTTAATCAAAACATGATTGTTATACAACGTAATAAAATAAACGCCTTTGGGTAATGTTTCGGTATTGAGGGTAGTTGCAGTGGTTTGTTCACTAATCGTTTCGGTGCTTATCATTTGCCCCAAAACATTAAACAAACTTAATTGTAAGGGTTCGGAAAATGGGGTAATATGTAAGTTTAAATTGTTGCCATTGGGTGCAACAATTAATTCGTTGCGATTGATGTTTAAGCTATCTATGTAGGCATAGCCGCAAGCATCCCAAGCGGTTAAATAAATAGTAGTGGCTTGATTAATGCAAATGTTTTGAGGTGATGCATCGGGGCTGAAAACTGAACCATTCATTTTCCATTGGTAGCGGATTAGGTTAATATTATTAGCTGTGGCTACTGCCAAATTATAGCAATCAGTTTGCTGCAAACCTGTTATATTTATTTTGGCTACATTGCTTATCTCTACGGTAATAGGGGAAAAGTTGTCAATTAATACATCACACTCATAATTAACTCTTATATGATGAGCCTGAATTCCTATGTAAGCAAAATTATCATGGGGAATAAAATCAAATTCATATTTTCGCCAAAGTAAAGTATCGGGCATTACAGACGAAGTGTAAATTAGCTGCGAAGTATCGCATGAAGTGTAGCCTAAATGAATTGTAAAATAACCAAATTCACGAAACTGGGTTGGAACATGGAAAAAATATCCCATTGCCCAAACGCTTAAATGATGTTTGTAACCTTCTAACACTGGGCAATTTAATTTTGTTGTTATAAACGAAGGGGCTGCATTTCCACCTTGACCCAAATAACAATAATATTTTCCATCAGGAGGAGTAGGAGGCGATAAAAATCCTTCAGGAGAAGGGGTAATGGTTACAATTTCTTGTGAAAATCCTTTACAAGTATCCCAGTATTTAGCAGGAGATCCCCAGACAATGGTATCATCCAATTCGAAAGATGGATTAGGCAAAGTAATTTGACAATATAAGGGGCTGCCGATGGCAACCCCTATTATTATACAAATATATTTTACTATTTTTATCATTGTTTGATTAAAGCCATAAGCCATGTACTTATTTCTTATACAAATATGCAGTAATATTTTTAATAAGCAAACTTCCAAAAGGGCTAAACCTATTTAACCGTTGCTATCATATAAGTATCATTTTGGATATGGAAAGTTTAAGCCCTAGGATATTCTATTGCCGAGGTTTGTGAGTACACGAACATCAACTATTTATTTCGGTTAGTAAGTACACTAACTGAGGCAGCCGAAACATTTTTTAGCAGCCAAGCTTTGAGCTATTAAATGGTTCTTACCTCTATTTTAGAAAGGGTGCAAAGGGTTGGGGCAAATAAAAAAGGCAAACCGATAAAGATTTGCCTTTTGAATGAGTTATAATTAAACCCCTGAGTTATTTTTGAGGAGCTTGCTGTTGCTGTGGTGCAGCAGGCATCTGTGCAGCTTTTTGCTTGCTGATAGCTTCAGTTACTTCTGATTTGTTTGATTTTACACCTTTAGGTATGAAAAAGAAACTACCTAATATGAATATCCCAATTACGGCTGCTAATGTCCAAGTAGTTTTTTCTAAAAAATCAGTAGTGCGTTGCACACCCAAAATCTGATTATTGAAACCACCAAACGAACCACTCAATCCGCCGCCTTTAGGGTTTTGAATTAATACAATCAAAATGAGCAACAAAGCCGCCACAACCATTAATACTACTAAAAAAGATAACATAATTTATTGAATTTTATTTTTAAGTTCTTCAATTTGGGCTGCAAAGAAAACACTTTTTTCGGGTTTTAACAAACTTAACTTCTGATAAGTAGCAATTGCTTTATCATATTTTTCCTGTTGCACATATACTTTAGCCATAGTTTCGGTTACAAAATCGTCATGACGCTGCATACTGAAGCTCATCAGCTCAGCTAAGTTTACTTTCAAATCATCGGGTTCGCTGTCTTCTTCATCGTTGCCAATAAATTCGTTCATTAAAGCCTTGGCTACTTTTAAATTATCAGCAGTTTTTTTATTTAATGCTGCATCTTGATTGATGGTTGAGCCTTTGCTGAACTGATGCAACCAGGCATTAAAAGATTTAGGCGCTTGAACGGAGTCGGCTGGTAAATTAGTATCTTGTTCCATATTAATATGATCGGTTTCGGCAGGCAGATTTATTTTAATAGCAGGTATTTCGGCAGCGGCAATGGTTGCTAAAATATCATCGGTTTTTTTTGTTTCAATAGGCCCTATTATTTCTTCAGCTACCCTTATGTGAATCATTGATAAAGGTTCTAAGGTTTTGTTCTGAAAAGTATCCTGCAACTGATTATTCATTTTAAAATCTAACACAATTGGTTCAAAAGGTTTGGCAATGGCAGCAGGTTGTTCTATAGCTATGGTTGGCAGTTCGGCAATAACTGTTAAAGCGGCTTCGGGCTTTTGTTCAACTATGTTAACAGGGTTGTCGATAGCTATATCCGTTTGTTCAATCAAAACAAATAATTCTTTTCTATCTAATGAGTGTAGCGCCGCCCGTTGCAATTGATGATTAAATTTTTCCGATTCTTCTATCTGATATTTTTTTGCTAACAATTGCTGTGCTTTTGCAAACCAAGGATATTGCAGCACCAACGATTCTAAATAGTCGGTAGCAAGCCATTTGATATGGTGTGCATCGGCTAATGCCCTCTGAAAATATGTTTGATTGTTTTGTTGCATTACCAGTTTACTACTGATTTATTGTAAATATCATCTACTATCATTTTGCAAATATCAGCAGCTATTGTATTTTCGATAACGCTTAAATTTTGTGTAGCATCAAAGGTTTCGGTTTTGGTAAACGATTGCGACCATTTTTCTTTTTCCTTTTTATGATTGACATAATCCATTTTCATGGTTATACTCAATTGATTACCTGTTGAAATATTACCGCTTCGGCCTACTGCAGTAATTGAATAATCAGTTATTACACCAGTAAAATCTAAATCACCATTTTTATCTACAATTTTCAAATTCGATTCATTCAAAAATTTATTGCGCATAGCATCCATCATTAATTGGCTCAAAGCCGAGTTTACTTTTGGCGCCTGATTAGGAATGTAATGAATAGAAACAGTTTTAATATCAGCAGGTAACTGACCTGCTTTTAAAGAATAAAAGCAGCAGCCATAAAACCCAATGACAGCTATTGCCACAAACAATAAAAGACGTATTCTTTTCAATGCAATTTTTTATTTAATCAAATTTCTTCTAAGCCGTAATCTTTTATTTTACGATACAATGTTCGCTCAGAAATACCTAATTCTAAAGCAGCATCTCTGCGTCGGCTTTTATATTTTTTTAAAGCTTTAATAATTAGCTCTTTTTCTTTTTCGGCAATGTTTAAAGTTTCTTCAACTTCGGGTACATGATTTAACACAATAGGTTGTTGCTGCTGATTAGGCAAGGTGGTCGGGGTGTTGGAATAATGAACAGGCGCAGCCTGATTAGTATTAAAATTATCTGCCGCTGAAAACTGAACGGGCATATCATTACCTTGCAATACATTACCAAACGCTTGCTTAAGGTCGTTAACATCTTTTCTTAAATCATATAGTACTTTGTAAATAATCTCACGTTCGTTAGCAAAATTATTTCCACCCGAATTTGAATTATTGAGAGCCATCGGAAATGAATCAATTTTACCATCGGGCATAAAGCGCAATAAAGCTGCGCTTGAAAGTTCTTTATCGGTAGATAATACTGAAATCTGTTCTGCTATATTTTTTAATTCTCTTACATTGCCTGGGAAAGAATAATTAATTAAAATTTGCTTGGCAGCTTCATCTAATTGAATAGGCTGGCGGCGATATTTATCAGCAAAGTCAACGCAGAATTTTCTGAATAAAACAGCAATATCATCTTTACGCTCACGAAGTGCAGGCACTTTAATTGGCACTGTATTAAGACGGTAATATAAATCTTCTCTGAATTTTCCGTTATGAATGGATTCTTTCAAATTTACATTAGTGGCAGCTATAACCCGAACATTTGTTTTCAAAACTTTTGATGAACCTACCCGAATATATTCACCTGTTTCTAATACCCTAAGCAATCGGGCTTGAGTTCCTAAAGGCATTTCAGCTATTTCATCTAAAAAAATAGTTCCTCCATTCACTGTTTCAAAATAACCTTTACGGCTATCGTGAGCACCAGTGAATGAACCTTTTTCATGACCAAATAATTCTGAATCTATTGTTCCTTCGGGTATTGCACCACAGTTGACAGCAATAAAAGGATGATGTTTTCTATTTGAAAGCTGATGAATAACTTGAGAAAAAACTTCTTTTCCTACACCACTTTCGCCAGTAATCAAAACAGATAAATCGGTAGATGCTACTTGCATAGCTACTTGCAAAGCATAATTAAGCGATGGCGTATTGCCTAATATTCCGAACCGTTGTTTGAGAGCTTGTAAATCCACCATTAAAAAATTGAACTACAAAAATAATAAATCAAATGAAGCAAGCACACTTATAAAAAGTGATACCAAAAATTATTTCTTTACAGGAACCGCAACAGCACCCATTGGTTTTCGAGCAGCTGGTGGTGGCATTTCGAAAATAGAATCTGTCCGTACAATGTAAGTATAGCCTGCTTTTACAGTAATCACTCTATCTCCTTTAACAATTTGCGTTACACCTGGTTTACGAATGATATCATCATTCCCCTTGGCCCCCATAGTTTTATCTTTTGCGCTTAAAGGTGTTTTATCTTTAGGATTCATACCTCCTGCTACCAGTTTTTTTCCATCTTCTTTTTTTGAGGTGGTTGCTGTTTTAGCGTCTGCTTTTGTATCAGGTTTCTTTGCATCAGCTTTTTTATCGGCTGGAGAAGTATTGTTATAATCAGTAATTTCTTGTGTTTCGGTTTTGTTAGTAGAATCAGTTGGGGCAACAGCAGCTTTTGCTTTTGCAGCAGCAATTGAATCAGCTTTCATTTTAGCAGCAGCTTTTTTAGCTTCAGCTTCTAGTTTCTTTTTTTGCGCTAATTCGGCAGCTTCTTTTTTCTTTTGTTCAGCTATTTTAGCGGCTTCAGCTTTTTTCTGTTCAGCAATTTTTTGTGCTTCAATTTTTTGCAATTCAACTTTGCCTAAAGGCTTAGGTACATCGGCACTTGATTTATCACCTGCTTTGCCCCTGTTCGCAATATACTCATTGTCCATCCTAGGATTTTTTCCTTTTTCGTATTTAGCAGGGGTAGCTTGCTTCTGCACATATTCTTCATCAGCCGATTTGAAAGTATAACTTGCAGTTAAATCAGCAAATAAAGCACTTACAACTGATGCAGGCATATTACTGCGGCTTGCACTTGTAGCTATCATATAATCAATTTCAAAATCGCCACTGATTTTATTTTGCTCTTTATATTCTTTTAAAGGCAAATAAACTTTATCGTATTTTTTGTTATTCCAAAGATTAATCAAGTCGTTTAAAAAATCATTTTGTTGAGCATTGGCAGCTATGTTTAAGCCAATTAATGCGCACACAAGTATCAGAATTTTTTTCATGGTTGTAATGTGTTTGCCCCAAAAATAGAAAAAATACTTTTTGCTTGTTGTTATCTTTTAAAACATTTTAAAATTTTAAGGTTGTGGATAACTTTTAGAACTTTGTATTGCATAGTACCAACTTATGCCCATATCTTTGCAGTGCAATTTAACAAGAGCACAAAAAATGAATACCGATAACATACAAGCACAAATGCGCAAAGGAGTATTGGAATTTTGCATTTTATCCATTATTTCTAAAAACGAATCATACGCATCTGATATCATCAGTTCGCTGAAAGATGCAAAAATATTAGTAGTAGAAGGTACGCTTTACCCACTGCTTACCCGATTAAAAAATGATGATTTATTAAAATACAGTTGGGAAGAATCGAAAAGCGGACCACCCCGAAAATATTATCAACTAACAACTAAAGGTGAAAACGTATTGAAAGAAATGAATAAAACATGGAAAGAATTGGCTTATGCCGTTGAAAAAATAACTAAATAAATAATCTCTAAAACACATATATCATGAACAGAATAATTGCCATTAACCTATGCAGCATCGTTTTTCAAATAGATGAAACTGCGTATGATTCATTAAAAAAATATTTATCTGAAATAAAAAATCACTTAGGTAATACTTCTTCATCGGCTGAAGTTTACCAGGATGTTGAAAATAGAATTGCAGAATTGTTTCAACATAAAATAGCTGATGGTGCTCAAGCCATTTTGCCAAAAGATGTAGCAGAAGTAATTGAATTGATGGGACAACCAGAACAATTTAAAGAATTTGCTGAGGAGAATAAATCACAACAAAATAATGATGATAACAATCAAAATCAACCACCATATTACAGCACAACCAATCCATTTCGACGCATTTATCGCAACCCAGATGATAAAGTGTTAGCTGGTGTTTGCAGCGGCTTGGCGGCTTATTTTGGTATTGATCCAATTATTATGCGATTGGTTTTTGTTGCTTTATTTTTTGTTGGCGGATCGGCATTTTTAATTTATTTGGTTTGTTGGATAGCTATTCCACTAGCTAATACTTCAGCTGAAAAAATGGCTATGCAAGGCAAGCCCTTCACTTTTGATGATGTAAAAAAAAACGTGCAACGTGAAGCTAAAGATGTGAAACAAAACTTTGAAAAAATGAAAACCGAATATGTGCAAAACCCTAACTACAGCGGCTTTACAGATGTGATAAGAACCATTTTTAAAGTGATTGCATTTTCATTTTTAATCATTGGTTTAATGATTCTTATTCCGGTTGCATTTGCCATCATCGTTTCATTTATTGCTGCCGGATTTGCAATTCCGTTTGCTGCGTCCACATTCATTGCTTCGGGCACACATGCCAATCTAGTATTACTCAGTTTGTTTGCTTTTGTATTTATTCCCATTGCATTAATCATTTATAAATTGATCCGATTAATTTTCAGTGCAGGTAAAATGAATAATGTTTTAAAAACCATGTTCACCGTTATCTGGTTTGGCTCTATTGTTTATTTAGTAATTGTTGCTGAAGAATTCAGCAACGATTTTAAACATGAACAAACTACCAAACAAGAAATAATAATTGAAAACAAAAATCATAAAACATTTTATGTGGATGCGGAAGATTTAAAATGGAAAAAACGCAGCCACGGGTTTCATATTGGTATTGAAGGCATTCATTACAGAAGTGTTTTGTTAGATACATTATTAAATGCCAATGTTTCTATGGAAATCAAAGCTTCAAGCGATAGCTTAATGCATCTGGTTGTTTTAAAATCGGCACATGGAAATACAGATGAAGCAGCGCAGCAACGAGCCAAAGAAATTGTTTATACCCCAATTCAAAAAGATTCTATATTAATATTACCCCACTATTTTAAGAAAAATAAAAATCAATTATGGCGAAATCAAAATGTGGATTTAGAGCTACTAATCCCATACAGCAAACCTATTCACTTCACAAAAGACGCATTAGATTTAATTGATGATAAATTTTTTCAACCACAATATCAAGATTGGGATGACAACCAAATCATTGCTCACAATTGGGTAATGACCAGCAATGGTTTGCGATTAGAGTAAAGTTACTTTTTATTGATACATATTAAGGGGCATAAATTGAATTTCGGATTTCAATTTGTGCCTTTTACATTTGTGAAAAATAAAACACTATGCAGGTGCAGGTTTTTAAATTTGGTGGTGCATCTATCAAAAATGCAGCATCTATCAAAAATGTTGGCAACATTATTCAAAAATTTTCCGGCAATCAACTCATTTTAGTCATATCTGCATTGGGCAAAACCACTAATTTATTAGAACAGATTTTAAACGAAAAAATTGCTAATAATCAAATTTGGAAAAGAATTTTAACTGAGTTAAAACAAAGTCATTTTAATATTCTTGAACAATTATCAATTGACGAAACCATACTCGATGATTTATTCTATGAATTAGAAAAACAATTTGAAATTGCCACCAATGATAATTTTGATTTTCATTACGATCAAACTATCAGCTATGGAGAATTGCTTTCTACCACTATTGTGACAGCCTATTTGCAAAAAATTGATTTGCCCGTACAATGGCTTGATGCCAGAAAAATTATTGCTACCGACGACCACTATCGGGACGCTAATATTCAATTGCATCTTATTCAGAAAAACACACATGATTTAATTAAACCAGTTTTAAAAAACAAGCAGATAGTTTTAACTCAAGGATTTATTGGTAGCACTAAAAATGGCACCACCACTACGTTGGGCAGAGAAGGCTCTGATTATACTGCAGCCATTATCAGCTATTGTATGCATGCTGGCAATATGACAATCTGGAAAGATGTGGATGGGGTAATGAACGCTGACCCCAAACAATTTGCGGAAGCAGAAATGATTAAAGAGTTGAGCTATTACGAAGCTATTGAAATGAGCTATTTTGGAGCAAAAATTATTCATCCAAAAACTATCAAGCCTCTTCAGAATTTGAATATTCCGCTGGTAGTTCGTTCGTTTGATAATATGACAAACACAGGCACAAAAATATGCAGCACTCATTTACACATCAATTATCCACCTTTGATTGTATTGAAAGAAAATCAAACTTTGCTCAGCATACAAACCAAAGATTTTTCATTTATTAGTGAAAAACATTTACAGCATATTTTTGCTGTGTTTGCAGATTGTCGTTTGCATCAAAACCTTATGCAAAATGGTGCTATCAGCTTTAGTTGTTGTGTAGATAGCAATAACCGAATACAGGAAGGATTAAAAAAATTGCGCAACGATTTCAGGATTTTAGAAAATGAAAATCTACAACTGCTTACTATACGCCATTACAGCGATGAAATAATCAATCAACTTACACAAGGCAAAAAAATTATGTTGGAGCAAAAAACACGAAACACCATTCAATTGGTTTTGAAATAAAAATATACTTTTAAGATACATTTTTCTACGATATGTTTTAGGGGAAATTACGTAGTTATTTTGATAATAAATAATATAAAATTTGTAGGAGCAAAACCCAACTATGCTTATGAAACACTTTTACAAACCATTGATACTAATTGCTTCGTTATTTTCAATAGGGAAAATTGCTGAAGCAAAATTTACAACCGAAAAAATTACACTTAGTTTTGGCAGTGGCGCATTATCATTTAAAAATGAAGGAAAGAAAAGTGATAACAAGCCTAGTGAAAAACTAGATGAATCAAAATCGCAGCATAACAACGATTTAACATATTACCCCAACAATTTACTATCATTAAAAGTTTTACTGCGTTCGGTAAGCACTACAAACAACAAATCGGCTACTTCAATTGCCTCAATTAATGGTGCTTCAGAATCGCTGAAAGAACCTGACAACAAAGCCATCATTATAGAAAATTTCAATGTAAACTGTGTAGAAAAAAGAGAATATTTATTAAGTTGGGAATCAACCACCTTTAATGCAAAAGGCAACTTAAAAATCAGCTATTTGGATGAAAAAAACAAACCGATTGAAGTATATCAAACTCAGTTAAAATCGGGTGTAAAAGTGAATTACACTGCTATTGTCAAACTGAATTCGGCAGCCAACAAGCCTTCGTTTAAAATAGAATTTGAAGATTTAAATAAAAATTCAACCGCTTTAGCAAGTGTTTCAGATGTCAGCGATGCTGATGGCGAAATGGTAGATATAATAACACAGCAAGAAGAATCGGCTCTATTTGTAAAAACAATTTCTGGAAAGGGCGGGGAATATAAGCTGGATATATATGATGAAAATGGAAGTTTAGTAATAGCCAATCAGGAGATAGAAATCATGGCTGGCAGTTCGCAAATTATTCCAATGGATTTACCGGCAAGCGAACATGGAACTTATTTAGCTGTTCTCTCTAATCAAGGCTCAAAAAAGAAAAAGAAAACTTTTAAAATAACTCATTAGCAAGTTCTTATCTATTTACCCCAAATAAAAATAGCGAATTCAAATATTTGAATTCGCTATTTTTATTTATTAAAAAGATACTATTTTTCTTTCGACTCATCATAAGGGTGCAGCACTGCAAAAGTTTCACTCGGTTTCAAAACTTTTTGTGATGACATGTGCATGTATTGTGTGTTTGAATTTACTGAATGTCTGTCCATTTCTCTAGGTCCTTCAATTATCCAGTCTTTCAATTCTTTTTTATCGAAGCGACATTCATTACAAATAAATTCTTCTACTTCACCCCATTTGTCTTTTCTTGAAGTAACACGAAGAATGTCATTACCAGCCATCCATACAGCAACTTGTCCGCTGCATTTTTCATGCTTGCAATCGCGATGTGCATTGTAGGGTTTTGTATTCCATACACGACTCTTGAATCTAAAAGTTTTATCAGTCAAAGCTCCAACAGGGCAAACGTCAATCACATTGCCACTAAAATCATTTTCAATTGCCTGATGAATGAAGGTTGAAATTTCTGCATGGTCACCACGATTGATAACGCCATGTACACGACCATCGGTAATTTGATTGGCAGTGAAAACACAACGATAACATAAAATGCAACGATTCATGTGTAACTTGATTTTATCGCCGATGTTTTCCATTTCAAATGTTCTGCGGTCAAATTCATAACGCGTTTTTTGTGCGCCATGTTCGTAGCCCAAATCTTGCAAATGGCATTCACCTGCCTGGTCGCAAACCGGGCAATCCAATGGATGATTAATCAGCAACATTTCCACCACACCTTTTCTTGCTTCCTGTACTTGCGCTGATAATTTGTTCTGCACTTCCATACCATCCATCACAGTTGTACGGCAACTAGCAACCAGTTTAGGCATTGGTCGTGGGTCTTTATCGCTTCCTTTTGTAACTTGAACTAAACATGTTCTGCATTTGCCACCGCTTTCACCTAACTTGCTGTAATAACACATTGCAGGTGGAACATTTTGCATTGTTTCAGGATGTTGGTCGCCCATCATTCTTGCTGCGTTAAGTATGGTTGTTCCATCTGGAACTTCAATTAGATGACCGTCAATTGTAACTTTTGCCATGGAAACTTGTAATTATATAATGGCTACAAAAATGCAAAAAAAGTTGGAATGATTTGCTGTTTTTGGTTTTTAAAACTTAAAAAAAACATCAACAGATAAAGCGTCGAAATAGGAAGGGAGTAACAATAGAAATAAAATTAATGCCAATCGAGGAAATACGTGGCGCATATCCCACATTGGCTGCGCAAGGCTGAATGCAAGCGATGCAAAGATTAAATCAATACCTAAAAAGTAGAGCGAAAAATATTTTAAGAAGCCAAATATCAAAAACAAACCAAAAATCAACTCTACATACGAAGTAAAATATGCACCTATTAAAATCAAAAATTTTGGAATTTTCTTTTCCTGTAATGGTTGATAAAAAGCTTCTGCTACGTTTTTTATCTTGATATTAAATACCGCATCAAAGCCTTGAAAGAAAAACAATATACCTAAAATAACTCTTGCTAAAAGCGGAACAAATGCAATATGCTGAAGAAATAATTGTCGCATAAGTTTCTTTATTTTTTTCTAAAGATAGTAAAAGTAATCTTGAAAGTTTTAAAACGATTGATTAGAAATTTGATGCTCGTTGCTATCTAACGCCATCCCTTCGGCATTTTGTTCCATCAATGACCAATTGCCAGTCACAGAAGTTTCTAACCAAGCCTTGCCTGATTTACGAAGAACTTCAACATGCAAACCAAAAATATCTCGAAAACTTTGCTCTAAACTATTCACAGACATTTCTGGCATAATTTCAATTTCACCAATATTATGCTGGGTGCGGCATTCAGCAATTTCTTTAGAAGAATGTTTGATTATTTTAGTAGAAGATTTACCATTGCTTGTATTCGATTTTGCAAAAAACTGGATTTTTAAAAATGGAAATTCACTGCTAAATTCTTTTTGAATAGCATAAATTTTTCGCTTATCGTTGATAACAATTTTCATTTATAATCTTCTAATTTCTGTTCAACAAAAATAGAAGACATGAAATTGCTTAAAAATGACAAGCGTCATAATCTAAATTGATTCAAGTCAAAAAAGCTAAAATCAATTTCGCATTTGCAAAAGCTTATCAATGTTCAAAATGGTAATGTTACTACCTTTTATTTCCAGCAAATGTTCTGATTTGAAATCGCTCAAAGTTCTTATAGTGGTTTCTGTTGCAGTACCTGCAAGGTTTGCCAAATCTTCACGTGAAATATTTATGGTGAAAACTTTTTCATCAGTTTTCTTATAGTGGTTGTATAAATTCACCAACGAATCAGCTACACGTTTGCGAACCGAATTGTAAGCCAAATTCATCAATTGCGTTTCTTTCTCAGTCAAATTGCCCGACAACATTTGAATAAATTTTTTCGCAATCGCTGAATTTTTATACAACAAATCGAAAAAGATTTCTTGTGGCAAAAAACATACTTCGCAATTGTCCAAAGCCTCTGCGGTATCAGTGTATTTGCACTCTTCCATCAATGCGATGTAACCAAAAAAATCTCCTTCGCTATACAATCCTGTGATAAATTCTTTGCCAATTTCATGCTTTTTAAAAGTTTTTATTTTCCCTTTTTTCACATAATAAATACCACGTGGGTAAGCCCCTTCTTTATAAATAATTTCCTTCTTGTTATATTCTCTCACATCATCATTCAACGTGATTTTTTTCAAATCATCCAAGCTATTTACATTGCTGATAAATTCATTCACCTCTTCTAAATTGTTTGAAAATTTCTTCTTCATCAACTCTACTTTTTTCAATCTACTTTCAATTGCATTCAACAATTCAATATCGTCAAAAGGCTTGGTAACATAGTCATCTGCGCCCATTTCCATTCCTTTTCGCAACTCACTTCTTTCCGCTTTTGCCGTTAAAAAAATGAACGGAATATCTGCCGTTGCTTCATTTTTCGAGAGCAAATGCAACACACCATAACCATCCAACACAGGCATCATGATGTCGCAAATAATCAAATCGGGTTTTTCTTTTTGCGCAATTGCCACACCTTCCTTTCCGTTGGCAGCTGTATATACTTTATAATTTGAGAGCTCCAGAATTTCCGAAGTATTTTCTCTCATGTCTTTGTTGTCTTCAATCAAAAGTATCTTTTTCATTTTCTTATTTTTTTAGCTACGAATGCACGAATATTTTTCCCAAAATATTATGTCGTAGTTATTTCAAAATTTTCTTTTTATGTTTTTGTGCCTCCATTCGCTTTGCTCATTGCGGATTTCCAGCTTCGATTCTTATTGCAGTTTAAATTTCAAAATAAACGTAGTGCCTTTATTTTCAACGCTTTTAAAATCAATTGTGCCATTCATCAACTCAGTATATTTTCCAACAATGTTTAATCCTAAACCTGTTCCTTGAATATTCGTTACATTTCTTCCTCGAAAAAACCTTTCAAACAAATGTTCCTGATCAGCTTTCGGAATACCCATTCCTTCATCGCTTACAAGCAATTCCAGATTTTTATTTTGTAATGAAGTGGAAACCGAAATCTTTTTATTTTCCTCCGAAAACTTAATAGCATTTGAAACTAAATTGAATAAAACATGTCGCAGCACTTTTTTATCTAACCACACCAACGACTTTCCTTTGTGCTGATAAATAATTTTTTGTCCGTTTTTTGTTAAGCCTTGCAAATCAGCCACTGTTTCTTTGATGAATTCTTCCAACTCAAACTCTTCGGGTGAATAGGAAATTTTCCCTTCATCCAATTTACTTACCGACAATACATCATTTAAAATATCCGTGAGATTATTGATGGACAATTTTATCTTGTTAATGTGCGTTGCTTGCTTTTCATCTTCCTTCAATTCACCATATTTTTTTACCAATGAAAGCGATGAAAGTATTGTTGCCAAAGGCGTTCGAAACTCATGCGAAGCCATTGAAACAAACCTCGATTTCATTTCATTCAACACTCTTTCTTTTTCTAAAGCATTATGCAATTCGATTTTTGTTTTCTCCAATTCATTAATGGCTTCTTCTAAAATCATCGTGCGTTTTTTCACTTGATTTTCCAATTCGTTGGAATAATTTTTTGCCTTGTCTTCGGCAATTTTTCTCACCGAAATATCAATGATAAAAGCAATGATAAATTTTCCATTAGGTGTTGAATATGGGCTCAAACTTACTTCGACAGGAAAAGTAGAGCTATCTTTTTTTCGAGCAGCCAATTGCATATTACTGCCCATCGAACGAGCATGTGGATTTTCATTAAATCCTTTCACATGTTTTTTATGCTTTGCCGCTAATTCACTAGGAATCAATATTTCAACAGGTTCGCCTAACAATTCATCTGTATCATAACCAAACAATTTTTCAATGCTCGGATTAGCTCTAACAATTTTTCCTTTTTCATTCACTACCAAAATTCCTTCGTTAGCATATTTAAATAGCGCTTCTATTTCTTCCATTTCGGTTTCAGAATAATTTTTGCTAAAAGTAAGCATTTTGCAAACGAAAATTTTTGATTAAGGAATTGAATTTTAATGTCGATGACAACAATCTAAAGTATGATGCTGTACATTCATTTTTGGACTTAAGTACGGAATGCCAATACCCAAGCCTCTTACAAGCAATAAACTTCCGATTAATAACATCACAATTGGAAATGATTTACGGATTTGCTGACGAAATTTTACACTCAACCAACTTCCTAAAAATATAACCGACCACATGGCAGGCACTGTTCCTAATCCGAAAAAAATCATAAACAAGATGCCCGAAAAAATATTACCAGTTGCAATTGAACCTGCGGCAGCCATATACACCAAACCGCATGGCAACAATCCATTTAGCACACCAATAAAAAATAATGAGCTTAATTTTTTTGATTGAAAAAGTAAACTTAATTGATGCCTGATTTTTCCAAAAACCGAATTGATGAAAAATTGTGTGTTGGAAATTTGATTTATTTTTTTTGAAAACAACACTACAAAAATGATGAGTACACCAAGAATGATGGAGAGTTTTTGTTGCCAACCAAATAAAGAAAAACTTTGTCCGATGATACCAAAAAACGCTCCAAATGCACTGTAAGTAAATACTCTACCCAAGTTGTAAATTAATACACCGAAGAATTTTTGCAAATTACTTTCTGCATTAATTGGTAACGACAAAGCCAGTGGCCCACACATACCAACGCAGTGAAAACTGCCCAATATGCCCAATGCAAATGCTGATATGAATAACTGGTAATTCAATTTTACAAAATCATTTTGTGTTCAAAATAATAATCTACACTATCTACTTTCCATGTTAAATGAATTTCGTGTAAGCCTTTATTGGCGGCAGGTATAGGTAAAATCCATTCGTTGTTTTTAGTCTCAAAATTTTTAGTGTAATCTTTGTTTTCATCTGAAGGACAATACAATTTTACCGAGCCTTCAATGGTTTTATTGTCAAAATCTTTTGGAAAATGAATCAACAACTTCCCATCTTGCTCATCAATTTTAACAGCCGCAGAAAGGTTTAAGACATTGTTTTCTTGATTGATTTTGTCCTGATGTTTTAATTCCTCGGCATAATAATTTGGTGTTACCAAATCCATTTTTTCATTCATTGATTTGATAGCTAAGAATGCAATTCCGGCTGCAAAAGCCAGATAAACAAAGAGTATTTTATATCCCCAATTCATAAGAAAAAATTTTTGTGATTAATTATATTTTTCTGGTCCAATAAATTTCGCTTTAACGCTTTTAATTTTTTTATCCTCACCATCATCTACTACCACTTTAAATTCTGTTTTCCATCCATGAAGCTCTTCAGGCTTGAGCTTGATAAAAAATTCCATTGCTGCATAATCTTCTTTTTTTACTACCCAATTACTGCTTCCTACTGGAACAATTTCTCCTTTTACACCTTCTAAATGCAAGTGAATAGGAATATCATGTCGTGTTTTATTGGCTAATTTTAAGTTATACAAATTCGAGAAACTGCCATCTGGATATTTTTGATAACTCATACCAGAAACCCTCATCAGCGTTACATCTACTTCACTTCGGCTGATTAATAAAAATGCCAAAAGCGATATTAATAATGTGAGTACAGCAGTGTATGCCTTCAATCGTGTATTGAAAACTAATTTTCTTCCTCGACGAATAGAATTATCAGATGCATAACGCACCAATCCAACAGGCTTATGAATGTTGGTCATGATTTCATCGCAAGCATCAATACATGCGGTGCAATTCACACACTCCATTTGTGTACCATTACGAATGTCGATACCAGTAGGACATACACGAACACATGCTTTGCAATCAATACAATCACCATGTTCATTTTTTTCTTCAGCAGTTGATAGTTTTCCACGAGGTTCGCCACGAACTTTATCATAAGCCACCACGATTGAATTTTTATCCAACAACACACCTTGTAATCTTCCATAAGGGCAAACCACGATACAAGCTTGCTCACGAAACCACCAATAAACAAAGAAGAAAACTGTAGTGAAAATGAGCAACGAAATAAAAGTGCCAATGTTTTCAGATGGATTTTGGTAATACGCCAAAACATTATCCATGCTGATTAAATAGGATAAAAAATAATTAGCAATGATAAATGAAATGACGAAAAACACTACAAATTTGGTAACACGTTTTCGGATTTTAAATCCGTTCCAAGGCATTTGTTTTAATTGATTTTGCTTGTTGAAATCGCCATCTAAAAAATATTCGATTTTGCGGAAAACCATTTCCATAAAAATAGTTTGCGGACAAGCCCAACCACAAAATATCCTGCCGAATGCAACCGTGAAAACAATTATGAACACTACAAACGTGAGCATTCCGATACCGAAAATAAAAAAATCTTGAGGCCAAAAAACCATGCCGAATAGGATGAATTTTCTTCCCAATACATTCAGCATAAACAAAGGCTCATCATGCACTTTGATGAATGGCAAAATCAAAAATACCAATAAATAAAAATAGCTGAAATAGCTGCGAAGCTTATATAGCTTGCCTTTGGGCTGCTTTGGATGAATATAATTCCGAGAGCCATCTTTTTTAATGGTGGCTACCGAATCACGAAACGAACCCTTTGGGTCGAAGTCGGAAGAGATTTGATTGTCCATAACCTTTGTAGTGGTATTGAAAAAGGGATTGCCTTTTTATCCGCTACAAAATTACATTTCAAGGCTTCGAGGCTAACTGATAGGTGTCAAAGCTAAACATGATTTCAATCAGTTTTTCTGAGAAATAGATTTTTGCAAAAACAAAAAAGTTGCTAGAGTTTTCACTCCAGCAACTTTTCTTTTTAGGTTTTATTGTCGACTACTTTTTTACCACCGCAGTGCTATCAACTTTTTTTGTAGCAGTAGAATCAGCGGCTGGTGCAACATCTTCGTACTTATCACCTTGTGGCGCTTTTGCATTTGGTGGATTGGTGCCGTGTAAAGTTTTTACATAACTGGCTATTTCGCTGATTTGTTTTTCGTTGTATTTCACTAACCACGATTGCATTCCTTTATCAGGATAACCCACTTTAATGGAATGGAAAATATCATTCAACGAACCTTTGTGCAACCAATAATCATCAGTTAAATTCGGACCTGCGCCACCTTCGCCCAACTGACCATGGCAAGGGAAACAATCAGTTTTGAAAATTTGCATTCCTCTGTCAAGCCCTGCTTTATCAGCCATTGGCACATTTTTTTCATCCACTTTATCTTTGTTCACCGCATCAAATTTTTCTTTTGCAATTCGTGCATCTTCCATTTGTGCTTCATATTCTTGCGTTGGATTTTTTCCAGTGCCAGCAATATGGAAAATGTATAAATAAACTACAGCTACTAAAATCGTAACATAGAAACCATATTTCCACCATGGTGGTAAAGCATTGTCCAATTCTTTGATGCCATCATAATCGTGGTCTAACAAAACATCTGCTTCTTTCTCAACAGGCACTGCTTTAGTGAAAACTTTTTTATCCAAATCGTGCCACCAACTTGGCATCAACGAAGTGCTTTCTTTCATTGCATCAGGTTTGATGTCGAACAAATTGCGATGCAAATTTCTAATCACTCCACCCAAATAAAAGATGGCGAAAATTTCAACAATTATAGCAGCAATAAAAGTGTATAAAGCCATTCCGGTTACTCCGCCTAAGTCTAACGAAGTATCCGAAGCCGCTGCTGTAGCACCTTGAGCAAAGGTTGATGAAGAAAGCAAGCTCAATCCTAACAACACTAAAATTGCAGCAACAACGCTGCCCGATTTTTTATTTTTTTCTTGCTTCTCAACTAATTGTTTGCTCAACAACACAATTACATTGCCCATTCCCCAAACCACAATTCCTAACACAGCAACAATTAAGATGAGAAATATTTGCATCAAACTTTGCGTAGCTTCGGCTGGTGCAGCCGCCGCTGGAGCCGCTGTAGTAGCTGCATCCTGCGCCATTGACAGATGAGATAACAAAACAGCTGCTGCCATTAGCAACAATGATTTTCGGTTTTTTAAGAAAGAAAACAATTTCATATCGTTTGTTTTTAGTTCAGTTTTTTGTTTTTATTTTTTCTTGGGCGGCTTTCGGGCTTTCCGCTTCAATCTTTTGTGCAACGCTTAAAACCTACGCTGCAAAAGGATTTTCACTTCAATCCCTGCCGCAATACAACATTGCATTAATTCAGCGGCATGTTGGCTAATTCATCCACATGTTCTTTTCTCATTCTCTTCACAACAACTAATAATGCCATGAAAAATGCGAAGAAGATTATCAGTGAAACGATTGGATAAATGGCAGCATAGTGCATATTATCAGCGTATTGTTTGATGAATTTGAACATGACTTTTTATTTTGTAGTTAATGTATCTGTCTTATTTTGTTTAGAAATATCAACGCCTAAACGTTGTAAGTAAGCAATCACAGCAATGATTTCACGGTCGCTTTTTATCTCGATGTTGTCAGCTTTCAAGCTATTGCTAATGCCTTCAGCTTGTTTCATCAAATCATCATTTGCCATTTTTTCATACCCAACTGGATAAGGCACACCCAACGTACGCATAGCATTAATCTTAGCTTCGGTAGTCAAAGTGTTTAATTGTTGGTCAATCAAATGTGGATATGGCGGCATTACTGAGCCTTCACTCATTGATTGTGGTTCACGAAGATGGCGGAAATGCCAAGCATCAGATTTTTTCAAATTGCCCACACCTTCACGAGCTAAATCCGGACCTGTACGTTTACTACCCCATTGGAATGGATGGTCGTAAACAAATTCACCAGCTTTAGAATATTCACCATAACGTTCGGTTTCACTGCGGAACGGACGAACCATTTGTGAGTGACATACATAACAACCTTCACGGATGTAGATATCACGACCTTGCAATTCAAGCGGTGTATATGGTTTCACACTGCTGATAGTTGGAATATTTGATTTGATTAAGAAAGTTGGAATCAACTCAACCATGCCACCAATCAATATTACAACCAATGCACCAATCATCAATTGAATAGGGCGACGTTCGATAACTCTGTGCCAATGTTCACCAGTATGCGCAACATAATTTTTTTCTAATGGAGCTGCTTCAGCTGCTTCGTTGGCAATTAATTTTCCTGATTGAACTGTTTTAAATAAGTTGTAAACCATCACCAAAACACCCACCAAATACAATGTGCCACCTAATGAACGCATCATATAGAAAGGTTTTAAGTGTACTACGGTTTCTAAGAATGAATATTTCAATTGTCCACCTGGAGTAAATTCTTTCCACATTTCACTTTGAGTGAAACCAGCCCAATACATAGGAATAGCGTAGAAAATAATTCCTAATGTGCCAATCCAGAAATGGAAGTTGGCTAATTTTTTAGAGTATAATTTTGTTCCGAAAATTCTTGGCAACATCCAGTACAACACACCAAAAGTTAAGAAACCATTCCATCCCAATGCACCAATGTGAACGTGTGCAATAATCCAATCAGTAAAGTGTGCTACTGCGTTGATGTTTTTCAAACTCAACATTGGTCCTTCGAAAGTTGCCATACCATAACAGGTTACAGCCACCACGAAAAATTTTAAAATTACATCGTCTCTAACTCTGTCCCATGCGCCACGAAGTGTCAATAAGCCATTTATCATTCCACCCCAACTTGGGAAAATCAACATGAATGAAAATACAACACCGAGTGATTGCGCCCAATTTGGCAAAGCTGTGTACAACAAGTGATGCGGACCAGCCCAGATGTATAAGAAAATCAAAGCCCAAAAGTGAATGATAGATAATTTGTAAGAGAACACTGGACGATTTGCAGCCTTAGGCATGAAGTAATACATGATACCCAAGTAAGGAGTTGTCAAGAAAAACGCAACCGCATTATGACCATACCACCACTGCACTAAAGCATCTTGAACACCAGCATACAAGGAATAACTTTTCAAAAATGAAATTGGCAATTCCATTGAGTTAACAATGTGCAATACCGCAACTGTAACAAATGTGGCGATATAAAACCAAATAGCCACATACAAATGCTTTTCTCTTCTTTTAATAATTGTACCAATCATGTTGATACCAAACACTACCCAAATCAAAGCAATAGCAATATCTATTGGCCACTCTAATTCGGCATATTCTTTACCGCTTGTAATGCCTAATGGCAGAGTAATGGCGGCTGCAACAATAATCAGTTGCCATCCCCAGAAATGTATTTGACTTAATGTGTCGCTAAACATTCTTGTTTTCAACAAACGTTGCAACGAATAATAAACGCCCATAAACAAACCATTACCCACAAATGCGAAAATTACTGCATTGGTGTGCAATGGACGCAAACGCCCAAACGAACCATATTGTGTAATGTTGAGTTGTGGAAACACCAATTGCAGTGCTATATACAGCCCTGCTAACAT
This sequence comes from Chitinophagales bacterium, assembly GCA_947449695.1. Lineage (GTDB taxonomy): Bacteria > Bacteroidota > Bacteroidia > Chitinophagales > CAIODY01 > CAIODY01. Next base: position 73,028 of record CANFST010000009.1, read on the forward strand.
TCCAACCACTCCAAAAATAACGGAGGCGTAGGCGAAGTTTCGCACTATCTTGTTGTCGTAATAGAATTTTTCTACTTGCATATTGTTTAGAATTGAATTTTTATTTTGAATTAGATTTTGGATTTTAAATAACCCCTAACTTTTTATTTTTCTATTTCGTTGTCGAATAACATTCTTACTGAAGGCGTATAATCATCATCGTATTGCCCGTTTTTTACACTCCATAAAAAAGCAACTAAAAAGCCTCCTGCTACCAAAATACTTGCACCTATTAAGAGGAAAATTGCGCTCATTGAGTTGTTTTTTTATTTGCTCCACAAAGCTACTGTGGCTGTTTTCTGAGTTAAATGACTGTAATCAAAATCAAACATGATTCAAATCATGTTGCATTTAAAGATTCATTTTCCTTGCTGAAAAACTTGAAGCAGCAGTAACGAAAAGCACAATACTGATGCTGCTCAACGGCATTAAAATAGCTGCCACCATTGGTGACAAATGCGAACTCACAGCAAATGATTCACCCACAATATTGTAGAGAATTGATAACACAAAACTTGCTGCCACAATTTTCTTTTCGCTTTTTGCATAGCGCATAAATGCTGCTAATTTTTCCATTTTATTGCCGTCCAAAATAGCGTCGCATGCTGGTGTAAACAAAGCTGTGTTATCAGTAACAGCAATGCCTGCATCGCTTTGCATCAATGCACCAGCATCATTTAATCCATCACCTAGCATTAACACTTTTCTGTTTTTATCTTGTTGCAAATGTTCGATGTAACGCAATTTGTCTTGCGGATTTTGATTGAATTTTAAAACAGCTTTTTCGCCAAATAATTTTTGTAGATTGTTTTTTTCTGAATCATTATCGCCCGATAAAACATGTAACTCGTAATTCATTTTTTGCAAATCGTTTATCGTTTTGTCGACATTTTTTCTGTACTGATTGGCAAATTCAAAATGCCCCACATAAACATGATTCACTTCGATATGCACAGTGGTAGCTTGTTGTGGTGCATCAGCGTTGAAAATGAAATTAGCCGAACCAATTTTCATCACATGATTATTAATCGTTGCAATGATTCCTCTTCCTTTTATTTCTTCAAATTTTTCAACAAACAATTTTTCATCTGCTTTTAAAAAATCACAAATCATTTTGCTCAACGGATGTGATGAATGCGAACAAACTGACTTTATAACTGTAGCATTTTCTTTAGATAATTCTTTACCAATAAATTTTACATCGTTAAAGTGTTGTGCAGTAAGCGTTCCGGTTTTATCGAACACAATCGTATTCACCTTTGCTAATGATTCAATCACCGAATTGTTTTTCAAGTACATTTTATTTTTACCAAAATGGCGCAACATATTTCCAAATGTAAATGTGGCTGAAAGCAGCAATGAGCAAGGACATGCGACAATCAACACCGAAGTAACCACATGCAAAATCATAGCAGGATTTACGAACCACCAAAAAATTGCGCCACCAATTGCAATACTAAAAAGCATGATGGTAAAATATCTGCTCCACGGATGGATGAAAGATTCTTTGGTGTTTTTTGCATTTCTGAATACAGAATTGTTCCACAATTGTGTGATGTAACTTTGCGAAACATCGTTCACCACTTCTAATTCAATTGTTGTTCCAGCTTGCTTTCCACCAGCATAAATCAATTCACCATTCAATTTTGAAACAGGCAAATTTTCGCCGCTAATAAAACTATAATCAATGTTAGCAGCTCCTTTTTTCAAAACAGAATCGGCAGGAATTAATTCGCCATTTCGAATTAAAATAGTGTCGCCTTTTTGCAATTGTGTAACTGTAATTTGTTTTTCAATGCCATTCAAAATTTTGGTTACACCTAAAGGAAAATAAGATTTATAATCTCTGTCAAACGAAAATGAATCGTAAGTTTTGTTTTGAAACCAACGACCGACCAACATGAAAAATACAATGCCTGTGGCAGAATCTAAAAAGCCAGCACCGCTTCCAGTAAGGATTTCATAATAACTTCGTGAAAATGCAATCAACGATGCTAATGCAATTGGCGCATCAATATTAATGATGCCTTGGCGGAACCCTTTGAAAGCAGAAATGAAAAATTCGCTTGCCGACCAAAATAAAACTGGCAGCGACAAAGCAAAAATCAAGTAAGAAAATGTTTGCTTTAAGCCTTGCTGTTCAATGTGTCCACCCGAAAAATATTCAGGAAAACTCAACATCATAATATTGGCAAATGCAAAACCTGCAACACCAATTTTGTAAATCGCAGTTTTGTTGACAGCTACTTTTTTCTTTTCAGTAGTAGTGCTTTGTAAATTAATCAACGGCTCGTAACCTATAAAGGATAAGAGTTCTACCACTTTTCGCAAACTGATGATTTGCGGATTGAACGAAATGAAAATTTCTTTTCGTTGAAAATTGGTTTGCGATTTTATTACGCCAGCATTAATACGATGCAAATTTTCCAACAAATAAACGCACGAGGCACAATGCATTTGGGGCAAATAAAATGTTACTGTCATCAATGTATTACTTGAAAACGAAACGATTTTTTTTACTGTAGTTTCATCATCTAAATATGCAAAGCGATTGCCTGAAAACTTGCCTTTGGCAGTCAATCCAGGGTTTTTATCAAAATCGTAATAGGCGCATAGATTGTTATCATTCAGCAATAAAAAAACTTGCTTGCAACCTTCGCAGCAAAAGTTTTTTTCTTCGAGATGAATCGTTGTATCGCAGATTTCACCGCAGTGAAAACAATTAGTTGATATGGAAGTGGCTTTTGACGTAGTGGTAATTTTTATGCAAAATTATTTTTGAACCTAAGCCGTCAACATGACGAAAGTCATGTCTGTAGTTGATTCTGATTAGTGTTTGCAGGTATTAGTGGGTTGACTTTTGCACTCAAAATTTATCCAACCAATGCAAGTAAAAACTATCATCGAGCCATTCAAAATAAAATCGGTTGAGCCCATACACATGAGCACTGAAGCTGAAAGAGAGCAATATTTAAAAACCGCTCATTTTAATCCTTTTCTATTAAAAAGCGAACAAGTAATCATTGATATGCTGACTGATAGCGGAACATCTGCCATGAGCAGTGAGCAATGGGCAGCCATGATGAGAGGCGATGAATCGTATGCCGGAGCGAAAAGCTGGGAAAGATTATATGATGCAGTTTTTGATTTAACAAGCATGCAATATGTTTTGCCAACGCATCAGGGAAGGGCAGCTGAAAGAATTTTGTACGGACATTTAGGTGGCAAAGGAAAAGTTTTTATCAGCAATACCCATTTCGATACCACTCGTGCCAATATTGAATTTAGTGGTGCTGAGGCTTTTGATATTCCAATTGACGAAGGAAAAAATCACACTGTTTTTCATCCATTCAAAGGCAATATGAATGTGATAAAATTAGAAGAGCTCATACTAAAACATGGTGCTGATAATATTGGAGCTGTTATTTTAACTGTTACCAACAACAGTGGTGGTGGTCAGCCAGTGAGTATGCAAAACGCTAAAGATGTTGCGGCGATTTGCAAAAAATATAAAGTTCTGTTTGTGTTAGATTGTTGTCGCATTGCCGAAAATGCTTATTACATCAAGCATCGCGAAGCTGAATACAAAAATCATTCTTACAAAAAAATTGCGCAAGAAATGTTTGCATTAGCTGATGCAGCTGTGATGAGTGCTAAAAAAGATGCACTAGTGAATATGGGTGGTTTCCTTACTTTGCGTAATGAACAACTGGCAGAAGCTTGTACTAATTTATTAATCATCACCGAAGGTTTTGCAACTTATGGCGGCTTGAGCGGCAGAGATATGGAGGCTTTGGCGGTAGGTTTGGTTGAAGTTTTTGATGATGCCTATTTGAATTATAGAATTAAAAGCACAGAATATTTGGGTGAGAAAATCCGTGAGAAAGGTGTGCCTGTAATGTATCCCATTGGCGGACATGCTGTGTACATAGATGCAGCCAGTATGTATGCTCATATTCCTTTACATGAATATCCTGGGCAAGCGATGGTGTGTGAATTATATCGCTTGGGTGGAATTCGTTGTGTGGAAGTTGGTTCAGTTATGTTTGGAAAATATGATGCTGATGGAAAATTAATTCCTGCAAATATGGAGTTGGTGCGCTTAGCTATACCTCGAAGAGTTTATACCCAAAGTCATATTGATTATGTGATTGAAGTGTTTGACGAAATGATGAAAACTCGTAACACTGTTAAGGGTTATAAAATCACAAAAGAGGCAAAATTGCTAAGGCACTTTACAGCACATTTTGAAAAATTGCAGTAAAGAATATTTAAAACCTTTTCACTCCCCCTTTTGTTATAATGCAAATCTTATAACTTATTATGTCAACAACAAAAGCTTATGCAGCGCAAAGCGCAGCAACTCCTTTAGCACCATTTACAATTGAACGTAGAACGCTTCAATCAAATGATGTTCAGATTGAAATATTATATTGTGGTGTTTGCCATAGCGATTTACACACTGCCCGAAACGAATGGGGGGGCACTGTTTACCCATGTGTGCCAGGGCATGAAATTGTAGGGAAAGTAAGTGCAGTGGGCAACGGTGTTGCTAAATATAAAATTGGCGATACAGTTGGTGTGGGTTGTTTGGTAGATAGCTGCCGAACATGCGACAACTGCAAACAAGGACTGGAACAGTATTGCAGTGGTGGAAGCATTGGTACTTACAATGGTAAATTAAAAGATGGCAGCGGAATTTCTTTCGGAGGTTACAGCAAACAAATTGTAGTTAGAGAAGAATTTGTTTTAAAAGTTTCAGACAATTTACCTTTACAAAATGTAGCGCCATTGCTGTGTGCAGGCATTACTACCTATTCACCTTTGCGTCATTGGAAAGTAGGCAAAGGTCATAAAATTGGTGTTTTAGGTTTGGGTGGATTAGGGCACATGGGTGTTAAGTTAGCTGCTTCAATGGGAGCAGAAGTTACGATGTTAAGTCATACTGCATCGAAAGAAGCTGATGCAAAAAAATTAGGTGCTCATCATTTTTTATTGACTACTGATACAACACAAGTAGCCAACAAAGCCAAGTATTTTGATTTCATTTTAGATACCATTTCAGCACCACACGATTACAATGTTTATTTAGGTTTGTTAAATACAAATGGTGTAATGATTTGTGTTGGTGCGCCTCCTGTGCCTGCTCAAATAGCGGCTTTCAACTTGATTGGTCAACGCCGAAGTTTAGTGGGTTCATTAATTGGTGGCTTGCCCGAGACACAAGAAATGTTAGATTATTGTGCAGCGCATAATATTGTTTCTGAAGTGGAAGTGATTGATATAAAAAATATCAACGAAGCTTATGAACGCATGTTGAAAGGTGATGTTCGTTATCGTTTTGTAATTGATATGGCAACTTTGTAAAAATATTGTTCCAATGAAAAAGCCTTACAGCTCAATAGTTGCAAGGCTTTTTTATTTTGATTGTTCAATTAGTTGTTTGAAAAATCAATGATGATTTCATCAACTGGTTTTCTGCTCCGTGGCATCAATTCTCTTTCTTTAAACGGCTCTTCCAATTTTTCTGCTGCATCAGGATAACCCAAAGCAATCACCACCATCGGTTTTACCAAATCATTTAAGTTGAACAACTGCCTCAATTGGTCTTGATGAAAGCCAGCCATCACATGCCCTGAAATGCCCATCGTTGTTGCTTGTAGCAATAATGTAGCGTTTGCTAAACCCAAATCATGTTCAGCAAATGGATTCAAAGGGTTGCCTTCTTTTTCAAAATGTTTTTTTGCAACACTTACTACAAATGCGGCTGCATGCTTTGTCCAAGGCTGATTTCCAGGCATCAGGCAACCATGAATTTTATCAAATGATGCAGTACCTTTTTGTGCTACAATGAATTCCCAAGGTTGAGCATTGTTGGCACTTGGCGCCCAACTTGCAGCTTCGACAATGGTTTTTAACTGTTCGGTCGAAATTTCTTTTGGTGAAAAACTTCTGGCACTCCATCTATTTTTGATGAGGTCCGCAACTGGAAATTGTGTTTGTGGAATTTTAATTGAGTTCATTCTTTTTGAAAATTATTTAGTGATTCTTTAAACCATTTCTAATGAAAAAAGTTCAACAAATAATTAGCGAATCATGGGCATATACTTTTCCCTGTTTTCAAAAATTATCCAAATTTGAATAGCTAATAAAATAATCGCAATAGGCAAGTTTTTAGTATCAACCAAAGTGTGCGTTAATAAAATCCCCACCATTACCGGGAAAATAATAATAGCGCCTAATGCACGGGTTTTGGGAATGCAAACCAAGATGCCTCCGATAATTTCTGCCACTGCAATTAATGGTAATAACCAACTGATTTCCATTAATGCGCCGAAATCGTTCATCATTTCTTCGGGCATGTCTTTAGGCATGGGCATGTAATGGAAAAATTTGTTTAAGCCCGAGTTAATAAACATCAAGCCGAATAAAAGACTAAGTACAAATAAAATTTTGTTTTTCATGAGTGGATTTGTTTGTTTGTTTAAAAAATAAAGCAAGCGAAATACTTACCGCATCGAAGATATTTTTTTCTTTCAAAATCACAAAGCATTTTGAAGAGATGCTGTATGAGAATTTAGAAACTAATCAATCATTCAAACCTTTTCCTTTCAATATTTGTGGGATACAATTTTCCACTCGTGACTCACGGGTTTTTGATTGTTTCGGCTGGGAAAAGTGCAACAAATAAGCTCTTTGCCTGCCTGGAGTTAATGCTTTAAAAGCCTTTTTAACTTCAGGCATTTCATTTAAAACCTGTTGAAATTCTTCAGCCATTTTAAATTCAGTGGGCTTTTTTAATTCCACTTTCAAACCAGATTTTTCTACCGAAATCGCTTCTTGAATATAAGCTTTCAAAGCAGTTTTCAATTTTACAATTTCATTCAAATTGGTAAATCGAATTTGCCGAGCAGCCTGCACATTTTCTGTTTGTTGAATCAAAATTCCTTTCGCATCTTTCATCAATGCTCCTTTCATAAATAGCAAAGCGCAATAGTCTTTGAAACCGTGTATCAAAACAATATTGTTGCCTTCAAATGTGTAACACGGGCAGCCCCATTTCAATTCTTCCGTAAGTCCGCAATCGAGTACAATAGTTCTCAACTGCTCATATTCCGCTTGCCATTTGCTGGCTTTATTAAAAAAGAAATCAACTTTTGGATTCATGGCATTCATAATAATGAGTGAATTGTTTTTGCAAAAATAAACTTTTGCTCATTAAAAAATTGATAGAAAACAAATGCTACGAAAAGCAACTACTTCGCTTTATCCTGCATCATTCGGGTAACTTTTACCACAATACTTCTTGGAATAAATCGAACAGAATTAGCCATGATATAATTCATCAAACCATGAATGGCAACTGTCTTACCACTCATCATGGCTTTATAACCATAGTCCGCTACTTCTTTTGAAGTTGGCAGCTTCTTGCCTTTTACTAATGCACTTTCTTCCATCGCTGCTGCTGCCTGAAAACCACTTTCTGTAGCACCTGGGCAAAGAATTGTTATGGTTACACCTTTATCACTTACTTCATTAGCAACAGCTTCTGAGAAACTCAACACATAAGCTTTGGTAGCATAATATACTGCCATGGTTGGTCCTGATTGAAAAGCAGCTGTGGAGGCTACATTCATAATCTTCCCACTTTTACGATTGACCATTTCTTTTAAATACAACTTGGTAAAATGAGTCAATGTTGTGATATTCAGATTTATCATTTGCAATTCTTTGTTCCAATCTGTTTCTACAAACATTCCAAAATCACCAAAGCCAGCATTGTTGATTAAATAATCTACCTGAATTTTTTCTTGCTGAGTTTCACTAAATACTTCCAATGCTGCATTCGGAGCTGATAAATCTTTACCAATACAATACACCTTTATTTTAAATTGCTGTTCTAATTCAGCTTTTAATTCATCTAATTTAGTTTTGTTTCTGGCCACTAAAACTAAATTATCTCCTTTCGATGCATGAATTTTTGCTAACTCTAATCCGATACCATTTGATGCGCCTGTTATTAATGCTGTTGCCATTGTTATTTTTTTTGTGCAAAAATATTGTATGATTTCTTAACCTACAACATTAGAGTATAGTCTATAGTTGTATTTTATTTTTCAACACTTATATTTGCTGCATGTTAATTAATGAATTATCAAAACGAACTGGTGTAACTATACATACCATTCGATTTTATGAAAAATCTGGATTGCTTAAAGGTAAACGAAAAGAAGAGATAAAGTCGAACAAGTATTTTCATTATGATGAAGAAGCAATTGAACGATTAGAATTGATACGTGATGCCAAATCAATTGGATTTACTATTCAGGAAATCAGCCAATTAATGGATGCCTGGTTTAATAATAAAATGTCATTACCCAAAAAATTGGCTGTGCTAGATGATAAATTAGAAACCATCGAAAGCAGAATAAAGCAATTGAAAGAAATGAAAAAACTTTTGTTGCAATTTAAAAAAGATGTTGCAGCCGAGAGTTGTTAGAATTAAAATTCAGTTCGAAAATATTTGCCTTACATTTGATGTACAAAATCTATTCAGCATGAAAAGAATAATTACACTTTTAGTTTGCGTCGTTGGTTTCAGTTCAATTCAATTGAAAGCCCAAACAAATGTATGGACGCAAAAAGCCAATTACCCCGATTCTCCTTCCATCGGTAACATGGTATTCTGCATTGGCAACTATGCTTATGTAGGCTGTGGTTTTAATAATTTGAACAACTCTACAAATGTATTCTATCAATATGATGTAATAAATAATAGCTGGACACAAAAAGTAAATTTCCCTTCCACACCTCGTTATCAGGGTGTTGGTTTTAGCATTGGTCAATATGGATTTATGGGCTTAGGTTATGATGGAAGTGGCTCTACATTTAATGATTTGTGGAAATACAATTCAGCAACAAATACTTGGACACAGGCTGCTAGTTATCCTGGCGGTGGGTTGCGCTCAGATGTTGCATTTACAATCGGAGGCAAAGCATACGTAGGAACTGGTTCTGATAATAATTTTAATTTTTACAATGATTTTTGGGAGTACGACACAACCATGAATAACTGGACGCAAAAAGCCAGCTTTGGTGGCACGGCTCGCACTGGTGCTGTTGGATTTGCAATCAATGGAAAAGGTTATGTAGGTACTGGATATGATATTACTTCAAATGGTACAATCGATTTTTGGCAATACAACCCAAACACCAATACATGGATTCAAAAAGCAAATTACTTAGGAACTACAATCGAAAATCCACAGGCATTCGTAATTGGTAATTACGCTTATGTAGGTGGTGGAGCCACTACTTCTCTTCAATTTAAAAATGATTTCTGGCAATATGATGCCGTTAATGACGCTTGGGTTCAGAAAGCCAATCTGAATAATGGAATTGCTTTTGGTACTGGATTTTCAATTGGCAACTATGGGTATATTATTAACGGACAAGATGCCAACCAGACTTTTAAAAAATCACTTTGGCAATATACACCTGATGCTCCTTCAGGCGTTGAAAATACAAAGAATCAATCGTCACTGAATCTTTCTCCTAATCCATGTCATGATAAATTACTTATAAATTGTGATGCAGCAATTCAGCAAGTTGAAGTAACAGATATGTTAGGTAGAGTTATTTTATGTGAGTCTATCAGCACTTCAAAAAACTTTCAACTCAACACCAGCAATTTGCCAGCAGGAATATTTCTAGTTAAAACAACTGATATTAATAGCACACAGCATACCAACAAGTTTGTAAAAGAATAAGTACGAAATTGTTGTTGGAAAATAAAAAATGTTGAACGCTATTTAAAAAACTTTAACTCCTTTTCCTGTTGTAATCAAACTGAATAAACTTTTCCCAACGAGTTCACTCCATGCGCCTGAGCAATCGCCATAACATTCAAACTTCGGTACCAAGCCTGAATGGGTGAAACGCAATTCGGTTTTGTTTCCTTTTTCTGAAATTTCAAAAATGATTTTAGTTCCATTCCATTCAGTTTTGTTTGGAAATGAATTCAAATCGCTTTCAGTAACCAACCAGACTACTTTTTGGTTTGGAATCATTTCCAATACTTTTTGCTTTGAATAATGAAATGTCATCATTCTGTAATCAAATTCATCGCCGAGTTGATGGCTGTTGCCTTTAATTTCTCCTTGCCACCAATCAGCCACATTATTAATGGCGTTGAAAACTTCAGATGGTGATTGATCAACTTCAATCGTTGTAGTAAAATCTTTATTATTCATGCTGCTTATTTTAATAATGCCAATTGACCAATGTGATATTGTAAATGAGATGTTCTTGTAATAATGATGTTCAATTTATTTCTGTGAGGTTCTTTTGCAAAGTCTTCGGCAGAAACAGCAGTGTGTTTTTCAAACCAGTTTTCTGTTTTTGCACTTTCAAATTTTTGTTTCATCACATCGCATTGATTCGTCCACATTTTTCTTAATTCAGCTGCGGATGGTATTTGACTCACCACTTTATCGGCTGATTTTATAAATGGCTCCTGTAATTCAGGATATAATTTATTGCCCATGTCTAATAGTATCAGCATGTCGTCATGCACAGCTATTAAATGGCCCAATAAATAAATGCCTCTGTTTTTACCAGGAGCAATTTCCTTAAGTAACGTTTCATCAGTCAGGTTGTTGATTAATGTATCGCAACTTTTAATGGAAGCATTCCATCTGTCTAAAATCATTTTTACGCTTAATTCTGTTGTTGTCATTTTGTTTAGTTTTTGATTATTGTTTTTAATTTGATCTTGCTTTAGCATCTAAAATCATTTGCAATTTTTGCAGTTTCCCAGCCCAGAATTTATCAAAATAATCGATGAAATCCTGAATCTCATCAAAGCCATCTTGCTGCAAGGTGCAATAGCGTTCTCTACCAATATTTTTGATAGTGATGAAACCTGCGCCATACAATACTTTCACATGCTTTGAAACCGCAGGGCGACTCATCTCAAAATTTTCAGCTAATGAGTTTATGGTCATATTGTTTTTCGACAGCAGCATCAGCATTTGTCTTCGGCTGGGGTCGGCAATCACCTGAAAAGCATCTAATGTTTGCATTCTCATTTGTTAGTCGCTTTTAAAAGTTCACCCAATTTGTTGCACAAGAACATCCAGCCAGCGTTGTGTTGCGTTAAGTCTTTAAACAATTCAAAGCCACTGTGCACCAATAATAATTCTGTGCCGCCATCAATCTGATTTAATGTCCAGCTCACTTTTGAAGTAAAAGGAGTTTTGGTAACC
>CANFST010000010.1 GCA_947449695.1 Chitinophagales bacterium
GGTGTATTCATGCAGATATTGTTCATAGATGGCGCTGCAAGGCTTACTGTTGGGGTGATTAATGGATTTACTATTAAACTTAATATTGCCATACTATCACAACCTGCGGCATTGGTTAAATGCAACGTATCATTACCTGCGGCATTCATGGTATGTCCTAAATGAGAATAAGGCAGTTGTGAAGAACAGATGGTTTGGGAAGCAGTAGATTGCGTTGAGTTCGCAACTGTTAATACTAAATTAGCTGTACTATCGCAACCAGCAGCATTAACCAAATTTGGCACAGCCCAATTACCTGCAAATGGAATACTAGTTCCATTCCAATAATAAGGCATTTGCGATGCACACACCGTTAATGGTGTGGTACTTGAGGTAGATTGCTTTACATGCAAATGCATGATGATGATACTATCACAGCCCATGTAATTTCCACCTGCCAAGGTATCGTAAAATGTACCAGCTGTATTGCATGTTATTCCGTTCCAAACAAATGGCAACTGCGATGAGCAAATAGTAGAATCAATAGTTGATGTTGAAACTGGGTTTACCATTACACTCAAATTTACAATACTATCACAACCCAAATAATTGGTTCGTTTCAATGTATCGGTTAAATGAGTAGCAGTAAATATTTTGCCTTGCCAAGTGTATGGTAATACACTACTACAAATATTCAACGCTACATTTGACGAAGTTGGTAAACCAATATGCACATTAACTGAAAAACTCACAGCACAACCTAAAGCATTAGTAACTTGAACTGAATATAAGCCTGTTGATGAAGCTGTAATAGATGAAGTAGTTGCTCCGCTTGGTGACCAAGTTATGCTGCTGTAAGCCACTGGCGTATTAACTGTTCGGGTTGCATTCACCATAGTTCCATTATTTCCATTACCAGATGAATCGGCTGCTATTGTACCTGTTGTATCATTAAATTCATAGTAAGCAGTTAATCCAACAGTATTATTTGGCAACGGGCTATTCATGGCATTTTGAATTTGTGTTTGCGTACGAGCAATGTTCCAAAAACGTACTTCATCCAAATTTCCTTTGAAATACTCATTATAAGGAAAGTTTGAACCAATATTTGTGTTGGCTGGTGTACCAAAATACACACTTCCAGTTTTATTATCAGTGCCTACTAATATTCCATCAACATACATTTTTCTTGTTGCGCCATCATATACTGCTGCTACATGATGCCAGTTACCATCTGTAAAATTAGATGCAGTAATTGGCACATCCAATTCAGAATAGCCTGCTTGATTAACTGTGGCTAAACCAAATGAAAGTATAGTTCCATTATTCTGAAAACTTAAAAGAAAGTTTTGAGTTGTTGTGCCAGTTTGCTGACGGGCAATTTCATAATAAGTGTTGGTGATGATGTCAGTTGGTTTTATCCAAGCTTCAATACTAAAGCTATTTGTGCCAGCATAATTTACATTGGGAATGCTCACATAAGCATTAGTACCATTGAATTGCATTGAGTTAGAATAATTGGGCGTATTGTCAATCAATGAAGTGCTTAACACTACGCTGCTGCCTGTGCAATTGGTAGTAGGTGCATTGGCTGAAATGATTGGGTAAGATGGATTGACCTTATAAGTAGTGAATAAAATAGCAAAACTATCGCAGCCATTTGAAGCGGTTAAATGCAAAGTATCATAACCAGCTTTGGTGATGTTATGCCCCAAATAACTATAAGGTAATTGGCTATAACAAAGGCTTGTGGTGGATGTTGATTTTTTAAAAGTCAAATTTACGGTTAAATAAACCAAGCTATCAAAACCTAAATAACTTATTCTTTTTAAAGTATCTGTTAAATGAGTGGCAGTAAATGTTTTGCCATTCCATACATAAGGCAATGCGTTGGGGCAAATGGTAATGTTTTGACCAGAAGAAAGAGCACATCGGGCTACATAATATTTACCACTGCTGTTGGTAAAAGCCCCAGCGGCATATACAATGCCCAAAGCATCAGTACAAATAGCATTGATAATACTATTAGCCGATAACCCATTCAAGCCACCTAATTCACTCCAACTGGTGCCATTCCATTTGGCTACATAACATTTTGAACTGCTGTTGGTAAAATTACCTGCAGCATATATATTCCCTGCCGCATCGGTGCAAAGCGTTCGAATTTGACCATTAGCCGCCAACCCATTCAAGCCGCCTAATTCTGTCCAGCTTGTTCCATCCCATTTAGCTACATAATATTTTGAACTGCTGTTAAGAAAAAGACCTGCGGCATAAATATTTCCAGCAGCATCGGTGCAAATAGCACTAATGCTGCTATTGGCGGATAAGCCATTCAAGCCGCCTAATTCTGTCCAGCTTGTTCCATCCCATTTAGCTACATAATATTTTGAACTGCTGTTACGAAAAAAACCTGCTGCATAAATATTTCCAGCGGCATCGGTGCAAATAGCAATAATGTTGCTATTGGCGGATAAGGCATTCAAGCCACCTAATTCTGTCCAGCTTGTTCCATCCCACTTGGCTACATAGCGTTTTGCGCTGCCGTTGGTAAAATAACCTGCTGCATAAATATTTCCAGCAGCATCGGTGCAAATAGCACTAATGCTGCTACTGGCGGATAAGCCATTCAAGCCACCTACTTCACTCCAGCTTGTTCCGTTCCATTTGGCTACATAGCGTTTTGCGCTGCTGTTGGTAAAATTACCTGCAGCATATATATTCCCAGCGGCATCGGTGCAAATAGCAATAATGTTGCTATTGGCGGATAAGGCATTCAAGCCACCTAATTCTGTCCAGCTTGTTCCGTTCCATTTGGCTACATAATATTTTGAACTGCTGTTTTTAAAGCCACCTGCGGCATATATATTCCCTGCCGCATCGGTGCAAATAGCACTAATGCTGTTATTGGCAGATAAAGCATTTAAGCCACCTAATTCAGCCCATTGGGCATTGGCTGGTTCAAAGCCCAGCATAATAAAAGTGATTAAACATAAGGAAGCCAATAATTGGCGAAATCTAAGGGTGTTGTACAGCTTGGTCATCGTAATTTTGATATTGTAGTGATTTTAAATAGGCGGCGAAAATACATTATTCATTCTACTTTAGAGATGAAGAGTTTGATTTGTGGATAAATTTTGAGTTAACAAAAATGGATTATTGAACCTTTGTTTCATCTTCCTTGTATTGTGTTCAACATTGTTCCGCCATTCAGCCATCGCTGATGTTTGTTCACCAACGATTCAATGATGTTGGCGGTGGGCTAAAAATCATCCTTTCAAAAATCCCAATTCATATACCATGGGTTGCAACTTCTCGGTGAGGGCATTGTAGGCTTCTTTGAAGGCGGCAAAACTGACTGGTGGAAAATCGCCGCTGGCATTTCGGGCTTCGAGGGCTTTGCGGATTTGATACCAACCTACATCGGCTCGGTTGAGTTTTAATTCATCACGTACGGTGTGTACATCAGTTTGTGCAAAGTAAGCTTGCCATAGTTTTTTGCCTTCGAGTAGCACAGCGTTGGCTTCGGGGCTGAGTGAATCTTTGCCTCGGTTAGTGTCCTCACTAACCGAAACAGTTGATGTTCGTGGGGACACGAACCTCGGCAGAGCAGAGCCTTTTGTGTTCCAACGAGTTTGCAACTCGTTGTTGTTGTCTGACGATTTAAAATCGTCTATTACCTATGCCGAGTTACAAACTCGGCTGAACATCAAGTGCGACTGGAACTACTTGGTTCAAAAAAAATGAACAAAAACAGATTGAATCAGGCAGTCACCAAGCCCCAACGCTCAAATGCTATACGGCAGCTTGGCGACAACGAACAACAGCTTAGTGCTTACGGGGTCCCAATATTGTCAAGCCACTTTTTAAATGCGAATGAATGATACTTTAATTCTTTGCCAAGAACAATTCTTTTGATTGTCAACAAAACGAGTGCAAGAATGAAAACGAATGTTGTCATGATTAAGTCCAAGTAAAATTTGAATCCTTTAATCAGTAAAGAATAAGTGTCTGTCCCATTGTATGTTAAGTGAGAAGCACTGTATTTTTCTATGTCTTTCGCTCTGTTATTTTCATAATCGTCAAAAGTTGGATTGTATTTGTGCATCATTTCATGCCATCCAAATTGCCATAAAATTTTAAAATCGCTATTTTCATTTGAGGTATCTAACCCCAAACTTAAAAAATAGGATTATAAAGTCTGCTTTGGTTTTGTTAGTTCGCTTATTGGCATATCAACCTTTCTTTCAGTAACATCAGATACTCGAACTTCTTTTGTGTTTGTTGTTTCATGCTGCTGTTCATCAGAGTTATGAATAATTTTTTCTTCGCCAGTTCTTGGATATTGATTATACCTTAAATCTTTTGTCCCATTCCTTAAATTTTCGTTGATATTGTAGATGTCCCAAAGTGAGACCACACTAACATTTTTATTTAAGTTAGATGAAAACAAAAAACTTACAAGAGTTAAAAGCCCTATCAATGTTAATGTTTTGATGTCTGCAACTTGGTTAACTTGAATTTGTCGCCAAATAAAAAATAAAAGAAAAAGGGACAGCAATAGAATGATAAATTTATACTGAAGATAAAAAGTAAAGTAGTAAAATTCTTCTGTTATTGCATTGCCTATCATCCCCGTTCCACTACGACTAAACTTATGGTCAATAGGGTTACTGCCAGGTAAGATTCCAATAAATTCAATAGCTAAAATGATGATGGTAAAAGCAATGATTATTTTTTTCATTTCGTCATTTTATTGTCGAGGTTGATAGTTGTCCGTCTGGTAGTTTTGCATCGCCGCTAACTTGTATATAGGTTGTCACCTTATGTCACAAAGCCGTCCATTTTTTGTTGGCTTGTGGCAACTGTCTGTGTTTTCTTATTTCTATCACAAATATTGTGGTTATTATTTTATTTTACGAATTATTTTGCAATATCATTAGCTCAATATCATCGGGGGTTCATTTTGTAACAGCCGTAATCCCTTCCACCGCAAACCTAATTCAGCTTGTCGTTTCCGCATTTCTTTTTATCATGAAGGTAATTGCGTTTATTGTTAAAGGAATCACGGTTATAATAAAAGCAATTCTTTGTGTTATCAACCTAATTACGGCAACCATAAAAGGTGTTCGGTTTGTTACAAACGGAATTCCTTTTGTCGCATCCTGCATTCCGGTTGTAATAAACGGAGTTCAGTTTATCACATCCTGAATTACTTTTTTTATACACTGAATTGCTTTAAGGGCAGCCACCATAGCCTGTTTTACGACTATTTAACATTTGTTTGCATCACCACGTGAAACATTTTTAAAATCGCTCCGTATTACAATATATAAAATTGAGTATTTCATTTTTAACTTCAAAAAATTAATAGCTGCATGATGTAACATTTACACTCCAAATACAAATACGGAGATTAAAATGAATAAAGTTAAGATTAGTGTTGGCTTCGGCGAATACCCCGATGCCAGACTGCTTGTGAAATCCAAGCACATTAGCCAGTCGATGACTGGTAACAGCAATTTCCCCACCCCTTCACCCACTTTAGCTGTGTACAACGCAGCTGTGTTAGCTTACGAAACAGCCCTGGGCAATGCAGAAAACGGTAGTGTTAACGACACCGCCATTAAAAACGATGCCCGTGCTACTTTAGAAAATTTAATGCAGTCATTGGGTTTGTATGTGCAATTAAATTGTGCTAACAACCTCAACAAAGCCACCAGCAGTGGTTTCGACGTGCATGCAGCACCTACATCGGCTGTGGTGCCTGCTATCCCTTCTAATGTAAAAGGTGATGCAGGTACGCATACAGGCGAAGTGGATGCCTCTTGCGATTCGGAACCTGAAGCTGATTTTTTCATCTTGCGCTATTCGTTAAACATCACCGCTCCGGTATGGGTGGTTATGTTGGCGCAAAAAAGCAGAAAGTATACCATCACGGATTTAACTCATGGTAAGGATATTTTAATCAGCATGTGTGCCGGAAACACAGCAGGGGTAAGCGATTGGAGCGATTCAACCACCGTGTTGGTGTATTGAACACTTGGATAGGTGGTTTTTAAAAAGCGATTTGCATGGGGTGGTGCAGGTCGCTTTTTTGTTTTTGGAAACCTTGCTTAAAATAATAAAATCTGATGGGGCTAAAGCCCAAACTTCATCAGTTTGTTCAGTAACCCCAGCCTTAAGGCTGGGGTTACAAAAATCAGTCCTATCATGGGCTTTAGCCCCGTTTGAATATTATGAAAGGAAAAAACATTCGGTCATTCAGCAGGAAACTATTTGGAGATTTGTACATAATTCAAAACAGATTCTTCCAGAATGACCACAATATAAACGATGTTAGCAAAAGCGTTTTTGGGAATTAATTTGCCTTTACTAATAACCAATAACTAGCAACAAGTAACTTCTCCTTACCTCCCCATAAATATCATCAACACCTGCACGTCGCTGGGTGAAACCCCACTTATTCTACTTGCCTGACCTAAAGTAGTAGGTTTGATTTTCGTCAGCTTCTCTCTCGATTCCATCGAAAGCGAACTTAATTTATGATAGTTGAATGTTTCAGGAATCACCACATCTTCCAGGCGTTGCATTTTCATCACCAATTCCAACTCTTTGGCAATGTAGGTTTCGTATTTCATTTGTATTTCTGCCTGCTCTCTTTCTTCCAATGTGAAAGGCTCTAAAAATGATTTAACGCTGGGTATTTTATTTAAGTCTTCTATTTTCACTTGTGGACGGAGAGCAATGAGTGCCAGTTTTTGCCTTTGGGTCAGCTCAGCACTGTTCAGGCTCAAAAGCAATTCATTGATTTCCGGCGGTTCAACACTTGTTTTTTCAAAATGCGAAATTATGGCTTTTGCGTTGTTTCGCTTTTTTTCTGTTTTTTGCATTCTGTCCTCTTTTGCCAATCCGAGCTTATAGGATAATTCTGTCAATCTTAAATCGGCATTATCTTGTCGCAAAATCATTCGGTATTCTGCTCGGCTGGTAAACATGCGGTAGGGTTCTTCCGTTCCCTTGGTGATTAAGTCGTCAATCAACACCCCGATATACGCATCGTTTCTTCCTAAAATAAATGGCTGTTCTTCTTTCACCGCCAAGTGTGCATTGATGCCAGCCATCAATCCCTGGCAGGCCGCTTCTTCATAACCTGTTGTTCCGTTTATCTGCCCTGCAAAAAACAGGTTCTTCACCAACTTCGTTTCTAAGGTGTTTTTTAATTGCGTTGGAGGAAAATAATCGTACTCGATGGCATAGCCAGGGCGGAAGAATTTTACGTTTTCAAAGCCTGGCACTTGTTGCAAAGCTTTGTATTGTACCTCTTCTGGTAATGATGTTGAGAAACCATTCACATAAATTTCCACCGTATTCCATCCTTCGGGTTCTACAAATATCTGGTGACGGTCTCTTTCGGCAAAGCGATTGATTTTATCTTCGATGCTGGGGCAATATCTTGGTCCTACGCCGTCAATTCTACCTGCATACATTGGCGAACGGTCGAATCCTGTTTTTAAAATGTCGTGTACGTTTTGGTTGGTGTACGTTATCCAACAACATCTTTGTTTGGTTGGCTTGGGAATATCCATATAAGAAAAGCCCACGATTTCTTCATCGCCATCCTGCACTTCCATTTTGGTATAGTCCAACGAACGCCCATCAATCCGTGGTGGCGTTCCTGTTTTTAGTCTGTCGGCATCAAAACCCAACGATACTAATTGTTCGGTAATTCCTGTGGCTGCTTTTTCGGCTAATCTGCCACCGCCAAATTGTTTTTCGCCAATGTGAATGATGCCATTTAAAAAGGTTCCACTGGTTAGTACTACCGATTTTGCTTTTATCTCCATTCCCATTCCCGTTTTCACACCACAAACCTTTCCGTTTTCTACCATTAAATTCACCACCATGTCTTGAAAAAAATCAACGTTAGGTGTTTGCTCCAACATGTTTCGCCACTCCGCAGCGAATAGCATTCTGTCGTTTTGCGTTCTTGGGCTCCACATGGCTGGCCCTTTCGAGCGGTTCAACATTCTGAACTGAATCATACTTTTGTCGCTCACAATTCCCGAATAGCCACCCATGGCATCTATCTCTCTTACTATTTGTCCTTTTGCCACACCACCCATAGCAGGGTTGCAACTCATCTGTGCGATGGTTTGCATATTCATGGTTATCAATAAAACTTTGCTGCCCATATTGGCAGCGGCAGAGGCGGCTTCGCATCCTGCATGACCAGCGCCTGCAACTATAACATCGTAAGAGTTAAACATTGTTGTTAAATCTATTTATTTGATGGTGTTTGTTTTTTAAAAAGTTATAACGTCTGCGTTTCACGTGGAACATTGGGCTGGGCTTGTTTAGGGATGGCTAGGAAAACCCAAGACCATTATTTTGCTACCCTGTGTTCTGTTTAAGTCTTGTTTCACGTGGAACAAAAGCACAAAGCCATGATTATCAACTAATTACTCCCATTTAAAGGTTTTTATTGCCACGGCATAAACCACTACTCCCCAGGCTAACATAATCAGCAATTGGATTTTTACATCCCACAAATTCAACCCGTCGAAAGCAATTTTTCGCATTGCTTCGTTCATATAAGTCAGCGGTAAAGCTTTACTGATTGGCTGCAACCATTTCGGAAAAACCTCAACAGAAAAAAATGTTCCAGCTAACAAAAACTGTGGCATCGTAATAATATTTGCCAACGGCGGAATGCTTGCTTCATTTTTAGCTAAACCGCTAATAATAAACCCAAACCCCATGAAAATGATTAATCCAAAGGCACATAAAAAAAGCATTTCGAGCACCGTGTATATGCCGTGAACCAAGGTAAAATGAAAGAAAAATTTTCCAATCAAAATAATTATCAAGGCGGCGGTGAGTTGAAAAATAAGTCTGCTCATCATTTCTCCTATAATAATACTTGTCTTTGAAACAGGTGTTGCAAAAAATCTTTTAATCACCAATGTTTGCCGCAAACTAAAAAACACAAATGCTGCCCCAAAAACCCCGGCACTTAACATTGAAAAACCTATTTGGCCTGGTAAAATAAAATCAATAGTTTGATACACCCTGGCTTGAACTGGTGGAGGGGTTTGGGTAATTGCAAACTTTGGTAAATTCGGCATGGCACTTTCTGAAATTTTAGAAACAACCTCCTTAACAACACTGCGAAACAATTGGCCGTTTTGCATGCTCACTGTTGAATTCTGAATAATAATGGTGTAAACCGGAGATGACGGGGCAGTAGTATCATCAATTTGTGGATTCTTTTTTATCTCCACAATCGCATCTAATTTACCCTTAAGAAGTGCTGCGTTTTTTTCTTCGTTTGTTCCAGAATGAATAATAGTGTTCGAATCAGCGCACATCCATTGGTAAATCGGATTAAGTGTGTCGCTATTCTGTGTAATTGCAATATCGAAATGGTAATTATTTCTTCCGCCAATAAAGCCAAAAACTAAAATAAAAATAATTGGAAACGCTAAGCTGAAAACAACAGCCGATGGGCTTCGTAGCATACTACGCAAACTGGCTTTAGTAATAGCCAGTGTCGCCTTTACATGATTATACTTCTTTTCTTCCATTTTGATTAATCCACAATTTACCCACAAATGTAGTGTTTAACCACAATTGATGCGTTTTGTTTTGGTAGAGAAATTATATTTGCGACGAAATAAACAGAACAACCCAACAATGGAAAAAATTCAACAACAAATAGAGGCATTAATTTTTTCAGCTGAAGTGCCACTTACTATTAAAGATATTCAGGAATGTTTGAGTAAACGTTTTGGCTTGTTTGTAGCCGATGCTGATATTCAGGCAGCTGTAAATAATTTAATGGAAAAATATCAGAACGATAATTTTGCTATCGAAATAAAAGGCATTTCAGAAGGCTATCAGTTTTTCACAAAGGAACAATACTACGAAACCGTTTCGGTATTGATGAAAGAAAAAAATGTAAAACGATTGACTACTGCTGCCATGGAAACCTTAGCTATCATAGCTTATAAACAACCCATCAGCAAAGGTGAGATTGAACAAATCCGTGGCGTAAGTGTGGATTACTCTATTCAAAAATTATTAGAAAAAGAGTTGATTGTTCCTGCTGGCAGGAGCGAAGGATTGGGAAAACCAATGCAATACGCTACCTCACAACAATTTATGGATTATTTCGGTATTAGTTCTGTGGGTGATTTACCAAAGCTGAAAGATATTCAACCAATGGATGAAACGTCGAGCGCTGGTACACCAGTTGAACAATTAAACTAATCATTTTGAAAATCGGTTTATTCTTTGGTTCGTTCAATCCTATCCATGTAGGGCATTTGATTATCGCTAATCATCTGGCTGAATACACTGATTTGAAGCAGGTTTGGTTGGTTGTATCGCCACAAAATCCATTAAAAGAAAAAGAAACTTTATTGAATGAATATCATCGACTTGATTTGGTGAACACCGCTATTGAAGGCAACAATAAATTAAAGTCGTGTGACATTGAATTCAAATTACCAAAGCCAAGTTACACCATTGATACTTTGCAATACTTAAAAGAAAAACATCCCAAACATCAGTTTTGTATCATTATGGGAAGCGATAATATTGCTTCGTTTCACAAATGGAAAAATGCTGAAACGATTTTAAACAACTATCCAATTTACGTTTACAAACGCAGTGGTGATGAGGTTTTTCAATTGCAAAAAAAATATTCACAAGTTCATTTTTTAGATGTGCCTTTGTTAGATATTAGTTCTTCTTTGATTAGAAAAATGATTAAAGACAAAAAATCTGTTCGCTATCTGTTGCCTGAAAACGTTTATGAACAAGTGATTCAAGGTGGTTATTATAAGTAACTGGTTGCTTGTTATTAGTTTCTATAAAAAAATGTATTCACAAGTAACCAGAAACTAGCCACCAGTAACACTTTTACCAACTTACCAACATGTTGTTAAATTTAGTGTGTGAATACCGTGTTCTTAAATGTTGATAAAAAGTGTTTGTTAAAAAGCCTAAAGTTATGCCTGTTGATAACCGATTTACGAACCAAAAATATATAGTTACGGACAGAGATTGTGCATAAAAATGAAAAGTATTTATACACATTTATACTTTACACACAAGCTGTTAATAAACTAAAAAAGTGAGTAAAATCAATAGTTTGAAGTGTGGATTACGAAGTTAATAAGTGTTTTAAAATTGGATAACTCCTAAAGCAAGTGAAAATAAAAATTGTTTCGCACTAATCCACAGCCCTAATAATAAACAACAATAATCTACTTTAAATATTAATTACTAATTAGAACGTGAGGAGTGAGTTTGTAAATCAAATTTTGTTGTGAATATTTGCAGCATGAATTTAGAAAAAATAAAACAAACAGGATTTGTGAATGAAGCGATTGACCCAACTTTAGATTTGTTTGAAGAAATAAAAAAATTAAAAAAAGAAAAAAATGCGGTGCTGTTGGCGCATTACTACCAAGATGCCGACATTCAGGACATCGCAGATTTCATAGGCGATAGTTTACAACTTTCACAAGAAGCTGCCAAAACAAATGCCGACATGATTGTGTTTGCTGGTGTGCATTTCATGGCTGAAACCGCAAAAATAATTTCACCACAAAAAAAAGTTGTCTTACCTGATTTAAAAGCTGGTTGCAGCTTAGCTGATAGTTGTCCAGCAGATTTATTTGCAAATTTCAAATCAAAATATCCTGACCATGTGGTGGTGAGTTACATCAATTGTTCGGCTGAAATAAAAGCTTTGACGGATATTGTTTGCACATCAAGCAATGCAGAAAAAATTATTAATTCCATTCCAAAAGACAAAGGAATCATTTTTGCACCCGATAAAAATTTAGGGGCATATTTGATTAAGAAAACGGGAAGAGAAATGATTTTGTGGAATGGTGCTTGCATGGTGCATGAAATTTTTTCGTTGGAAAAAATAATCAAATTGAAAGAGCGAAATCCAAAAGCAAAATTATTAGCGCATCCCGAATGTGAAGAAGCAGTTTTAAATCATGCTGATTATATCGGTTCTACAACTGGCATTTTAAAATATTCCCAAGAAGATTCTTGCAACGAATTTATTGTTGCTACTGAAATAGGCATTTTACATCAAATGATGAAAGCCTCACCCAACAAGACTTTTATACCTGCTCCGCCAAATAATAATTGTGCTTGTAATGATTGTCCGCACATGAAATTAAACACGTTGGAGAAAATTTATTTGTGCATGAAATACGAACAACCCGAAATTACTTTAGATGAAACCATGCGCAAAAAAGCAAAGGGAAGTATTTTGAGAATGTTGGAAATAAGTAAATGATTTTTAAGACAGAGAAATAAATCATTTACAAAAACTATTTTTGTAAAAATAATTATAACCATTAATATGATTTTATCTGATGTGAAAATTTTAGAGGAAATAGAAAAAGGAACAATTTTAATTGAGCCATACGATCGAAATTGTTTGGGTACAAATAGTTATGATGTCCATTTGGGGAAATATTTAGCATGTTATACGGATAGAATTTTAGATGCTAAAAAACATAACCAAGTAGAGCATTTTGAAATTGGTGAAGATGGTTTTGTGTTGCAACCCAACACATTATATTTAGGTGTTACTGAAGAATATACTGAAACACATGCTCACGTTCCATTCTTAGAAGGAAAGAGTAGCATTGGCAGATTAGGAATTGATATACATGCCACTGCTGGAAAAGGCGATGTTGGATTTTGTAATCATTGGACTTTGGAAATATCTGTAGCACAGCCCGTTCGTGTATATGCTGGTATGCCTGTGGGACAATTAATTTATTTTGTAGTAGATGGTAATATTGAAAACTTTTATAACAAAAAACAAAATGCCAAATACAACTCCCGAGGAATAAAACCAATGGAAAGTATGATGTGGAAGAACTTTTTGAAAAAATAAAAAACAAATTGAAAAAAATATTTTTCCTCTTTTTATTTCTGTTGATAACATTCAATTTTTTTGGATGTAAATATTTTACACCAAAGGATGAGAAAGACTTTGCGGTTAACGATACAGCATTAATTCAAAAAATATTTATTACCGATAAAGGCAAGCACCAAATTTTATTGACTCGAGAAAAAAATATTTGGAAAGTAAACAAAAAATATATTGCCCGAAAAGACGCTATAGATTTATTGTTGGCAGGTATGCAAGATATTAGAGTTAATCGCCCAGCCTCTATTTCTGAACATAATAATGTTGTAAAAGAAATGGCATCATCAGCATTAAAAGTTGAAATATTTACAAAAGAAAAAGAACCCGTTAAAACCTATTATGTGGGCTCTATTGCAAAAAACTACCAAGGAAATTATTATCTAATGGAAGGAAGTGAACAACCTTATGTGGTTGAGATACCAGGCTTTAATGGTGAAGTTAGTGTGCGCTATATTAAAGATGAAATGGATTGGAGAGACCGAACAATCTGCAAACTATTACCATCCGAAATTAAATCAGTCGAAGTAACTTATTTTGATGAAAGAAAAAGCGAATCATTTAAAATAGAAGAAAAAAATTTAAATGAGTTTATTATTTCTCCAAACGGAAAACCAGACCAAAAAAAATGTTTTTCGTTGTTTGGTGAATTCAGAAAATTAAATTCCCTCGGCTTTGTTTTAGATATTCCTGAAATTGAACCTTATAAAAATAAACCGCCTTTTGTTGTTATAAATATTATTACAAACGAGGGCAACCATCAAACACTTGAGCTGACGCATGTTCCATTGGGTAAACGCAGCAAAAAACAATATGACGCTTTTGGTAAACCAATGAGTTTTGATAGTGAAAATTATTATGGGTGGATAAACAACCATACTGATTTTATAATGATTCAAGATTTTTCGTTGCGCAATATTTTAAAATTGAGAAAAGATTTTTTGAAATAAATCCCACACATGTTTAACGATTTAAAAAATGATATTCGCAAAGGTGGCGCACTAACCATGCTGATTGCAGCCATCATAATCATTTATGTAGTCGCAAATGTTTTTCCTTTTTTAATGGGTTGGCAAAATGAATCAACCACATTCATTCATCAATATTTAGCACTTCCATCTTCGTTTCATCGCTTCCTTCAACATCCTTGGACAATCATTACTTACGCCTTTTTTCATGCTGATGTGTTTCATATTTTGTTCAATATGTTTGCCCTTTATTACTTTGGTGATGTATTACAAGATTTCATTGGTAAGAAACATATTGTGCCTGTTTTTATTATTGGTAGCATTAGCGGAGCATTGCTGTACATGCTGTTTTACAACATTTTTCCATTTTTTCAAAGTGCTGTTGCTAATGCTGATTTGATTGGTGCAAGTGCTGGTGTGATGGCAATTTTATTAGCAGCAACTTCCATCACACCCGAATTGCCAATTGGGTTTTTGATTTGGCGAGATTTGAAATTGAAATATGTTGCGCTTATTTTTTTAGTGATTGATTTAGTAAGTATTGTTTCTTCTAATGCAGGTGGGCATATTGCTCATTTGGGTGGTGCAATTTTGGGTTATTTTTACATTAAGCAATTGCAAAACGGAAATGATTTTGGAAAGTTATTTCAGTTTAATTTTTCAAAATGGAGAAACAGAAAACGATTTAAAGTGCATCGAAATCAGCCACCGGCGAATGTTTCAACAAAAGAAAAAAAATCGGATGAACAAACTTTGAATAAAATTTTAGAAAAAATTTCTGCTTCGGGTTATGAAAGTTTGAATAAAACCGAAAAAGAATTCCTGAAAAACTACAACGAGCAATAATGTTATTTTGAAGTTGCTAAAACAATTTCATCCAGTGAAAGTGCTTGCTGTTCGCCAGTTTCCATATTCTTTAATTGAAATTTTTCAACCTTCATTTCTTCATCACCAAGCAACACCACAAACGGAACTTTTTTGCGATGAGCATATTCCATTTGCTTTTTTATTTTATCGTTGGATGGATACAATTCGGCTACAATATTTTTTTGTCTCAATTGCTGAACCTGTTGAAAGGCGTACATTTCAGGCTCATTTCCAAAATTTATAAATAATACCTGAACGCCAGTTTGCAAATTTTCTGGAAACAATTTCAACTCGTCCATTACTTCATAAATTCTATCTAAACCAAATGAAATGCCCACACCGCTTACATTGGGCAAACCAAAAACACCAGTTAAATCATCGTATCTGCCGCCGCCGCCAATGCTGCCCATTTGCACATCTTTAGCTTTCACTTCAATAATAATTCCTGTGTAATAATTCAACCCACGAGCCAATGTTAAATCTAAAACTAAGGAAGCATTAGGTCGCAGGGTTTCAGTTTGTTTCATCACAAAAAATAATTCCTTCACCCCTTTCAATGCTTCTTCATTGTCGGCAAAAATATTTTTCAGTTGCGTAAAACGCTCTTCGGTTGTGCCTTGCAACGAAAGAAATTCTACAATCTTATTGATTTGTTCTTCGTTGAAATTATTTTTTTGCAATTCTAATCGTACGCCTTCGATGCCGACTTTATCCAACTTATCAATAGCAATGGTCATGTCCATCATTTTATCTGTTGCGCTAATTAGTTGTGCTAGGCCAGCTAAAATTTTTCGGTTGTTCAATCGCAATTCGAAATTTTTTAAACCCAACTTCTCAAAAACTTCGCGATAAATATTCAGCAATTCAATTTCTAAAATCAACGATTTGCTGCCTACCACATCGGCGTCGCATTGGTAAAATTCACGGAAACGTCCCTTCTGTGGTCTATCGGCTCTCCACACAGGTTGCATTTGATAACGACGAAATGGAAACACCAAATTATTTCTGTTCATTACCACAAATCGAGCAAAGGGGATGGTTAAATCATAACGCAATGCTTTTTCGGAAACAACTGTAGCTGGGTTTTTCAATTCAATTTCACCAGTTTTTTGTTGGTGAAGTATATCAGAAACATTATCCCAAATAATTCCATTATTCAAAATGCGAAACATGAGTTTATCACCTTCATCGCCATACTTTCCAGTCAACGTTTCAATGTTTTCCATGGCTGGTGTTTCCAAAGGTTCAAAAGCATATTTTTCAAAAACATTTTTAATAATGTTCATAATGTAATAACGCTTGCGCAATGTTTCGGGCGCAAAATCACGAGTTCCTTTGGGTATGCTAATTTGAATCATGTTGCAAAAGTAATTATCTGAAAACAAAATTGCTCAAAAGAAAATCAAGCCAAATACTTTCTAAACTCTTCCATTTTTCTTTCAATTTCTGTTTCTGTTTGCTTGGATATTTTTTCAAAGGGAAAAACTTCTGTTTTTAATTTCTTGCCTGTAATGGTTCGTTTCCAGGTACCGATAATTTTTCCATCTTGCACAATCATGGGTTTGAAAATACCATTATTGGTAAACACTTTCGGTGCATTATTTTTATCAACAACATCAAGGCGATGATTATAGCTGATGATATATTCGTCAAATGCAGGAAGCAGGTGGATTTCAGAGTTCGGTTTTATTTTTTCATTTGATTGAAGAACAAAATAAGTTTGTTCACCCACTTCAATTTGCTCTAAATTTTTTGAAATAAAATCAATGGCTTTTTTTGCATCGGTTTGGTTTAAACCACTCCACCAACTAAAATCTTTGAGCGTTGCAGGCGAATGACTTTGAAAATAAATGGTTGCTAATTTTGCCAACGCTTCTTCACGATTAATTTTTTTTGTTTGCGGAATTCTTTCATCCAACAGAGCATAAGTGATGTCTTTTCCTTTTCTGATTCCATTGCAAACCACTCCATTCAACTCCGCATGAAACATGATGTGTGCTGAACGCAAATCAGTGGTATTGATTTTTTCTTTTTGCAAAACACTCATAATTTCATCACGAGTGCAATGATTGTTTTTTGCTAAAACTTTCAAAATTATTTTTTCTGCTTTGACTAAAGTTTTAGCACCTAACCCCACTTGTTTGCAATAGGAGTTTAGTGTCTTAGTTAATTGCGGAGCCGATAAATCCATCATCCAGCGCAGGTTTTCTGCCGAAACGATATGCCATGTGGGGCGAAGAATATGAGTACGAATTAGTTCCCCATTGTTTAATGCCGTTTCGATTTTATTTTCATTTGCATTGGGCAAACGCAATGCCACAGCCCATTTGCTCATTTCATAATCTTGCGCTTGCATAGCACCCATCCAATTCAACAATTCATTCGGTTTTTGAAATTGTTGTTGCGCAATTTGTTGTTTGTGTAAGCGGTGGTGTGGAATGATATTTCTATACATAGAGAATTACATAAAGCCTTTTACTTCTAAAAAAAGTATACCCGTTTATTTATTTGATTTAATCGCATTCTTATTAAATTAGATTTTATCAGCGTGATTAACTATAAAATGAATGTTTACCAGACCTATCGTGGCATCGGTCTAATTTTTTTAAAACATCATTTATTTTTTTAAAATTTAATTTATTTAGGGCCTAACTAACAATTTTTTTAAATACCCCCAACATCTGTTTTTTATTGGATGAAGAACATATTTTACTGAATTGCCAGGAACTTCAACCGTTCCAAATCGGCGTTTAAATTGTGAAATACCAGCAAACTTTTGATTTTCGGTTGATGAGTTTTCGTGTTTTGTTACTTGTCCAAAAAAATACTTTGTAAAACTTTCTTTTTTTAACATCAAAATAATTTCCCAGTGTAAATAATTTCCAGCCCCTAAGTTGTTGGTGACAGTGCCACCAAAGGAGTAATAAGAATACTTACCAAAGGTGGTAATAAAAGCCCCAGCAAGTGCTTCGTTTTGGTGATAGGCAAAAACCAATTTAGCAAAGCCTAATTTTTTCAAAGTTGTATAGTTATGTTTTATATATTGAAAGTTCGGAGCTTTTTCGGGCTGATTCTTGTAAGTGCTTTTTAATAAATCAATAAATAAATCTATGTCATCTGATAATTGTATTTTGAGTTCTTCTTTTTGTCCTTTTCTTATACTATTTCTGTGTTTTGGGTGCAGCCCACCCCACAATTCATCGGCAGATTTTTTTAGTTCAATGTAGGCAATATTAAATTCAGAATGTTTTACAGCCGGATATGAAATATCAAATTGGCTTAAATGGTCGCCATAAAAAGAAGAGACTGAACCCGTAGTGGGATTTATTTTTTCTATCGCCTCGTTTACTAATTGATTTAATTGCTGAACAATTTCAACATTGTCTGTAGAGTAATGCTGGTTTAAAATTGGTTCTCCAAAAAAAACAATATTCCTACTAATTGATTTAATGATTTTTGGCAACCTGGCCGATTCCCAAAAATAAAATTTATAACCAGCCACTAAAGTATTATTATCATACAATTCGATGAAGCAGGGCTTTTGATTAAAAAACGATTGCACATTATCGTAATGAACCGATTGAAGTAAATTATTATTTTCTAACACTAAAGTCTCCCATTCTACTAAATTGGTTGGGTGGCTTTCAACTATTTTAAATTTAAAACTCATACTGATATTCGAATACTTTTAATTCAAAGTTTTTTTCAATTATTAGAAACCAAAGTTAGATAAATAAACTCTTTAGCCTCTGTTTTTAATCTCGTTTAAATAGCACCATTTTAATTTTCGTTTTGTTCAGAATCTTCATTTCTAAAAAGCGCTATTGTGAACCATTAATTAAGTATTCTAAAATTCTTCCGTTTTATTTTCATTAGCCTCTGGCAAACGCAACGCCACAGCCCATTTGCTCATTTCATAATCTTGCGCTTGCATAGCACCCATCCAATTCAACAATTCAATTGGTTGCTGAAATTGTTGTTGTGAAATTTGTTGTGTGTGCAGTCGGCGGTGTGGAACGAAAGACATAAATGAGTTTATTGATTCCTATTAATTACATAAAAATGCCGCCGTCTTCTTTCATTATCTTCATCTACGACATAATCCATCAATTGAATCTTTTGGATGTATTCCTGTGGAAGCTGATTTTCTATTGCGCCAGTTAAAATGTATTCTTTATACCAATCATAGGGTAATAAATTGTTGTTTACAGAACCTTCATCTGCGATATAAACTTGGGCTGCTATTCTAACAATGTTTGAATTCAGAAACTCAAGAGTTGTTTCATTATAGCCATTTCCTAATCCTTCAACACGGTCTAAATCAGGTTTTTGATTATTATTGATTTCAAAAATTACACCCCAAACTACATCTTCAGAATTATTTGTAAAAACAATATTGCCTTTAGTTGAGCCATCTGTGCTAACTTTATTGCATTGTAACTTGTAGCCAATTATGTATGCGTTGCAAACTTTAATTGCAGAAGAAACTCTTTTTTGAAGCCGCATTTGATTCATGTTTGAACCATAAGCAAAAATATTCATTGTTATTCGTTTTAATAATTCACTAACTTCTCCAAACTCTCTTTCAGTCTTGCTTTGGCAAGGAAATTATTTTCTAATGGAATAGCAAACGGAACAGGCGTATCTAACGAAGCACAACGCATCACAGGTGCATCAAGGCTTTCAAAGCAATGCTCATTAATCCATGCAGAAATTTCTCCACCAATACCACCAATCAAAGTGTCTTCATGCAACACTAAAACTTTGCCTGTTTTATTTACTGTTTTTTCAATCGCTTCATAATCTAATGGGGCTAACGTTCTCAAGTCTAATATCTCAACACCCACCTCTAACGTCTTTGCGATTTCCAACGCCCAATGTACTCCAGCGCCATAAGTAATAATAGAAACATCATTTCCTTCCTGCACTACATTGGCTTTGCCAATTTCAATTTCATAATAATCGGTCGGCACCATGCCACTTACACTTCTGTATAAAGCTTTGTGTTCAAAGAACATCACAGGATTTGGGTCATTGATAGCCGCAATCAACAAGCCTTTTGCATCTGCTGGTGTAGATGGATAAACCACTTTCAAACCCGGCACTTTAGTAAACCATGCTTCATTGCTTTGACTATGAAACGGCCCAGCACCAACGCCTGCGCCTGTAGGCATACGCACCACCACATCAGCATTTTGTCCCCAGCGATAATGAATCTTTGCTAAGTTGTTTACTATCTGATTAAAGCCTTCTGTCACGAAATCTGCAAATTGCATTTCCATCACCGCTTTATATTTTTCTAAACTCAAGCCTAATGAAATGCCAATGATGGCGC
Organism: Chitinophagales bacterium; assembly: GCA_947449695.1. Classification (GTDB taxonomy): domain Bacteria; phylum Bacteroidota; class Bacteroidia; order Chitinophagales; family CAIODY01; genus CAIODY01. The sequence continues at coordinate 20,120 of CANFST010000010.1, forward strand.
TTTCGCAAAGCGTTGTGTTGCGAACTCTTTCTTTACCAAATTCAGCAACAAAACCATCTGTGATTTTAAATACACCACCATATTCAGCCACATCCTGTCCCATCACAATCAGGTTAGAGTGCTTTTGCATACTTTGTTTCAAGCCTTCGCTAATAGCATCTACCAATCGCATTTCCTTTGTTTCTGATGACTGATTACTGATAGCCGATAACTGTTTATGCGGCGCAAAAATATCGTTCACTTCTTCTTCCGTATTAGCAACAGGTTCGGGCGATGCAAAACATTTTTCCAAATTGATTTCAATTTCATGTTTGAAATTGGCTTTGGTTTCATCCACAAAATTTTGCGAAATAATTTTTTCTTCCAACAAATAGTTTTCAAAATTCATCACTGGGTCTAACTTTCCCCATTGTTCGAATAATTCTTTCGGCACATATTTCACACCGCTGGCTTCTTCATGTCCTCTCATTCTGAAAGTCATGCATTCTACCAAAATCGGTTTTTGCTCACGAATGCAATATTCACGAGCTTCCTGCATGGTATGATAAACCTCTAAAATATTATTGCCTTCAATCGTAATACCCTTCATGCCATAACCAATAGCTCTGTCGGATAATTTTTCGCAAACAAATTGTTCGTTAGTTGGCGTTGATAAACCATAACCATTGTTTTCAATTACAAAAATCACAGGTAAACCCCATACGGCTGCGGTATTCAAGGCTTCATGAAAGTCTCCCTGACTGGTGCCACCATCACCTGTAAATGCCACACTTACTTTATTTTCTTTGCGTAATTTATAAGCTAATGCCGCCCCATCAGCCAATGAAAGTTGTGGACCCAAATGCGAAATCATACCACAGATATGATGTTCGGCACTTCCGAAATGAAAACTTCTTTCACGGCCTTTGCTGAATCCATTTTTTTTGCCTTGCAATTGCATAAACAATTTATCTAAAGGCATTTTTCGGGTAGTAAAAATTCCAAGATTACGATGCAATGGCATTACCCATTCATCATGTTGTAAAGCGCAGGCAACGCCTACAGATATTGCTTCCTGACCAATGCCGCTAAACCATTTGCTTACTTTTCCTTGACGCAAAAGCAGCAACATTTTTTCTTCGATTGCTCGTGGTAGGGCAATGTTCTTGTATAATTCAATCAGCTTTTCGTTGCTAAGATTTTTTTTGTCGAATTTCATTTGATGAAATAAATTGAATAACAAAGGTAGTTCAACGAATTAAGATTGGCGAACTATAAAACAAAATGTGGCAAGCGTTTTGCACAAAAAAAGCTACATTTATTTTCTAAAAAAATCTAAAAAATGAAACTCAATTTCACCGTTGTTATTTGTGCAGTGGCTGCTATTATTTGCGCCACTATTGTTGGTAATGCTTACAAGTATAAATTTAAAACTACCGAAACCATCTCTGTTACCGGGCTTGCAGAAAAAGAATTTGAAAGCGATAAAATTGTTTGGAATGCCAACTATTCTAAAAAAAGCATGGATTTAAAATCTGCTTATGCCGAGTTGAAAGATGATGAAAGCAAAATAAAATCGTACTTGGTAAAAAAAGGAGTAACCGAAAATGAAATGGTTTTTTCTGCCATCACCATCACAAAAGATTTTGAACCAAAAATTGATGCCAATGGAAGGCAGTATGGTACTGAATTTACAGGCTATTCGCTTTTACAAAGTGTAAATGTGGATTCAAAAGAAATTGAAAAGGTCGAAAAGATTTCGAGAGAATCCACCGAATTAATTGAAGATGGTATCGAATTAAATTCATCGGCGCCATCTTATTATTACTCAAAATTATCGGAACTGAAATTGGATTTATTAGCCAAAGCCAGTGCTGATGCGAAGCAACGAGCCGAAGTGATTGCAAAAAATAGTGGAGGAAATTTGGGTGACATTAAAAAATGCAACATGGGTATTTTCCAAATTACAGGATTAGACACAAATGAAGATTTCAATTCAGGTGGTGCATTTAATACTACATCAAAAAGTAAAAAAGCAACCATTACAGTACGAATTGATTTTGGGGTGAAATGAATTTTTTAAAACTCAAAAAAGCCCAACTGTTCAATACAGAGGGCTTTTTTTATTACTTATTGGGTTCAAGGATACGCTAAAGAATTGATGTTTCGCTATGCTAACGCTGTGAACAAAGCGAAAACAGTTAACAAACAAACCATGTAAATTGTAAAAGGAACTGATTTCATAAGTATTAGTTTTGTTGATGTAAATTTAATAACAGAAGACTTGAAATATTGAAAAGTAAACAGCGTAAAAGCATAAGGTTTTGAACGTAGAGTTTTAAAAGTGTCTATTTTAATTAAATTTGAGCCAACAATTTTTTAACGAAATGAAGAAGATTTTTTTAGTGTTGTTTTCTGTTTTCTGTTTTGCATCCATGCTTTATGCGGCCGATAAAATAGAAAAGCAAATTCCGCCAAAAGCCGCTTTTGAAGATGCTTCTAAGAGAACAACAATTGTTGTGTTGTTGAGTGAAGACCCAAAAAAAGTGTTGCAACTAAAGAAGAAAAAAGATGATTTGGTTTTTTACCAAGAAGATGTGCAATACTTTAATCAGCAATTAAAATTAGCAGTTGAAAAATATTGGAAGTTTACCGAAAAGGTAGAATTTCATACAATGGCTGAAGTGAAAAAAATGATTGTCGGAAAAAAAGCAAAGGATTATTTGTTGTTGCAATGGCTTGAACAAACTGATAAACCCTTGCCTTCACCCAATCCAAAAGTTGAAATCGAAATTGGTTTACCATTTAAAAAATTATCCAATAATGAAAGATGGGGATGTTTTGAATTGCGTTTGGCGGAAATGTTAATGCCCGGAAAGCCTGAATTGTTCAGCACCCGAACAAATCTAATCGCACCTCTTTATTTGGATGACGCATATTCGATGATGATTTTGCAATACGAATTAAATAATCGTTTGCAGGGTTTGAAGGAAGGCGATGTGAAAAAAAATATTGCAGCGAATGCAAAAATGTTGAGCACTAAAACATTGCTGATTGATAAAAAAGATATTGACCAAAATAAATTTGGTGATGGCAGAGTTGATAAATCATTTTATCCTTACGAAACGCAGATTGATAATGCGGACTCAATTTTTGTAAAACTGCAACAGGCCAATTTGGATTATGCAGTGTTAAAAATAATTCCCAATGACAACAATGAATTGGTTCACTATTTTATAAGCTGCGAAGATGCTGTATTCTGCAACGTGTATGTTTCTAAATATGATGCGAAGTTAAAACGCAAACAACGCATCAATGCTGATGTTTTGAAGGGCTACACTAAAAGCATCAAGTAAAATTCGCTCCTATGAATGTTGAATTTTTCAGAAAAGTATTGTTGAATTGGTTTGACACCAATCATCGCCCGATGCCCTGGAAAGGTTCGAAAGATGCTTACACGGTATGGTTGAGCGAAGTCATTTTGCAACAAACCCGTGTTGAACAAGGCCTGCCTTATTTTGAAAAATTTATTGAAAAATATCCAACAGTTGAAAGTCTGGCAAAAGCCAAAGATGATGATGTGATGAAGATTTGGCAAGGCTTGGGATATTATTCACGGGCAAGAAATTTGTTGGTAACAGCAAGAGAAATCAACGAAAAATTCAACAATCAATTTCCGCAGGATTACGAAGAATTAAAAAAACTAAAAGGCATCGGAAGTTATACTGCCGCTGCTATCTCATCGTTTGCTTTTGATTTGCCTCATGCCGTTGTGGATGGAAATGTTTACAGAGTTTTAAGCCGAATCAATGCAATTGAAACGCCCATTGATTCAACAAAAGGGAAAAAACAATTTGAACAATTAGCCAATAAATTTTTAGATAAAAAACATCCAGCACATTACAATCAGGCAATGATGGATTTTGGTGCAACGCAATGCACACCCAAAAATCCGAAGTGCGATGATTGCATTTTTAAGAAAAATTGCAAAGCCTTTGAACTAAATCTGGTGGCTGATTTGCCAGTGAAAGAAAAAAAACTGAAACGAAAAAACAGATACTTCAATTTTTTCTACATCACTGATGGAAAATATATTTTGATTGAAAAAAGAACACAAGAAGATATTTGGCAAAATCTTTTTCAGTTTCCATTAATTGAAACCGAGAAGCAATTCAGCAAAGATGAGTTGATGAAATCAAAACTGATGAAACAGCATCCGCTGTTTAAAAATTTTAAAAGAACAGATAAAAAAAATCTTCGTCAGGGAATTTTAAAACAACAAGATTTAACGCATCAAAGATTATTTATTCAGTTTTATCTTTTAAAAACCGAAAACGTGAAAACCTTGATGGCAGAAGGTTTTTCATTTGTCAATTCGGAATTAATTGAAGTACATGCCTTTCCAAAAACCATTGCAGAATTTTTAAATGGTTTGAAAGAAATGACGTTGTTTTAGTTTTTCTTCACCAAATTCATTTGCCATTTATTATTGTACAAATCAAAAGTTGATTTGCTATTAAACAACATCGGGATTCCCCAAATTAAAGCAGCAGGAACAAACAGCAACGAGCCGATTCCTCCAAAGCAACTCTGGAAGCCGTTTTTATTGTTGTTGGTTAAACTATAAGCAAACAACGATGCAAAAGCCACAGCTGGAATGGTGATTGCTGCACCAGTCCATTTTTGTTTTCGATAAGCCGCATCCGATTTTTTAAAAGCGATGGAGCGAATTAAATTGTATGAAATTTTTTGACTGTCAATCATCAAAAAAGTATCAGCTACCTGTTGCACCAAACCATTGTAGGTAAACAGCTCTGTAACAACTTTTGCTTCGTGATTTGCTAACAAAAAATACGATTCACGTACATTTTCTTTATCGCTTGATTTTGTTCTGTAAATTTCCAAAGCATTTTGTGCTTGACCATTCAGCGAAATGAAAATAAAAAGTAAGCCAATGGTTTTTGAAAAAATATTTTTCATTTTTGTTGTAACTTTTTGTTGCATTAAAAGTAAAATTTATCGGCTAATTTTATTCAAACATTTTATTTTTATAAAACTCTAAAACCAATCGTCATGAAAAAATTGTTTTTATTTCTTCCGTTTTTGTTTTCATTTTCGTCGCCAGATAAGCAAATAAAAACTTTGCAACAGTTTTCGGCTACCATGCTTCAAAAATTAAATTCGATGAGTGAAGGCAGCTACACAATTAATTACTCTTTTAGTGAATATACAGATACGGGCAAGGCCGTTGTTTTTAAAAGCATCGACAAAGTATATTATAAACGCAACCTGTCAGATAGCTTGTCACCAGTGGTTTTTAAAGATTTTTCACAGGATGGTATCTGGTATTTAGATGGTAAAAATTGTGCTGTAATTGATAGTGCAAAAAAAACAATTCGCTATGCAAAAATTGAAGCCAATCGATTGATGGAATGGAGAGAAAGAAATTATCGACAAAATAATCGATTGCTTAAAATTTTGATGAACCCGGTAAATTTCAGCTATTACGTTGATAAAAAAAATTGGGATAAAATCACTTTCATTAACGACACCATTTACAAAAATACGCATTGCTATTATTTAAAGAGTTTTGTAATTGATACTGATTATGTAAACAATATTATTTCTGGACCATTTTACAATGAAATATTTGTTGATAAAAAAACAATGTATCCAATTAGATTTATTGATTTTCAGAATTTGGAAGGCACAGCTTCAATTAAAGAAATAGATTTATCAAACATCACTACAGAAAAATTTACAACCAATTTTTTTACAGCACCAACTGATTTTTCAAGCTATAAAAATTACACCATAATTAGTACAGTTGAAGAAGCCGAAAAACATGAAGAAGAATCATTGAAAAGGCAAAAAAGTGATACTTCAAAAATTGGGCAACTTGCAAAGCCTTGGCAGGCAAGCACTTTAGATGGTAAAGTAATTAGTAGTAATGATTTTAAAGGTCAATATCAACTCATTGATTTTAGTTATACTACTTGTTTTTATTGTGTAAAGTGTATTCCTTTTTTAAATGAATTGGCTAATAAATACAGCGATGTAAGAGTGTTTTGGTTAGATGCTCATGAAACCAATAGTGTCATTATTCAATCTTTCTCAAAAAAGAAAAATTTACAATTCCCTATTTATTACAAAGCGGAAAAAGCCGAGCAAGATTATGGTGTTTATGGCAACCCTCATTTGTATTTAGTAAATCCAGAAGGAAAAATTATTTACTATTTGCCAGGGTATAACGAACAAGGAGAACATGCAATTGATTCATTATTGCAAGTTTTGCATAAACGCTAAGCCTAGCTTTTCCAAATCATGTAAGCAAAATAGCAAAGCGCCAAAGCTAATGTAACACCAACTATGCCTTGCATTTGAAAATCTCTTCGCTGCTTTCGAGCCACAGCAAATGGAAGCAAATTGCAGCAAACACTCATCACCACCATAAACTTAAAAGAAAACCCTGCATAGCTTGGCAGCACCCAACCCCTTAAAACATCGCTTAATTGCGAAAGAAATAAATAGCCAAGCAATGGAAAAACAATCGCCAAAATAGCGCCCATCCATGCTTTGTCAATTTTAAAGAAATTCATTTTTAAATTAAATTTTAAAACACATAGGCACAATAGAAATTCCGATTTATCGGAACTAATGTTTTACTATTTCATTTCTGATATTTATTCAAAGTGAAAATAGAAGATGAATCTTTTATCATAGAAAGCAAAGAAATTATTTTTCTAAAATTTCTATGTGTCTATGTGGTTAAATGTTTTTGTTGTTTAGTCTATTAAAATTTTTGTGATAGCAGCAATATGTTGATGCGCCGTTAAATCAAATTGCACTGGCACTACCGATACAAAACCGTTTGCCAAAGCCCATTCATCAGTATCTTCAGCTTTATCATTGCTCTCAAATTTTCCTGTGAGCCAAAAATATTTTTTGCCTCGTGGGTCACGTCGTTCATCAAATTCTTCTACCCAATTGGCGTAAGCTTGTCGGCAAACCTTCATTCCTTTTATCTCATTCAAATTTAATTTCGGAATGTTCACATTCAGCAACGAATTTAATGGCAAGCCATGTTGCAAAACTCTTTCAGCAACTTTTGTAACAAAATGTTTCGATGCCGAAAAATCAGCATCAAAATCATAATCCAATAATGAAAAACCAACAGATGGAATGCCATCAATTGCCGCTTCTATGGCTGCACTCATGGTGCCGCTATAAATTACATTGATAGAAGCATTGCTGCCATGATTAATGCCGCTTACACACAAATCAGGTTTGCGGTGTAACACTTTATCAATCGCCAATTTCACACAATCGGCAGGTGTGCCACTGCATTGATAAGTTTCAATACCTTTAAATAAATCCACTTTTTCTAATCGCAACGGACTGCCAATAGTGATGGCATGACCCATACCACTTTGCGGCGCATCAGGTGCAACAACTATTACTCTACCCAAATGTGAAACCGCTTCCACCAAGGCTTTGATGCCTGGTGCAGTAACACCATCATCATTCACTACTAAAATTAATTTTTCTTGATTCATTTATTTTTTTCTTTACAAACTTTAAGAACTTGATGAACTTTTAGCTTTTCTTTTTCTGTGCTTTATCCATCCACAACAACAAACTTGGCAATAAAGTTAAGTTGGTAATCATGGATAAAATTAAGGTTAATGAAGTGAGCAAACCCAACGCAATAATACCTCCAAAGCCGCTAATGATGAAGATAAAGAAACCTGCAAACAAAATTAGTGAAGTGTAAATGATGCTTACGCCGGTTTCATGCACCGTGAATTTTACCGTGGTTGGAATATCGAAATTATGTGTGATTAATTCTTGTTTGTAATTCACTAAAAAGCGAATCGTAACATCAATAGCAATGCCGAGTGAAATGCTGAAAATCAATACTGTTGAAGGTTTCAAGGGAATGCCTAACCAACCCATTACACCTGCTGTGATTAATAAAGGCAAAATATTTGGTAATAATGAAATCAATAAAATGCGCCAGCTACGCATCAACCAAAGCATACAAAACACAATGGTGATGAATGCTAAAATCAAACTATCGCGAAGTGAACTAACAATAAATTTTGTGCCTTCCAAAAAAACAACGCTTGTTCCAGTGAATGTAACATGATATTTTGAAGAGTCGAAAATGGCATCCACTTTAGGTTTCAGGCTATCAACAATTTGTGGCAAACGATTACTGCCAGCATCAATCATGCTCACACTCACTCTTGTAAATTGTTTTGTTGAATCAATAAACGAACCTAACAACTTATTCATGTCGTTATTTTTCCCCCCTTTATTTTTCAGTAAAGCACCATAAACGAATGCTTGCTCAAATTCATCACCTGGCACATGAAATTGATTTGGGTCGCCGTTGTAATAAGCCTGTGTAGCGAACTTTACGCCCTGTGTTAAACTTAATGGTTTTGCAAATTCTGGAAATTGTGCCAATACTTTTTCCAATTCATCCACCTTCTTAAAAGTCTTTGGTAATGATGCTTGTTTTTTCTTTTTGCAATCAATTAAAATTTCAAAAGGCATAATGCCTTTAAATTCTTTTTCAAAAAATTTTAAGTCGAGATACAGTGCATCTTTTTTTGGCAAATCATCCACAATATAACTCAACGCTTTTAAACGCATAACGCCCAAAATGCTGATGATTGCTACAATCATCGATATACCATACACATATTTCCGATGATGAAAAACCCACAACTCTAATTTATCTAAAATATAAGTGAGCCATTTGTTTTCCATGTAATCCGAATGCTTTTCATGCGGTGCTGGCAAATAACTTAATGCACACGGAATGAAAATTAATGACACTACAAAAATCAAAATGATATTGATACCAGCCACCATTCCAAACTCTAACAAAATGGAACTTTTTGTGAAAACAAAAACTCCAAAACCCACTGCTGCCGTGAGGTTGGTGAAGAGTGTAACTACGCCCATTTTTTCAATCGTGTTGTGCAGCGCCAACATTTTATCTTTTGTTTTTCCAAATTCGATGTGAAATTTATTGATGAGATAAACACAATTTGGAATGCCGATGACGACAATCAAAGTTGGAACCAATGCAGTTAATAAAGTGATTTTATAACCTAACAAAACAACAGTTGCTAGTGAAAAAACAACGCCAATCCCGACTGTGATGAGTGATAAAAACATAGCCGTCCAAGAGCGAAAGAAAAGCAGCAAAATCAAGGCCGTAAGCACTAATGAAACAATGGTAAACAAAGTACTTTCTTTAGAGATTTTCTTCGCAATTAATGTTCTTAACAAAGGCAATCCACTTAAGTGAGGCTCAACATTTTGTGCAATTGAAAAGCGCTCAACGGCTTGCTGAATGTTGTTTACAAGCAATGTTCGCTTGGGCGAATTCATCACTTCCTTATTGATTTTTATGGCCATTAAAATGGCATGACTGTTATCGTTGTATAACAACCCTTTGTAAAAAGGAAGTGTATTAAATAATTTCCAGCAACTATCCAATTCAGCTTGTGAAGCCACTTTTGAAGGAAATATTTTTTGTGTAATAAATTTTTGAGTCGCTGTATCTTTAATCACATTCAGCGATTTGCTGAAACACAAAACATCTTCCACCGCTTCAATTTTTTTTATAGAATCGCATAAGTTTTGAATTTGATTAAAAAAATCTTTCAGGAAAATTTTATCAGTTTTAAAACCGACCACCATCACATTTCCATCTTCACCAAATTTCTTTTTGAAATCCATGTAAGCCAAATACTTAGGGTTGGTGATAGGAATACTTTTATTAAACTCGTTGGTGATTTTTACTTGTGCTGCGAAAAAGCTCATCAATGCTGTTGTTGCAGCTAACAACAACAAAAGCAGCAAACGATTTTTCAAAATAAATTGAGCAATCTTATTCCAAATCATGAATAGAAAATTTTTGCGAAGATAAAGCGTTAAAACGAAGTGAATTTAATATTAGACAAACGAAATGTGTTGTCAGTTTGTTGTTTCTGATGCGTCATGGTTTTCGTTTAACTTTGTTTTTCTTTTAAACCTCAGTCATGTCATCCGATATAAAAAAATACATCAAATATTTTTGGTATTCCTACTTAGGAGCAATCTTACTTTTTTGTTTGATTTTATTAATGGTCAACTTTGGTTTATTTGGTAAAATGCCCGACTGGCAAGAGCTAGAGAATCCTAAATCAGCTTTAGCGACGGAAGTAATTTCAACCGATGGAAAAGTTTTAGGCAGATATTATTTAGACGAAAACAGGACCAATGCAACATTAACCGAGCTGAATACAAATGTAGTTAACTGTCTGAAAGCCACAGAGGATGTACGTTTTGATGAACACAGTGGTATTGATGTAAGAGGGTTGATGAGGGCTGTATTTGGTTTTGGGCACGATGGCGGCGCAAGTACACTAACACAACAATTAGCAAAAAATTTATTCAAACGACATCATACAAAATTGATGTTACCATTTGATAAACTTCGTGAGTGGCTGATAGCAGTGCGTTTGGAGCGAAAATATACCAAAATTGAAATTCTGAATTTGTATTTAAACATTGTACCATTTAGCGAAAATGCTTATGGCATTAAAACCGCTGCACAAACATTTTTCAGCAAACCTGTTGATTCATTAAAGGTAGAAGAAGCTGCTGTGTTGATTGGTATGTTGAAAGGACCGGGCATTTATAATCCACGAACCAATATGCCAAAAGCTTTGCTGCGTCGGAATACTGTATTGATGCAAATGGTAAAATACGACTACTTAAAAAAGGAGGAATACAATAAACTGAAAGAAAAACCAATTGCATTGGTGTATAATAAATCAACGCATAACGAAGGTTTGGCGCCTTATTTCCGTGAGTTTCTCCGCATGGATTTACAAAAATGGATTAAGGATAATCCAAAGCCTGATGGTAGTTATTATGATTTGTATAAAGATGGATTAAAAGTTTATACCACCATCAACAGCAAAATGCAAGGGTATGCTGAAGAGGCTATGACAAAGCACTTAACCGAACATCAAAAATTGTTTTTTGCACAATACCGCAACAAAAACCCGTTTGAAGGACATCCCAATGAATGGAACAACGCCTACCATGGATGCGACAGATACAGGGCTTTGAAAGCACAAGGGTTGAGTGAAAAAGAAATTGAAGAAAATTTTCAAAAACACATTCGTATGAAGGTGTTTACTTGGGTTGGCGAACGAGATACCATCATGAGCCCATGGGATTCTATTATTTATCATCGCGAATTTTTACAAACTGGCTTTATGGTGATGGATGCTCAAACAGGTGAAATCAGAGCTTGGGTGGGTGGCATCAATCATAAATATTTTCAGCTCGACCATGTGAATGTGAACACCAAAAGGCAGATTGGTTCTACGTTTAAGCCATTTGTTTATACCGTAGCCATTGATAATGGTTGGTCACCATGTATGCAAATACCCAACGAACCTGTGGTGTTTACTGCTTATAACAATTGGACACCAAAAAATTCTGATGGAAAATATGGTGGCTCCATGAATATGTTTAGAGGGTTGGCAAATTCGGTGAATTGTATCACTGCTTATTTAATGAAACAAATTGGTCCACGACCTGTGGCTGAAATGGCGCACAAAATGGGTGTTACTTCACAAATTGACCCATTCCCAAGTATTTGCCTCGGAACACCTGATATATCAGTGTTTGAGATGGTTGGTGCTTACAGCACCTTTGCCAACAAAGGTATTTGCAGCAAACCAATTTATATCACTAGAATTGAAGATAAATATGGAAATGTGATTAAAGAATTTGTACCACAACAAACTGAAGTCATCAGCGACCAAACTGCTTTTGTGATGAATAAATTATTGCAAGGGGTAGTGCAGCATGGCACAGCTGTTCGTTTATTAAATTTAGGATTGAACTGTCAATTAGCTGGCAAAACTGGCACCACACAAGGGCATACCGATGCTTGGTTTATGGGCATGACACCGCAATTGGTGGGCGGTTGTTGGGTTGGTTGTGAAGACCCTATTTTGCATTTTACCAGCATGGCTGCTGGACAAGGCGCTGCTTCGGCTTTGCCAATTTGGTCTAATTTTTTGAAAAAAGCTTATGCCGATAAATCGTTGAAGCTCGACAATGAAGCCACATTTCCAACACCCGAAACCGAATTAACCATCGAAATGGATTGTAGCCACTATAAAGGCGGCAGCACCAAACCAACCGAAGATGCTGGCACACACGGCGGTGGCGGTGGCAATAGTGGTGATGATTATACGCCAATGGAAGATTAATTTCTTTTTATTACTACTTTAAACTCTTACCTTCGCACTCCCAAAAAATAATTTTGAATGAGCGAACGAAAAATTAATTCCATCCTGATTTCTGTTTTTGATAAAGAAGGTTTAGATACGATTTTAGAAAAACTAAATGAGCAGCAAATAAAAATTTATTCCACTGGCGGCACTTACGAATTTATACGCCAGAAAGGGTTTAATGCTATTGAAGTAGAGAGCGTAACTGGCTATCCATCTATATTTGGTGGCAGAGTGAAAACTTTGCATCCTGCTATTTTCGGTGGCATTTTATCGCGAAGAAATAATGCACAAGACAAAGATGAATTGGAAAAATATGGCATCCCGATGATTGATTGTGTGGTGGTTGATTTGTATCCGTTTGAGAAAACAGTAGCCACATCAAATGATGAGGAAGCAATTATCGAAAAAATTGACATTGGTGGAATTTCATTGATTCGTGGCGCAGCAAAAAATTTTAATGATGTCGTAATCATCCCATCCAAAGCGCATTATAAGTCTTTAGAAAATATTTTAGCCAATCAAAATGGTTCATCAACTTTAGCACAACGCAAACGTTTAGCTGCCGAAGCTTTTGGTGTTACATCACATTATGATACTGTGATTCATAACTGGTTTAACCCTGGCACAATTTTAAGATATGGTGAAAACCCTCATCAGCAGGGCTTTTTCAAAGGTGATTTAGCTGAATTGTTTGAGCAACTGAACGGTAAAGAAATTTCTTACAACAATTTGCTCGACATGGATGCCGCTATGGGCTTGATTGTAGAGTTCAGCAAACCAACGGTTGCAATTTTAAAACACAACAATGCTTGCGGTTGTGCAAGTGCTGAAAACATTTGCGAAGCTTGGAAACGTGCATTAGCAGGCGACCCTGTGGCTGCATTTGGTGGTGTAGTAATTTGTAATGGGCATATTGATTTGAAAACTGCCGAAGAAATTCACAAAGTTTTTATCGAAGTTTTAATTGCCCCAAGCTATGATGATGATGCTTTAGCTTTATTGAAAGAAAAAAAGAATCGCATTATTTTGAAGCAGAAAAAATTATATGTGCCACAAAATAAAACTACACGTACAGCCTTGAACGGTTCATTGATACAGGATTACAACAATAAAGTAATTACAGAAGCCGATTTTAATTATTGCACCAACAGCAAACCAACTGAGGGTGAAACTCGTGATTTATTATTCGCCAATATCATCAACAAACATTTAAAATCGAATGCGATTACGTTGGTAAAAAATGAGCAATTGATTGGTAGCGGTTGCGGTCAAACCAGTCGTATTGATGCTTTGAAAGGAGCAATAGAAAAAGCTAAAAATTTCGGATTCGATTTGAAAGGTGCAGTAATGGCAAGCGATGCTTTTTTTCCTTTCCCTGATTGTGTACAAGTAGCGCATGAAGCAGGAATCAGTGCTGTAATTCAGCCTGGAGGTTCGGTAAAAGACAAAGAAAGTGTTGGTTACTGCAACGCTAATAATTTAGCGATGGTGATGACTGGGGTTAGGCATTTTAAACATTAAATGATGTCACATCATGAATTAATGTAACCTAATTTTTGTAGCTTCAAAGTATTGTCAATCCAGTTTTCTTGCACTTTTACAGTCAACTCTAAAAATACTTTTTTGCCTACAAATGCTTCAATTTCTTTCCTTGCAGCGGTACCCAATTTTTTTAATGCCGTTCCGTTTTTACCGATGATAATGCCTTTGTGAGTTTCTCTGTTGACAATAATTGTTGCTTTAATCACATCAATATCTGGCTTCTCTTTATATTCAGTAACCATTACATCGCTGTGGTATGGGATTTCTTCTTTGTATTGTAAAAATATTTTTTCACGAACCATTTCGCCAGCAAAAAATCTAACATTTCTATCGCTGATATCATCCTTTGAAAAATATGGTTCGGCTTCAGGTAAATACTTTAAAATCTTTTCAATCAGTTCATTCAAATGATAACTCTCTAATGCCGAAACACCCAATACCTCAGCCACTCCAGGATGATTACGCCAATAGTTTAATTTTATTTCCAACATACCTTCGCCTATCAAATCAACTTTGTTGATGACCACAAAAATTGGTGCTTTGGTTTTTATCATTTGCATCCAACCAGCCGCAACTGCTTCATTCATGCCTGGCTCCAATAAATAAATCAATACGTCTGCATCTTCCATGCTTTCCGCTATTGCAGCAGTCATGGTTTCCTGCATTTTGTAAGCAGGTTGTAAAATGCCAGGCGTATCACCAAATACTATCTGACACTTTTTATGATTAAAAATTCCTAAAATTCTTTTTCGGGTAGTTTGGGCTTTGGGCGAAACGATAGATAATTTCGTGCCCAACAAAGCATTCAAAAGCGTTGATTTTCCTACGTTTGGCAAGCCGATGATATTAACAAAGCCTGATTGATGCATAAGTATTTAAGAGTTTTATTTCAAGAATTCTTCCACAACATTAATCAAAAAGTGGCTCAAATTTTCAATTGATTTTTTCATTTCCCATTTTGCTTTGTTTCGCTCACCAATAAAATTTGATGCTACTCTGATTTGTTTGAAAGCGATTTTCTTATGTAACATGATGTGATGGAATGCAGCACCTTCCATACTTTCAGCATCGCAATGAAATTTTTGATTCAATTTTTCCAACCGATTTTCAGCGGCCTCAATTAAATTAACTGACCTTCCAATTGCTTTTTTAATCGGATGAAATGGAATAGGAAATTTAGAATCATTTGCCAACATTGTTTTTGAAAATGGAAATTCATTTTCGTTCATCAAATTCAAATCAAACAAAGTTTTGTAATTATCATTTTCATAAGCCCCATTATCAGCAAAGCAATCTGCAACTATTTCAAATGTATTTCCCAATTCGATAAAATTTTCTTTTACTCCTGCAAAACCACCTTGAATAGCTGCATCGGGGCGATGATGCAGCAAATATTCCATCACATGAAAAGTGAAAATTGAGCCCCCGATACCTGCAATCAAGAGATCAATTTGTTTGTGATTTTTTTGAAACGAAAAAATATTTTTCTGTTGCTGAAACTCAAAATGTTCGAGCAATGGCTGAATTTCGTGAACGGTGGCCGATACAATTAACAATCGCATGGAACAAAAATAATGCGTTGCAACTACTTTTTACGCTTCCTAAATTTTAATTTCGCCATTATGTTTTATTTAACTAGAAGAGAGCATTTTAACGCAGCACACAAGCTTTACAACAAAAACTGGAGCGATGAAAAAAATCTGGAAGTATTCGGAGGCTGCGCCAATCCTAATTGGCATGGGCACAACTATGTTTTGTTTGTAACTGTAAAAGGTGAAGTAAATCCTGAAACGGGTTATGTGGTGAACATGAAAGACATTAGCACATTAATCAGAACCAATATTTTGGATAAAGTTGACCACAAAAATTTAAACTTGGATGTTGACTTTTTAAAAGACATTGTTCCTTCGGCCGAAAATTTTGCAAAAGCAATTTGGGATGAATTAAAACCACACATTAAAGACTGCGAATTGCATTGTGTGAAATTGCAGGAAACAGAAAATATTTATGTAGAGTATTTTGGGTGATAGAACACAGATTATTATGATGGTTATGATTTACGCAGATTCAAATCTTAATCAATCATAAAAATCAGCGTCATCAGCGTTCAATCAAAAAATTAAAAATGGAAGAAAAAATTATACCAACACAAAACAACAATCACGAAGTTGATACCGTAACCGACCTCTACAAAGGTTGGTTTTTAGATTATGCATCTTATGTAATTCTCGAACGTGCTGTGCCTGCGGTGGAAGATGGTTTGAAGCCTGTGCAACGCAGAATTTTGCATGCCATGAAAGAAATGGACGATGGCAGATTCAATAAAGTGGCGAATGTAATCGGGCAAACCATGCAATATCATCCGCATGGTGATGCTTCAATAGGCGATGCCATGGTGGCAATCGGACAAAAAGAATTGTTGATTGAAACACAAGGAAACTGGGGCGATGTACGAACTGGTGATGATGCAGCTGCGCCAAGATATATTGAGGCTCGATTGTCGAAGTTCGCATTGGATGTAGCTTTTAATGCAAAAACAACGCAATGGCAATTGAGTTATGACGGCAGAAAAAATGAGCCAGTTGCTTTGCCAATGAAGTTTCCATTGTTATTGGCACAAGGCGTTGAAGGGATTGCAGTGGGTTTGGCAACGAAAGTTTTACCTCATAATTTTTGCGAATTAATTCAGGCTTCTGTTCAATATTTGAAAGGAAGAAAATTTGAATTATACCCAGATTTTATGATGGGTGGAATGATTGATGTTGCTAATTACAATGATGGCAAACGTGGTGGCAAACTACGTGTCAGAGCCAAGATTGAGGAATTGGACAAAAAAACTTTGTTGATAAAAGATATTCCATTTGGCACTACAACCACTTCAGTGATGGAAAGTATTGTTAAGGCAAATGATAATGGAAAAATCAAAATCAAAAAGATAGTTGACAATACGGCAGCAGCTGTTGAAATTGAAGTGCAGCTGGCTCAGGGTATTTCGCCTGATGTAACGATTGATGCATTGTATGCATTTACCGATTGCGAAGTTTCTATTTCGCCGAATGCTTGTGTAATTGTAAATGATAAGCCCGTATTCATTGGTGTTTCGGAATTGTTGAAAATTTCTACTGACAACACAATGGATTTGTTGAAGAAGGAATTGGAAATAAAATTGAGTGAACTAAACGAAAAATGGCATTATACTTCATTAGAGAAAATTTTCTTTGAGGAAAAAATTTATAAAGAATTAGAGAAGAAACACGATACTTGGGAAGCTGTGATTTCCGCCATAGACAAGGCTTTTGCGCCATTCAAAAAAAATCTGAAAAGAAATATTGAACGGGAAGACATTTTAAAACTGACAGAAAAACCTGTTCGTCGGATTTACAAATTAGATATTGATGAGTTGATTGAACAAATCAACAACATCGAAAATGACATCAAACAAACGCAACACGATTTAGAACATTTACGAGATTTCACGATTGCTTATTTTGAAAATTTATTGAAAAAATATGGAAAAGGCCGTGAACGTAAAACTGAAATCCGTACGTTTGACAATATTCAGGTAGCGGCTGTAGCCATTGCCAATACTAAGTTGTATGTGAATTGGAATGAAGGATTTATTGGAAGCGGTTTGAAAAAAGATGAATTCTTGTTTGATTGCAGCGACCTAGATAATATCGTTGTTTTCCGTAAAGATGGAAAAATGATTGTTACCAAAGTGAGCGACAAAACCTTTGTAGGCAAGGATATTATTCATGTTGAAATTTTCAAAAAGAATGATGAACGAACAACTTACAACATGGCTTATGTAGATGGTGCTTCTGGAATTACTTATGTGAAGCGCTTTCAGGCTGGTGGTGTAACCCGTGATAAAGAATATGATTTAACAAAAGGCGACCCGAAATCGAAGGTTTTATATTTTTCATCAAACCCGAATGGTGAAGCTGAAAAAGTGAATGTGGTGCTGAAACCTACAGCCAGTGCAAGAATCAAGGTATTTGATTTTGATTTTACTGAATTGGAAATTAAAGGACGTGGCAGCAATGGAAATCAACTGACTAAATATGCGGTTCATAAAATCACGTTAAAAGAGAAAGGGAAATCAACTTTGAGCGGCATCAAAATATTTTATGATGATGAAGTGGGCAGATTGAATACTGATGGCAAAGGCAAGCTGCTGGGCAATTTCGAGGGCGATGATAAAATAATTGCGTTGTATAAAGATGGCACATATGAATTAACGAATTATGAATTGACCAATCGATTTGAAAGCAATCAAACATTGGCAATTGAAAAATTTGATTCGCAAAAACCAATCAGTTGTATTTATTACGATGCTGAAATGAAGTGTTTTAATGCCAAAAGATTTTTGATTGAAACACAAACTTTGAACACCAAATTTTTATTTATAAAAGAAGGTGATAAAAATGAATTGTTGTTGGCAACCACACAAGCCAAGCCAATTGTGAGATTGAAAGCCGGTAAAAAGAAAAGTGAAGCAGTGGAATACAAAACTGATTTATCAATGGTAACAGAAGTAAAAGGCTGGAAAACCGTTGGTACAAAAATAGGCACCGATATTTTAAGCGCTGAATTATTTGTGGAAGAAGAGCCGAAGACTGGGGAGTTGTTTTAGAATGATGAATTATGGAACGGAAATCAAGAATAGAATATTTAAAGTTAAAAGAGTTAAGAAATAAAACTCTTGCTGATGTCGTAGATTTTTTTTCTGCTTTTTCAAATAGCACAATCATGGAAAGCAATTGTATTACGATTGAAGAAATGAATGCCCTGAAAGAAAATTATTTAACTAACATTGAAAAACTAGATGTAGAACTTGAAGTTTGTATGCCTTATGAAAAATTAGAATTGTTCAATTCAATCTTAAATGAGATTAAGTCAACTTTTTTTACCAAAGAACAATATTTTTCAACCTACCAATATTATAACCGATTTTGGTTTAAAGTTAATTGCGGCTTTGTAATTGAAAACTACGAAACCATTATTTATGGTAATTCTGATGATATTTACATTTTTGATGCTCTTATAAAAAATAGTATAAAAATTGAGCCAATGGAAGAGCATTGGGACAAAAAAGAAAAATATTTTTTTACTCCAGTTTTAAAAATTAGAGGAGTTGAATGGATTGATGTTGCTATTAATGTTTTGAAAAATCATCCGAAAAAGAATTAGAAGAAATAGAAAAATCAAACGAGCAATTCAAAAAAGAGGAGCAGGTGCGAATGCTGATTTGGACTGGTTTGTAGCGATTTTGTTTATAAGCAACATTTTTATTTATCTTTACAAAAACAATTTTTTATGCTCAACAAAGCCATTGTTTTAGATTCCATCAATAAATTGCCGAATTCATTTTCATTAGATGAAATTGTAGAAGAGTTGATTTTGCTCAATAAAATTCAAACAGGAATGGAGCAATCAAAAAACAACGAAGTCATCAAACATGATGAAATGAAAAACAAGGTTGAAAAATGGTTCAAATAAATTGGACTACACAAGCGCAAAACGATTTGGAAGAAATCAAAAATTACATTTCGTTTGATTCGGTAAAATATGCTGAAGCTGCTGTTTTCAAGTTGTTTCACTCGGTTGATATTTTACAAACCAATTCTGCAATTGGCAGAGTTGTGCCTGAAATTCAAAATGAAAATTTGAGAGAACTTATCAAAGGCAATTACAGAATTATTTATTGGATAGTGGATGCAAACAGAATTGATATTCTCACGGTTCATCATGCAAAAAGATTGTTGGAAAACAATCCGCTTTTCTTTCAGTAACTTTATGAAAATTTAAACCACTTCAACAATGAAACAGAAAAGTATTTTTCTTTTAGCATTCCTTTTTGCAGCAAATGTTATACAACTAAATGCACAAACGATTTATAAAGATGTAGCGCCGATTTTTTATAACAATTGTACCAGTTGTCATCACAACGGAGGAATAAAATTTTCATTGACGCATTATTCAGATGTGGTAGCAAATAGTTACTCTATTTCGGCTGATTTGCTAAGCAACAGAATGCCACCTTGGCCGCCTGACGCTAATTACAAGCACTATGCTCATGAAAGAATTTTAAGTGCAACTGATAAAGCCACTTTAATAAATTGGCTGAATGGTGGCTTGTTAGCAGGTGATACCACATTAGCTCCGCCTGTACCTAACTATACCAAAGCTGAATTGTATGGCACACCCGATATGATTGTGAAGTTTCCAAAATTCACCAGCACATCTACCACTACCGATAAATACATTTGCTTGAATATTCCAATTAATTTGCCTCAAGACCGCTATATACGTGCATTTGAATATGTTCCAAGCAATCGTGCCATCATTCATCATGCAGTGATAACGATTGATACAACCAACACCGCTGTTGATGATTTATCAGGTAACTGTTATAATTTTCAAGGACAAATAAATATTGGTGATTATGCGCCAGGTATGGGACCAACTGTGTTTCCAGGTGTTGCACCCACTAAATTAGGGATTAGATTAAAGGGTTCTTCAACGCTTTCGTTGCAATTGCATGTGCCTGAAAATACAGCAGGGCAGCAAGATAGTTCAGAGGTCCATTTCTTTTTTTATCCTGTTAATGAACCTAATGTAAGACCGATGTATTTTGAAACAGTTTTACAAAATTGGAATTTTACAGTTCCTGCAAATTCAGTAACTACAGCCAATGCATATTTCCCCACATCTGGTACTATGCCTTATAGTGTTTCGCTTTATTCTTCTTTTGTGCATTCGCATAATACCTGCACAAGTATTATCAATTATGCATTTAAAGGCATTGATACGATTCCGTTAATCAAAGTTCCGCATTGGAATTTTCATTGGCAAGGGCAATATACTTTTACTAAAATGGTGAAATTGCCAACTAGTTATCGATTGTTTTCGCAACATGTTTATGATAACACGATAAATAATCCTTTGACACCAAATCATAATGCAGCGGTTAATCCTGGGTATTTTACAACTGATGAAATGTTATTTGACAGCTATCTCTATACAGCTTATCAAGCTGGTGATGAAAATGTAGATATCGCTTCCATATTGGCTGCTGACCCTTTGTTCTATCCAACAGGAATTACAAATAGCAGCAATACTATTTTGAAAACAAATGTGTATCCAAATCCTTCTGACAATATTTTCAATATTGAATATGCTTTGCAAACTGCGCAATATGTTCAGTTGAGTATTTATAATTTAGCAGGAGAAGAAGTGAGCAAAATTATGAGTGGCATTGAAGCCGCAGGAAATCATGTACATCAATGGAATGCGAATGAAAAAAAATTAGCCAAAGGAATTTACCTCTATCAAATAAAGGCTGGTAAAGAGTTAAAGAGTGGTAAAATTGTGCTGGAGTAAAAATTTACCAAATAAATTCCCATAGTTATTTAAAGGGAATTTGAAGAAATAAAAAAAAGATAAACAATTGTACCTGCTGATTTCTGTTGGGTTTATGGCTATTATGCTGTCTTTGTTAATCTAATTGGTTTCACATTAAAAACAGGAATCGCAAAAAAGCACTTTAAAAAACAAGTGCTTTTTTGTAAATAAATGGTCGATTTATTCTACTGTTACACTCTTTGCCAAATTCCTTGGCTGGTCAACATTGCAACCCCTCATCACAGCAATGTGATAAGCTAGTAATTGCAACGGAATACTAGAAAGCAGGGCAGAGAAAGGTTCTTCGGTGCTTGGTATTTCGATAGAATATTCACTTAGCTTTTTTACTTCTTTATCACCTTGTTCTACAATACTGATTACACGACCTTTTCGAGCTTTTACTTCTTGCACATTGCTCACAATTTTTTCATAAGCACTTTGATTGTTGCATAAAAACACAACTGGCATTTGTTCGTCAATCAAAGCAATTGGCCCATGTTTCATTTCGGCTGCAGGATAACCTTCAGCATGTATGTAGCTGATCTCTTTCAGCTTTAATGCACCTTCCAAGGCAACAGGAAAATTATATCCTCGGCCTAAATACAAAAAGTTTGCGCTATCTTTAAATTCATAAGCAATCTCACGAATCAAATTATCTGCTTTCAAAACTTCTTTTACTTTTTCAGGAATGTTTTCTAATTCATTCAACAACTGATGATAACGCGATTCAGTAATGGTGCCTTTGCTGTGTGCAATCTGCAATGCCATCAATGCTAATACTGTTACCTGACTAGTGAAAGCTTTTGTTGATGCTACGCCAATTTCAGGACCAGCATGTGTATAAGCACCGGCATGCGATGCTCGTGGAATGCTGCTTCCAATCACATTGCATACACCAAAAATAGTTGCGCCTTTTTGTTTAGCTAATTCAATAGCCGCCAAAGTATCAGCAGTTTCACCACTTTGCGAAATAGCAATCACCACATCTTTTTCGGTGATGATTGGATTGCGATAGCGAAATTCACTAGCGTATTCTACTTCAACAGGAATCCTAGCTAAATCTTCAAATAAATATTCAGCCACCAAAGCCGCATGCCAACTCGTGCCGCAAGCTACAATGATGATTCTATCGGCATTAACAATTTTCGATTCATACTCAATCAGTCCACCTAATTTTATGAGGCCTCTTTCAGCATTAATTCTTCCTCTCATCGTGTCATGAATAGAACGAGGCTGTTCGTAAATTTCTTTCAGCATGAAATGTTCGTAGCCACCTTTTTCAAGCTGCTCCAATTTCATCTCTAATTTTTGTATGTATGGAGTCTTGGTTTGGTTCTTAATGGTTTTGACAGAAAGCTGCCCATCTAAAGTAACCACAGCAATTTCTTCATCATCCATATAAATTACATTCTTGGTGTATTCAACAATTGGTGTGGCATCAGAGGCAATAAAAAATTCTTTTTCGCCAATACCAATCACCATTGGGCTGCCTTTTCTTGCACAGATTAATCTATCATTATTTTCTTTTGAAATAATTACAATGGCATAAGCGCCATGCACTTCATTCAATGCAATTCTTACGGCTTCTTCCAAATCAACTTTTTCATTTTGCTGTATATCCTCAATCAAATGCACCAATACTTCTGTGTCAGTGTCACTAATGAATTTATGACCACGACTCATCATCTCTTCTTTTAATGGCGCATAGTTTTCAATGATACCATTATGAATAATCGCTAAATTTTTTGATTCACTGTAATGTGGATGAGCATTGATGTCATTTGGTTCGCCATGTGTTGCCCAACGTGTATGCCCAATACCGATGGAGCCTTGCACATCTTTACCTTCGGTATGTTTTTCTAAATCAGAAACTTTTCCAACACACTTATACGTTTTCAAATCGCCGTTTAATAATGCTACACCAGCACTATCATAACCACGATATTCTAATCGCTTCAATCCTTTTATTAAAATAGGATACGCTTGTCTTTTGCCGATATAACCAACAATTCCGCACATAGGCTAATGAATTTTAGTGTAACTAATTTTTAATTTAATTTTTTTGGAGTAATTATTTCCTCCTCCTAAGACAATTTGATAGGGGCGTTGTGCTGCATTATACATTTCAACAAAAAAGCCATCATTAGTATAAGTACCACTAATTAATTTTTGTAAATATCTGGCAATATTGAAAGTATAGCTACCATCATGATTTCGGATGCCCCCATAATATAATTCAGATGATAAACCATACACCGGAGAGCCTTCGGTTAAATCTTCTAAGCTATAACCAGTTTTGGTAGATGCATCATATCGAGTGAGCAATAAATTTGTTGGCGGGCTAAATAAACTTGCCGTGTCTTTTAAGTCAACATCTTTTAGTGTAAGTGTAGCTCTATTGATAACGATATTTTTCAGATTGCTTAAACCAGGAATGTATAATTTGCCTCTTACACCTGCATTTCCAGTTACATAGATAACACTATCGTTTCCAGTTGAATTGTTGATGGCTTGCAATACTTTGCTACCTGTAAAATTATGTGAAAAATGGCTAACAGTCCCATTTGCATTTATCCCAAATAATAACGTTAAAGAATCTGCAGAAGAAGTGTGATAATAAACTTTTAAGCCTGAAATGCTAGCATTGTTTGTTGCTAATTGCATCAATGCATTAGTTGTTTGTGGTGATGTAATATTGAGATAAACACCATTTAAAAAATCATGAAAATTGGTATTATTAGCATATGCCCCAGTGCTGCTTTGGTTTTTCAGCATTTGAATAAACGCTGCATCTTTAATAGGAATACGAAGTTGAGGCATTTCTTTGGTTGCATATACTTTTACACTATCCTTTAATTTCATTGGCACATTATTAAGAGTGACAAGGGGTGTTGATTTTAAAGTAAAATTATCTGTAGAGTAATATGTTTTATCATTTGCATCGTTGTTGATTTTATTTGCGGATGAAGCATCAACAAGTGTTACGGTCAAATTCATTTTTGACAAAGTATCGCCATAAGTGCCAACATAAGGAAAACAAATAAAAACAGAATCTAAAACGGCGGAAGTGTCAAAACTAAATGAATTGGCTGGCAAATTGAATTGTGCATATAAAGTAGATACACAATTACCATAGGTTAGGTTGTTGCTTAAAGCTCCTAAAACTGGTGTTGATAAGCCATAAGAGGGAATAGAATCGTGATAAACGGTTCGGCTAAAAATTTGAAAAGAATCGGTTTGTGCGCCAATCAAATTATCGGTAGATGGAGCCAAATGCGTTGCCAAATAAGGGTTTTGATTGCATGAAGCAAACAAATACATTAAACCAATTAAAATAAAAAAGTGCTTTTTAAAATTCGATAATTTCATTTTTCTTTTGTTAATAGTTATTCGTTATTAAGTTATTTGGTAAAACGGTTTTACCAATAACAATTAACCATTAACGAATAACTGCTTCTACTATTTTCCAGCCATTAATTTTTTGTAAAAATCAACATACTCGGTCAAATAACCATCTTCCATGTTGAAATCTAATGTTGGTTTTTTCTTTTGCAATTTTAAAAATTCTAAAACCTTTTTGTCGGTTTCATTATCGCCCATAATCACTGCATCTGAATAATGAATAGCACCTTCTAACAAAGCCTGATTGGTAGCTTTTTTATACAATTCAAATTCTTTAGCTACAATAGTTTCGCCCATGCCCAACTCGGCAAAATTTTTATTCAATGTTTCAGTAAAATCATTTTTATAGAACGAAGTAATCACTTTTGATTTTAAGAAAACCGGTTCTTTTTTATAAGCCGTTTTCATGTACAACGGAATCAAACTAGTCATCCAGCCGTGGCAATGAACCACATCTGGCGGCCAAGCAAATTTTTTCACAATCTCCATCGCACCTTTGCAGAAGAACACCATTCGTTCAGCATTATCAGGATAAAATTTTTCTTTTTCATCGCGTAAATCAGTTTTACGTTTGAAAAATTCTTCGTTATCTAAAAAATAAACCTGAATGCGAACACCTGGCATGCTTGCTACTTTAATTATCAAAGGCATATCGTCATCGCCCATCACAATGTTGATACCGCTTAATCTTACTACTTCGTGCAACTTATGTCGGCGTTCGTTAATATTGCCAAAACGTGGCATCAGGATACGCATTTCAACGCCTTCATTCAATAAATGTTTGGGCAATGCGTTGCAAATTTTGCCCATGTTGGTGTAATCTAAATAAGGATTAATTTCTTGTGATACAATCAAGACTCTTTTCTTTCTCATGTAAAATTTTGGTGGCTGTTTTGGCCTTTTTTAATTTTTCAGAAATGAAATATTAAGTAGTAGTTTTCGGCGTTTTTTAAAAAGGATTGCAAAGATAATAAAAGAAAATCTCAATTTTCACAACAAAAAGTTTTAAAATTGTTTCATGCAGATTGTCAGAAATAACGTTGAATTATTCAATGCCTTAGCTGTAGCTCGTTTGCAAGGCAAAACTATTGGTTTTGTACCAACCATGGGTGCATTGCATCAAGGGCATTTGAGCTTGATTGCTGAATCGCAAACGACTTGCGGCATCACTATTTGCAGCATTTTCGTAAACCCTACGCAATTCAATGATAAAAACGACTTGGAAAAATATCCACGAACTGAAGAAGCTGATTTAAAAATGCTATCGGCTGTAAACTGTGATGTAGTCTATCTGCCAACGGTTGAAGATATTTATCCAGAGGATTGGATTTGCCCTGAATTTGATTTTGGTGATTTAGATAAAGTGATGGAAGGTGCACATCGCCCGGGACATTTTAAAGGAATGAGTCAAGTGGTGCATCGCTTATTGTGGTTGGTACAGCCTGATAAATTATTCATGGGGCAAAAAGATTTTCAGCAGCAAACCATCGTTAAAAAAATGTTGGAATTGTTGCATTGGAAAACTGAATTAGTGCGTTGTGAGATTGTTCGTGAAACTGATGGACTTGCAAAGAGCAGTCGAAATGTTCGACTCAACAAAGAAGAACGTCAGCAGGCATTGACCATTTCTCAAGTTTTATTTCAGTTGAAAAAAGAAAATTTTCCATCGCCCAATAATTTTTACAAATGGGCAATTGCAGAGTTGGAAAAACAATCGCTGATAAAAGTAGAGTATGTTGAAATAGTTGATACCACTACATTACAAGCTGTTGATAATTGGAATACGAAACAAGAATTGGTTTGTTGCATAGCGGCAAAAGTTGGTGAAGTAAGATTAATTGATAATGTTTTGATAAAATAATGCCCTTCCTTTTCAAAATATATTTTGCTGCTATGTTGCACTATTTTGGTGCAGTGCCAGCCACTTTGAAATATGGCAATAACTATCCTCAATTCATTCAATCGCCATTAAATATTCCAATTGAATTAGCCGGCAATTTTGGTGAAATTCGTGAAAATCATTTTCACACAGGGTGGGATATTAAAACACAAAACAAAGAAGGTTTGCCTGTAAAATCAGCAGCTATAGGCTTTGTAAGCCGAATAAAAATTTCAGCAACAGGTTATGGCGTTGCAATTTATGTTAAACATCCGCAAGGCTTTGTAACGGTTTACGGTCATTTGAATCGTTTAGAAAAACGCTTTGCTGATTTGGTAGAAGCAGAACAATACCGTCAAAAAAGTTTTGAAGTTGACATTAAATTTCCTGTCCGTAAATTAATTGTAAAAGCTGGTGAAACCATTGCATACAGCGGCAACAGCGGCGGAAGCACTGCACCGCATTTGCATTTTGAATTGAGAGATGCTTTCACCGAAGAAGCGATTAACCCGGCATTTTTTGGTTTGCAATTGGAAGATAACATTGCGCCAAAATTGCATCAATTGGGCATTTATAGCTGGGATGAAACTTTTGCTTTTCATGAATTTAATATGGAAAAACATTTTGAAAAGCGTAATGATACTTTGTTTTTAAATCATAAAATTGAAATAAAAAATCCTTGTGTTGCTTTTGCTATCAATGGTTTCGACCATAACAACGGTAGCGAAAATGATTTGGGGATTTTTAAAAACGAATTGTATGTAAATGGAAAATTAGAACAACAAATTGTGTTTGACAGATTAGTTTTTGCTGAACAAAACATGATTAACGGCATGATTGATTTTGAACAACAACGCTTACGAAATATATATTGGTTAAGACTTTTCAGATTAGATGGCGTAACACATCAAGCCATAAAAATAAAAAATAGCGGTGTGTTGAAATTGAAAAATGGTGAATCGAAAAATGTTTCGATTGTGTTGACGGACGAAAAAGGCAATAGACAAGTGATGTGTTTTGTGGTGGAATATCAAAGTGAACATCATAACAAAATCAATCAACAAAAATGGTTGAAATATGCAGAAGCTTATTACGACCAAATTCCAGCTAACACTTTTTTCAACGATGTGCCTTTGCGGATGTTTGAAAAAATTTCTTCTAAGAATCAAACATCCGAATTAATTATTGACACCAAAAACAATCCACCGAAAAACAAATTCAAAGTAAGAATTAAAGCTGCTAAAAATTTAGCTAATTCTTCTAAAACATTGATGGTTAGTGAGTCTCGAGCTTATGGAAAAACATATCATACGGTTGGATGGAAAAATGATACAGCGCTTGCCAACGTGAAAGAATTTGGGAAATTTTATCTTACAAAAGATGAAATTGCACCTGAAATTAGTTGGCAAAATCAGCAACAAAATTTTGAAACTAGCAAGCAGTTATTTTTTAAAATAAATGAGAAAGAAAGTGGTATCAAAAAATTTGAATTGCTTGCAAACAATGAGTGGAAGCTGCTTTCATACGATGCTAAAAATAAATTATTAACTGCAACAGTAGATGAATATTGGCAATCAGGCGAACAAAAATGTCAACTAATTGTTGAAGATTTTGCTGGCAACAAAACTGTAAAACAGTTTTCTTTTTCACTCAAATAATTATGAACGAATCAATAGCAAAGACAATTGTTTTTTTAGCAAATCCGTTCTTACAACTATTTCACAAAAGCATGACAAAAATTAAAACAGGCGCTAAAGCCCCCGATTTTAAAGGCGTTGATCAACATGGCAACGAAATTAAATTGAGCGATTACAAAGGCAAAAAAGTGATTTTATATTTTTATCCAAAAGATGATACCCCAGGTTGCACAGCGCAGGCTTGCAACTTGAGGGATAATTATTCTGCCTTGCAAAAAAAGGGTTACGTTGTGTTGGGGGTGAGCAAAGATAACGAAAAGGCTCATCAAAAGTTTATCAAAAAATATGATTTGCCTTTTAGTTTAATTGCTGATACCGATTTAAAAATCAATGAAGCATACGATGTATGGCACGAAAAAAAATTTATGGGCAGAACCTTTATGGGAACCGTTCGCACCACTTTTGTAATTGATGAAAAAGGAAAAATTGAAAGTGTGATTGAAAAGGTGGATACCGCAAATCATACCGAGCAGATTATTGGTTAATCTTTTTTATTCTACAACTTAAAATTTATTGGTGGCAATTTTTTGTAAACCTTTATCAGCAATGGTTTGTACAATATTATTTTTGCCTGTTCGTTATTAATCCAATTGAAAACAGTCAGAAATATTTTATTGGCAATTGCTTTTATCAGCAGCACTTCAGTGTATGCTCAATTTGATGAAGTGGGCATAGAGGGCGGCATTGCCAACTATTTTGGCGATTTGAATATTGGTTCAAGTTTTAAAGATTATAAACCAGCAGTAGGTGTTTTTTATCGCCGAAATCTGTCCCCCTATTTCGCATGGAAATCAAATTTGAATGCAGGGCAATTGGCTTTTGATAGTAAGCTAAATAGCAATGCTTATTGGCAATATCAAAATTTGAATTTCAGAGCAACCTTCGCCGAAGCCACTACTGTTATGGAGTTTAACTTTTTCAAGTATAAATCAAACAAAGTAAAAGATTGCCGCTGGAGTCCTTTTGTATTCTTTGGTTTTGGTATGATGTATTACGATTTGCAAGGTAAATATGACGGCAAATGGATTGCTTTGCCGCCTTTAGCTACCGAAGGGAAATCTTATAATACATTACTGTTTGTGTTGCCATTTGGCGGCGGATTGAAATTCAATATTGCAAAGTATATTACGTTAGAAATTGAAGAAGTATATCATCACACTTATTCTGACCATTTAGATGATGTAAGTAGCAACTATACTGGCAAAGCAATTTATGTAAATAATAACCCAACCAATATTGCTGACCCTTCCAATCCTGCTAATCCCTTGAGTCATTTATCAGGCAAGCAACGGGGTGAACAATTCAAAGATAAATATCTGCTCACTTTCATTTCATTAAGTTATACTTTTCATACGCCGCATTGCCCCAACCCTGATGTAAATGATGGTTTTGAGATTTTTGATAAATAGCATTTCAGCTTTTTTGGAAATTATTATTGCTCAAAATTTCTAACACTTGTTTTTAAATGTGTGTAAGAAAATGTTTTGTTTTTGAATTGCAAGCTGCTTCAATTTAATTTAGCACTCACAAAATTTGTTTATGGAATCAACAGCATTCGAAGTTATTGGCGGAAAAAAATTAAGTGGCGAAATCACACCACAAGGCGCAAAGAATGAGGCTTTGCAGATTATTTCAGCCGTATTATTAACCGAAGAAAAAATAACGATTAGTAATATTCCGCAGATTCGTGATGTGCTGGCGTTGATTGATTTGATGAGAGATTTTGGTGTGGTGGTGAATAAAATTGCTGACGACACTTATTCCTTCGAGGCAAAAGATGTGAATTTAGATTTTATGCAAAGCGAAGCATTTCGCAAAAAAGGCGGCGCACTTCGTGGCTCCATCATGATTCTTGGACCATTATTAGCTCGATACAAAAAAGCATTTATGCCAAAACCAGGCGGTGATAAAATTGGCAGACGCCGCTTGGATACTCACTTTATAGGCTTTCAAAATTTGGGTGCAAAATTTAATTTTGATAGCAACGATGGCTTTTTTAGCATTGATGCAAAAGAATTAAAGGGATGCTACATGTTGCTGGATGAGGCTTCAGTAACTGGCACAGCCAATATTATCATGGCGGCAGTGATGGCAAACGGCAAAACAACAATTTTCAATGCCGCCTGTGAGCCTTATCTACAGCAGCTTTGCAACATGTTAAATAGAATGGGCGCAAAAATTTCGGGCATTGGCAGCAATTTAATTTCGATTGAAGGCGTTGAAAAATTGGGCGGTACCGAACATCGTTTGTTGCCCGATATGATTGAAGTAGGTAGCTTTATTGGCTTGGCGGCAGTTACACAATCTGAAATAAAAATTAAAGGAACTGGCTACGAACATTTGGGTTTGATACCCACCGTTTTCCGCAGATTAGGAATTGACTTTGAAGAAAAAAATGATGACATAATTGTGCATGGTAGCAAACCTTATGAGATTCAAACCTTTATTGATGGCTCGATTCTGACGGTGGATGATGCGCCATGGCCTGGCTTCACCCCCGATTTAATTAGTATCGTTTTAGTAACTTCTATTTTCGCAAAAGGCTCGGTGTTGATTCATCAAAAAATGTTTGAGAGCCGATTATTTTTTACTGATAAATTAATTGAAATGGGCGCACAGATTATTTTATGCGACCCACATCGTTGCACGGTGATTGGAAACAATCGCTCACATCAACTTCGTGGCATCAGCATGACAAGCCCCGACATCAGAGCTGGTGTGGCTTTGCTGATTGCAGCTTTATCAGCCAATGGAAAATCTACCATTCATAACATCGAACAAATTGACCGCGGTTATCAATTTATTGATAAACGATTAATGGCTTTGGGAGCAGATTTAAAAAGGATTTAAAATTATTTTCTTTCTTTATAAATAGAATATAAAATTGCAATGCCTAATGCCATCAAAATAATCATTAAGGAAAGCAAAGTAGTGATGTGAATGTTGAAAATTTCTAACAGCATTTTAGCCCCAATAAAAATTAAAACTATTGAGATACCTTGTTGCAAATAATTAAAACGCTTGATAATATTACTCAATAAAAAAAACATCGAGCGCAAGCCCATCACGGCAAAAATATTACTGCTGTAAATGATTAATTTATTTTGTGTAACACTAAAAACAGCCGGAATACTGTCAATCGCAAAAACCACATCAGTGGTTGCAATTATCCAAATAACAAGAAACAGTGGGGTATAAATTTTTTTACCATGTTCATTTATCCTAAATGAAGTGGTAGTTACATCATTGCTAAAAGGCAAATATTTTTTCAACCACCTATAAATAATATTTGTTTCGGGTGAATAATTTTCATTTTCGTTTTCCTCTTTTTCAAAAAATATTTTTGTGCCTGTGTAAATCAATATTGCACCAAAAACATATAAAACAAAGTGGAATTGCTCAATTAATACACTGCCTAAACCAATAAAAATGCCTCGGAAAATGATTGCTCCAATTATGCCCCAAAACAAGATTCGTTGATGTAAGCTTTGCGGCATTTGAAAATATTTTAATATAAGAATAAATACAAAAATATTATCAGTTGATAGGCTCCACTCCATTAAATAGCTGCTGAAAAATTGAGCACCAGTTTCATTCCCTTGAGTTACCCATAAAATAATTCCAAAAAGAACAGCAGTGGTAAACCAGAAACCTGTTTGTAAAAGTGTGTTTTTAAATGTTGGGATATGATGTCGATTTTGAAATAATCCTAAGTCAAGCAAAATTACAATGATTAGCAAAATAGCGAATCCAATAGCAAAGCTGTTTGCGCTAATATTTAAAGCAGATAAAAATAGTTGGAGTAACAATGTGGTGGCAAAATTATCATTTCCGATTGGTATTTGTTTTTAAAAATTGTGATAAAAAAGTTTAGGATAAAAAAATTTATTTTACCTTCGATAAAGCAAATGTTGATTAACAACAAATCAGTTGAATGAAAATTTTAAAAATCATTAAATCGTCTGTTCCGCAACCTATTGAAGTGGAAGCCATGCTGAATTTATTGTATTCATCCAATTGGGTTTTATCAAGTTTGAACAAACATTTCAAGCCTTATGGTATTACGCAGCAGCAATATAATGCATTACGAATTTTAAGAGGGCAGTATCCCAAACCAGCCAATGTAAGATTAGTTCGTGAACGATTGTTGGTGAAATTAAGCGATACATCACGATTAGTTGACCGCTTGGTAAAAAATGAATGGGTTACCCGAAAAATTAATAAAAGTGATGGGAGGGCTGTAGATATTATCATCACCGAAAAAGGATTAGCCTTATTGAAAACAATTGATGAAGCGGAGCCATTAATGCTAAAAATTATGCAAAATCTTTCCGAAGCCGAACTGCATCAACTCAGTAAATTATTAGAAACTTTAAGAGGCTAAAAACTCCTATGTTTTCTCGTTGAAATGTTGACAAAATGTGGACAATTGATTTTGTTATTTTTTGGTGTAGGGTATGTTTTAGTGTTAAATTGCTTAGGTTTTTAAGTAAAAAAACGTAAAGTAATGTTAAACATTACATAATACAAAACACGATGATAAATCAATGATTTATAACAAATTTTGCATCTTATTTTAGAATACACTATTTACAAATCCCAAACCCTATCAACTAAAAACATTCATCCTCATGAAACGAAACCTTACCCGTTCGCTTTTAGCTACCGCTTTCTTGTTTATTTTCTGTTCGGTCTCTAACATAAGTTGGGGGCAAACAACGGCTTTTGTTGATGCTTTCGGAAGAAGCAGCTTAACAACAAGCGCACCCACAACTTACAGCGTTTCTGGAAGTGGAACACAGGCAATTGCTGCAAGTTTCAGTTCTTCACAAGGTAATTCCTTACAATTAAAAGGTGCAGCATCAACAACAGGGAATGAATATGTGAGTGGTTTAATTTCTTCATTTTCTTCTTTCAATTCGGTTTTGTCGTCTAATTCAGGTCTTGTAACATGGACTGTTAATGTTAATACTACGAGAAGTTCTACCTTATCTGGAATCAGCACCTCTGGTGCATCCTCTTATGGACAAGCCGTTATACTTGCAGGAACGAGTGGAACATTTTCAAGTGGAAATGGTTACGCACTTGTCTATGGACCCTCAGGATCAAGAAATTATGAGTTAATATCTTACAATGGAGGAATTGCTACAACAAAGACTGTAATCATTAACTCTGGTACAAATGATTTTTCTGGCGCAACTAATTATGTTTCCCTTAAAGTTACTTACAATCCATCAGGTAATTTATGGTCATTGTATGTCAGAGATGATGGATCAAGCGATTGGACGGATGCTGGAACAGGAACATTTACACAAATTGGTTCTGCAACAGCTAATACAGATTACACGAGCTCTACCATGGTTGCCTTTGGATTTTTTTGTAACCATTCCAATCCAGCAAGTCCACCAACGTTTAATTTCGACAATTTTAAAGTAACAGTTCCAACAGTAGCTACTAACTATTATTGGAATGGCAGCAATACATCAGCATTAAGTGGTAACTGGAATGCTAGTTCAAATTATTTTAGCACACCAACTGCAACAACAACATTAGCCCCTTGGGTAGATGGTTCATCTAATATTGCCAATTTTCAAACGACCAATGGCGGTACAGTTACTTTGGTAGCCAATCGTACTTTTAATCAAGCCAATATATCGGGAACTAATTTTATTTTCTCGACAGCCAATGGTGGTGGTTCGGGTTATCAATTAAATGGACCAATTGTTTTGGCTGCTAGTGCTGCACTTCAAATGCCTGTTGATAATAGTTTAACCAATGATGCAACATTAGATTTATTAGGGAATCTATCAGGGGGAAGTTCATCGGCATTAAATATTCGTTGTAACACCACCACTGCTGGTAGTTCATCACGTATAAATTTAGCAGCAAACAACGTGGCTGTTTCAGTTCCTACAGTTAATATAACAGGTTCAAGTACATCACAAGCAGGTTTTGTAGCCACTGCCACTGGCACTGCTGTTTCATCAAATATTGTAAATAATTCATCTGCTGCAACTATGATTGGTGCTACAGGTAGCAATGATATTACAGTAACAGGAAACATGAGTGGCAGCGGTTCGGTTTTGTTTGCTGCAGGGCAAAATGGAGGTAATGGAAACATTACATTAACCCCATCTACTAGTAATACTTATAATGGCACCACTTATTTTAATGGCGGAACTGGAACAGTTAAATTAGGCAATGTAAATGGATTGTCGTCTTCATCCGATATTGTGATGGGAGCTAATTCTACATTTGGGCAAACATTAGATTTGAATGGTTATAGTCCAACTTTTCAATCATTAGCCTCAAATGGTGGAACAGGAAATATTACCAACAACTCAACTACTGCCAACAGCACATTAACTGTGAATCAAACCAGTACAAAAACGTTTGGATTAGTAATTAGCGATGGTTCAAATAAAACAACTGCGGTAACAAAATCTGGTTCGGGTTCACTCACCTTAAGTGCTGTTAATACCTACACAGGCGGAACATCAGTAAGTGGTGGAACATTAGTGGTTTCAGGCAATACCTCTGCTTCAGGTGCTTATACAGTTTCAAATGCAACGCTGAATATTACAGGGACGCCTACAGTTCCTGCAAGCTTTAACTTAAACTCAAATGGTATTTTATTAATCCCAGGTCATGCTAATACTGGAACAAACCCAACAAGTTTTACTGCTGGATATCTTACTATGAATGGTGGAACAATCCAATGCAATGGAAGCGGAATTGATTTTAGTAATTCATCAGCAAAATATAAAGGAATTACATTGAGCAGTGGCGGTGGCACAATGGATGCAAATGGTGCAAACACCATCACATTGCAACCAACAATTTCGGGAACTGGTGGGTTAACACTCACCAACACTGGTGCTGCAGGGGGTATTGTTTTGGTAAACCAAGGCTCAAATAATGGTACAGCAAACACCTCGGCGCATACCTATTCTGGAGGAACAACAATTAATGGAAACACTAATGGCATAACTGTAAGAGTAGGCGGCGCTAATGCTTTCCCAACTACAACTGCATTAAACTTGAGCACATCAAATGCTACTTTAGATTTAACCAATAATGGTGCTGGAAATTATAGCACTCAGGTAGGTTCATTAACTGGAAGTGGAAATATTACTTTAGGAAGTGCAACACTAACCGTTTCGGGTACATCAAGCACTTCTTACTCAGGAGTAATGAGTGGTACTGGAGGTTTAACAAAAGCCGGAAGCAGTACATTGACACTATCTAATTCAAATACTTATTCAGGTGCAACCAGTATTAATGGGGGTGCAATTTCAGTGAGTGCAGACAATAATTTAGGAACGGCCCCGGGTTCAGCAACTGCTGGAAATATTGTGTTGGGTGGCGGCACTTTATCTGCATCAGCTGGATTTACTTTAAATAGTAACCGCGGCATTGCTTTAACTGCTTCAACCAGCAGCGCAATTGATGTAGCAACTTCTCAAACGCTTGTTTATGGTGGAATTATTTCAGGTGGAGCATCAGGAAACCTTTCAAAAACATCAGCAGGTACATTAACATTCAGTGGAACAAACACATATCCTGCAACAACTACTGTAAGCGCTGGTACTTTGAATTTGACTGGAAGTTTAGCTTCAGCAACAACTATTAACAGCGGCGCAACTTTGAGTGGAACTGGCTCTACAAGCGGAACTTGCAGCATTTCAGGGACAATAAGTCCTGCTACATCAGGCACAATAGGCACCTTAAGCACTGGAAATTTTTCTATGGCTAATGGAAGTGCTTATACTTTGGATATCACAGATGTTGGAACCTTAAATACTAATTGTGATAAAATTGCAGCAACAGGCACTTTTACAATTGCTCCCACCACCACTATTAATGCAACTTTCAGCGGAAATGGAATTTCAAATTTTGTTCCCAACGCCACTTATAGTTGGGTTATTGGAACATATACTTCTGGCACACCTTCAATTGGAACTGTTAATGTGAATGTAAGCGGAATTACTCCTCAAGGCCAATTCACAGTGAGTGCAAGTGGCGGCAATATAGTTCTGACCTATACCCCAACTACATTAACCATTTCATCGCAAGCCGCAACAGCTACAAATTTAACACAAAACAGTACCAACAACAATATTTATACTTTGATTGGAACGGCATCAGGAGCTACAGTTACAGTTAATGCGGTAACTTTTACTGGAATTTATACTGCAGCTGATTTAACTAATTTCAAATTATATTACAACACAACTGGAACATTCGGGACTACAACTCAATTAGGAAGCACAATTACTTCAATTCCTGCAAGTGGAAACACAATAACTTTTTCAGGATTGAGTCAATCAATCGCAGTTGGCACACCTAGCTATTTTTATTTAACTGCCGATATTCCTTGTGCTGCAACTGGTGGAAATACTTTACAAATCAATGCTGTAGCTACAACCGATGTTGGTACAACATCTGCTGTAGCTGGCACAACATCAGCCGGTTCAAGTTTGAGTGTGGTAACAACAACACCTAACAATGTGGGTTCGGTTACGCCAACAGCTGGCAATAATCAAGTTTCCGTTGCTTTTGCAACGCCAAGCGGCTGTTATAGTGAAGTGATGATAGTTGCTACATCCACTAATGCCAACAACAATGGTACACCAACAGGCAATGGAAATAGCTATACTGCCAGTTTAACTTATGGTAGCGGAACTGCTTTTGGAAATGGATTTGTTGTTTACAAAGGCTCAACCTCACCACAAGTGGTTACAGGATTGACTAACGGAACTTTGTATTATTTCAAAGTATTTACAAGAAATGGAACATCCTGGAGTAGTGGTGTAGAATCAAGTGCAACACCTGCATTGATTCCTACAACCATTTATTCACAAGGATTTGAAACAGGAACATTATCAAGCCCTAACTATTCAGGCGGTGCTACAATGGATGCAAACTTGAGCAGTTCAAATTGGAGCGTTGCTTCTACAGCAGTTTTATTCACTGGAAGTGGTGGCTCAGGAACAAATGCGTTAGGCGTTAATCCATCAGCAACAAACGCTTCGCCATATACTTTAACATTTAATGTTGCAAGCGGCTATCAACTTTCTGTAACAGCTTATAATTATTGGCGACAAACATCTACAAATGGAGCGTCAGTAACTTCAATCACTATTAATGGAACAACTATCACTACTGGTTCTGTTACATGCCCTACTGCAGGTGCAAATATTGGCTCAACAAGTGTTGCCAATACAATATCAGGATTAACAGGAACAATAACTGTTTTGGTAAATATTAGTGGTAGTGGCTCATTTAGATTAGATGATTTTACTTTAATAGGAAATGTAACCACTGTTCCGAATTATTATTTAGCGACTAATTCAGACCCAACAATAGCTGCTAATTGGAGCACCAACACCAATGGAATTGGGGGAACTCAACCTACATCAATGTCTGTTGCTGGAAATTGGTATGTAACACAAAACAGCAATACACCAACCACAGCATGGGCAAATAGTTGGACACCAAGTGGAACTGTTTATATAGCTGCAAGTTCAACTTTTAACATTGCTGGCACGATGGATTTAAGTAGCTCAACCCAAATAGTTGCTTTAGGTTCATCAGCAACTATTAACGCTACGGCAAATGGATATATTAAAACCAGCAACAGCAACGGGTTTTATGGTAGTACATCTACTTCCATCAGCAATTCAAACAGCCCAACAATCAGCTTGAACACAGCATCAACAGTTGAGTACAATAGCATAAGCACACAATCCGTAACCACAAGTGTTACTTATGGAAACGTGAAATTCACGGGGAGTGGTGGTACTTACAATATTTCATCGGCTTTAGGAACAAGTGGTTCGCCTTATGTTTTTGCCAATGGAACTTTGTCTTTATTGGCCGGAACGCTTTATTTATCAACTGCGGCGGCGAATACAAGTTATATTTCAGTAGGAAATGTTTCCATCACTGGTGGTACTTTAGATAATTTATCAACTGCATCTGGCACATCATGTTATTTGTATATAAGTGGTAACTGGTCGCAAAGTGCAGGCATAGTCCAGTTTTCAGGCAGTGGCTATGGCAAAATAATTTTTAGTGGTGGAGCTTCATCTACCTATTCAGGATTAACTTCCAGCTCAAGTTTTACTTATTGGTTAATGCAAGTTACTAACTCAACAACATTGACTTTGAACAGCAATGTGGCGTTAAATGGATTTACAAATGGCACCAATGTTTTTACACTTGATTTAAGCTCAACTTTGATTGATGGCGGATATACAATTTTAGCGAACAACTCAAGCGGAACCACCAGTGGCAATGCTTTTGTGATTAGCGGCAATTATAAAGCAAGCAACAAAAATGGTTTTTCAGGAACAGTGTCAACAACTATTTCAACTTCATCAACCTCATTGCAACTTAGCAGCAGCACTTATAATTTAATTTCATTAGGAAGTTCATCAACTGTTGAATATGCAGCAACAACAGGCACACAAACAGTTAGCGCAAGAAGCGATTACAACAATATGACATTATCAGGTGGCAGCGCAAAAACATTAGGCGGTGCATCAACTGTGTCAGGCGTTTTAACTTTGACAAATGGAATTTTGACAACTACTTCCACCAATTTATTAACGATGACAAATACTGCAAACACTGCAATATCAGGCGGTTCAACTACTTCATTTATTAATGGACCAATCACTTGGACTTTAGGGACTGCGTCATCAGGCACTTACATTGTTCCTGTTGGCGGAAACTCAACTTATTACCCAATGGCATTTACAGCAGGAACAATTTCTAGTGGAAGTCCAACAATCAATGTGCAAGCATTTGCATCTGCACCAACTGGAACTGCCGATGGAAGCACCATTGCAGCCGTTGGAACAGAATATTGGAAAGTTATAACTACTGGTTCAACATTTTCTGCTTCATCTTTTTCATTAGCAAAAACTATAAGTTTAGGCTCAATGAATGTTATTGCTAAAAGCATTACCAATGGGGCTTTGAGCTTTTCAAGCTTTGGCGGAAGTTCGGGAACTGTGAGCAGCACAACAGGGTTGGTGAACAGCAGCAGTGGCTTGAATGGTGCATCAACACTGTATTTGTGCTTTGGCCAAACATTTCAAACTTATTATTTAAAATCTGGGGGCGCTACAAATAATTTGACAGATTGGTTTAGCAACAGCAACGGAACTGGCTCTAATCCTACATCTTTTACAGGTATTGGTATTTATTGGAACGTCATTAACAACACTTCAGTAACTAATGCAGCAGCTTGGGCTTTGGGCAGCAATTCAAAAATAATTGTAGGCGACGGAACAAATGCAACAGCATTCACCATTCCATCATCAGCTGCCATTACAGGTACAATGGATGTTTTAAACAATGGTAATTTAATTATTCAATCATCCACTACCCCAACTTTAGGAACAATTTCAACAGGAAGTACTGTAACCTATGATGGCACATTGGCTCAAACTATTACAGCTACAACTTATCATAACCTAGTAATTTCAGGAAACCGTGGCACAAATGCAATTACCTTGCCTTCGCGACAAATAACTGTTAACAACACCTTTGACCCAAGCACTTTTAGTTCAACAGCAACAACACCTGTGGTTGTAAATACAGATACCTTCAATTTCAGTAGTGCAAGTTCACAAACAGTTCCTGCATTTTATTATGGCAGATTAAATTTAGGAACAGGACCTAGAACTTGGGCTTCCAGCGGCATTATTGATATCAATCAAGGATTTACGCCAACTTCAGGAACCAATACAATAACTGGTAGTACAATTCGATATTCTTCAACTTTATCAGGTTGGATTTTATCTTCATTCACTACCAACTTTTCAGGTTATCAATATTACAACTTAATATTTTCAGGCAGCGGTTCTTGGTCAATGAATAATTTAGCATTGAAAGTTAAAAATGATTTAACGGTTTCAGCAGGAACATTAATCTTGAATGGCTCATCATCCAATTCCAATGCGGTTTTCATTGTGGATGGAAAAGTAACTTTAAGTGGCGGAACAATTTTAACAAACAGCAATACTACATATTCATCAACATTTAATATAGGCGGAGATTTTACTTTGAATGGCGGAACGCTTACTC
The DNA here is from genome assembly GCA_947449695.1 of Chitinophagales bacterium. Taxonomy (GTDB): domain Bacteria; phylum Bacteroidota; class Bacteroidia; order Chitinophagales; family CAIODY01; genus CAIODY01. Next base: position 60,445 of record CANFST010000010.1, read on the forward strand.
GTTCAGCAGGTGCAGCTGCGGCTTCTTTGGTTTTTAATAGCCCATCATCAATACAAAGTTATTCGCAAACATCTGGAACAATTTCTGGAACAATGTCAATTAATGTAGGAACCGGCTCGACAACGAACACCTTAAAATTATCTACTAACATGACTTTGGGATCGGCAACAAGCAATAATATCACTGTAAATGTTTTGAATGGTTCAGCGATTGATTTCGGAACAAATATTCTTACGCAAAACTCAACTGGCGGAATTTTTAATTTGCAAAGTGGTGCCAATTTGTATTCGGGAAATGCAAATGGAATTGTGGCATCAATTCCAAATTCTGGTTCTGTGCAGGTTTCAAATATTACTTATAGTACTGGTGCAAACTATATTTTCAACGGCAGCGTTAATCAAATCACTGGAACTGGTCTGCCTGCTACAGTTAATAATTTAACAATTAATAATTCAGCATCAAGCGGTATTGTTAGTTTAACAGTTTCTACATCACCTAACAATTTATTTTTGAATGGTGGCTTTTTCAAAATTCCTTCGAGTGTTAATTTAAATATCCCAACAAGTGTCGCCATTAGTTCAAATGGCGGCGATTTTGAATCTTCATCAACAGGCAATGTGAATTTTGCAGGAAGTAATTTGGTGAGTGGAACCGTCAATTTTTATCCAACCATCAACATCAACGGAACAGTAGATTTTGGAAGTGCTTCAGCAATTTATAGCACTATGAAAATGAATAATGGTGGCAGTATAATTAATAACCCACCAGTTTATATTACTGGATCAACATTGCAGTATAACGCATCCGCAAATCGCGGATTAGAGTGGAGTGCTACCATCAATCAAGGGTATCCTTATCATGTTCAAATCAGCAACAATTCAACATTTAATGTAAGTGGTGGAACCCCTTCTACAGCTCGTCAATGTGGTGGAGATGTTACAATTGACAATGGATCAACATTCACCATGAATTCAACTGCTGATCAAATGACTGCGCCGGTAACTATTAAAGGAAATGTCAATATCAATGGAACACTTGAATTATCAGGTGTTTCAAGCGGTGATTTAGTTGTAAATGGAAACTGGACAAGAGCCAACGGAGCAACATTTACTCAACATCAAAGAAAAGTAACTTTCAACGGTGCTACACCGCAAACTATCACTGCCGCTGGTGCTACAGCCGAAACTTTTGGGGCTATCGAAATTAATAATACATCTTCATTAACCGCAGCTAACAATGGCGTATTGATGGCAGCTGGTACTAACCTAATTATCAACGATAGTATTATTTTAACGCATGGCAAATTAAATGTTGGCAGTGGCGAATTACAGATTCAAAACACCAATACCAATGCTATCAAAGGGCACCAAGCTATTTCGGGCAACCCGAATTCTTCACCATCTTTTGTAGTAGGAGCTATTCGCCGAAAAATTTCAACATCGGCTACTGATTATGATTTCCCATTAGGCACTGATGCAGGCAACTATGAAGTAGCTAAAATAATAGTAAACAGCAATTCAAATGTTGATAATTTAAAAGCTACCTTTAATCAGTTTTCAAATAGCGGATGTAGCTATAGTGCTAATTTACCCAACTTTGCTGCACCTCCGCCAAGCAATGGTGGCAATCACAATTCAGCCATTACTGATATGTTGAATTATGGCTATTATCAGGTTGAGCCTTATGATATCAGCAATGCCTTAATGACTTCTTACAGCATTAATTATGATGCTCAAATGACTTTCAACGGGCATACCAATGGTTTAGTGGGTAGCAATGCTACAGGTGCTGTAGGTTATACTTTAATGAAACAACCATCATGTGGCAATGCTTGGGGTATGTATGGTGGCACTTATAACAACACCATGCAATTAGCCAGCAATTCGCCTACTTTAAACACACCCGTTACTTTAAAATTATTTGGCTTGCAAGGCTTCTCCATCTTTGGTGGTGGCTTTAGCCCCGATGAAGTATTGCCAATTGAATTGGTTGATTTTACTGCGCAGCAATTAGGCAATGATGCTTCGTTGAATTGGACTACAGCCTCTGAAAAAGATAATGATAAATTTGATATTGAACGCAGCACCGATGGCATTGCTTTCGAAAAAGTGGGTAGCGTACAAAGTAGAGGCAATATGGCTAATAACTACAATTTTACCGATGCCAATATCACTAATTTAAATAGCGATATTATCTACTATCGCTTGCGTCAGGTAGATATGAGTGGCACATTTAATTATTCGCCCGTTCGCAGCATCACCATCAATGCCGATGCCAACGGTTTCACGGTAAATAGTTTTTACCCTAATCCGTTTAGCAATAGCGTTCAGTTGCAATTATCAGCAGGGCAGGCTGCCACAGCCCACTATCAATTGTTTGATACCAAAGGCACAATGGTATTACAAGCCGATGCACATTTCAACAAAGGCAACAATGTTTTAACTATTGATGGCTTAAGCCAGTTGGCTAATGGTATTTATTTATTAAAAATAAATAGCGGTAACCAAAGCTACACAACCACTTTGCAAAAGCAATGAGCATATTAGCGGTTAAATAAATTTTATTTAAAACCTTCCAAGTTGCTGCAACTTGGAAGGTTTTTTATTTCAACTAATTTATTGACTCCAACGGCATTAAACATAGAACCATACATGTATTTTTCGCCTCAACTGAATTTCATTTATTTACATTTAATTATGATTTGCTCAATCGGAAGTTTCCGATTGGGTTCGGAATACATAAATGCTTCGACTGGAAGTTTCCGATTAAGTAATTAATTTATTTACCAATGTAAGTGAAGTTATACTATGGTAATTCAAAGCTTCGCTTTGAAATTTGCTTGGTTTAAAAGAAAGGGCTAAATTTGAAAGATGAAAAGCATAACTGAATCATGCAGTAACAAAACTCCAAAGCTGAAAGGCTATGCTTCAGTTGTCGGAGAACAAACTCCGACAACGGCTATGCTTAATTCAACGCATTTGAAGCAACACCAACAATGGCTGAAAAGGGTTTTGCATTAACCAGTGTCCATGAGCTCGAAACACGAAAGTGTTTTGCATTCAGTTACGTTTAGGAGCTCGAAACACAAAAGTGTTTTGCATCCAACGATGTCCATGAGTCCAAAACACAAAAGTGTTTTGCGTTCAGTGATGTCCATGAACTCGAAACACAAAAAGGAATTGCATTAACCAATGCTTGGGAACAAGAAACACAAGTAACAAATGTATTCATAGGTTTTTGGGAGCAGCAATGTTATTTGATTATAAAATGTGCGTAACCAATTAAATACTGTTAATAAATATTTTACTGGCTGGTGGGTGCAAATACACTTTTAGGGCGTAGGTTTGGTTAATGAATCTACTTAAAATTAGTGGGGTTGTCGGAGGACAAACTCCGACAACGGCTCTGCACAATTCAACGCTTTCAAAACAACACCAACAATGGCTGAGAATTTCTTCTGATTTTGAAAATGGCATATACATTTGCATTATCACTAATCAAATTACCAATCAACAGCAAATCAGAAAATTAATCATTCAAAAAGATGAATAAATTATTTCATACAAGCGAAAAGAGCAGAATAGCTCTTTTCGCTTTTCTTTTATTGCTATATACCAATGCAATAGCGCAGAGTAATCTTATACCTAATCATTCTTTCGAATATATTGATTCTGTATCTTTGAGAGTGGTATCTATTCCTGATGCTATTCCGTGGACTGCTCCTCCAGTTAATAGTTCTGATATTTTTTCAGAAAATTCTTTAGACACATTTAATCGACCACCTTTTATTGGTAATTATAATCACCTAAATATTATTTACCAATACCCTCATTCAGGAAAAAGTATGGCTGGCATTATTACGCTTATGGGGTATAATGGTAATAACTATCGCGAATATTTACAAGCCCCATTGATTGATTCATTAAAAAGTGGGAAATGTTACATTGTGTATTTTTACACAAATAATTGGTTCTGCTATCAATTAGCCATAAATAATATTGCGTTATCTTTTTCTGATACTATTTTACCTTCAAATCACAATATCACTTCGATAAACTCTATGATTCCGCTGCCATCTCATATTATGAAGCAAGGTAATCCTGTGATAACTGATACTATGAATTGGACACCTATTGCAGGTATTTATATAGCGCATGGGGGTGAAAAATATGCTGAAATAGGCAATTTTCATCCAGATTCATTAACCGATACTATAAATATGTGTAATCAATCTCAATGGGCAAGTAATTATTTTATTGATGATGTATTTGTAATAGAAGCCAATGCCTACGCAGGTAAAGACACCAGCATAGCCAAAGGCGATAGTGTGTACTTGGGTATAGAACAAGTACCGGGGGTGCAAAATAACTGGTATGTGGGCAGCAGCCTTATTAAGCAAAACACAGGCGGTATATGGGTGCAACCGCAGCAAACTACAACTTATATTTTGCAATCCACTATTTGCAATACTACTTATTATGACACAGTAACAGTAATTGTCAGCAATGTGGGCATCAACCAATTAACCAATAACAATAGGCTGTTGGAGGTATATCCGAATCCAGCAAATACCAATTTAACAATTAGCCCATTAGCCAATTTGAAAATGATAGAAGTGTATGATGTGGTAGGAAGGAAATTAGAAGATTTGAGGATGAGTAGATTAGGAAATGAAATACAAATACAAGTGAGTGATTTATCAAGCGGCATTTACTTCCTCAAAGCCACTGATGAAAAGGGTTTTCAGCATACGGCAAAGTTTGTGAAGGAATGAAAGCAATGAGCAATAAATCAGTCCCCGATACTAACTTCAAAAACAAATGCTTTCAAAGCGCCTTGAAATACGGCTAACGCTTTTCAAAATCAAAACATGATTTTCGTCCTTTTTTTTATTCACCTTCTACAATTGGCTACACACCTACTTTTTTTGTGTAAAAATATTTTATCGGTAAATTAATTTTATGCTTTTAAAATTGAAAAGCGCAACTTACATTTGCGCCTATCTAATAAAAACGGCTCACTAATTTTTTCTCAAGAATAGTTTATGTATAAACCGAAAAACGCTGTATTGAAGCCATTGTTGGCACTTTTCTTTTTAACATTTATAGTTACTAAAATTTCGTTCGCTGCCGTTGATGGCGAAGCAATCTTTAAAAACAACTGTAGCAGTTGTCATAAGATTGACGAAAAAATGACGGGTCCGGCTTTGAAAGATATTGAAAAACGTCGCGACAGAGCTTGGATTCATAAATGGGTACATAACTCAGCTGCAGTAATTGCAAGTGGCGATGATTATGCTGTGAAATTATTTAATGACTACAGCAAAACGCAAATGACTGCGTTCCCTAACTTAAAAGATGAAGAAATTGATGGTATTTTAGATTATATCAAAAATTGGAAACCTGCTGCACCTGTTGCAGCGGCTGCTGCTGGCGGTGCTGCAAAAGAAGACAATGGCGATGCATTTTATTTTTTGGCTTTATTGTTTATCATTTTCGTAGTAGTTTATTTGTTGATTGGCAAAGTAAACCGCAGTTTGATTTCATTGGTAAATGAAAAGAATCCTGGTGTTTTACCTAAACCAATTCCATTATACAAAAACCGCAGAATGTTAGGATTTTTAGGCATCCTGGCGGTTATCTTCATTGGTTGGAGAGCTGCTGATTCAGCTGTTGATATGGGTCGCTCACAAGGTTATACTCCAACCCAACCGATTAAATATTCTCACAAATTGCATGCAGGTGCTGTTGAAGATGGCGGTATGGCGATTGATTGTAAATATTGCCACGTGGGCGTTGAGAAAGGTAAACAAGCTGGCATTCCAACTGTAAACATTTGTATGAATTGCCACAAGGCTGTTGGCGAAACAGTGAACGGCACCGGCAAAGAAGAAATTGCAAAAATTCGTGCAGCTTACGAATCAGGCAAACCTGTTGAATGGATTCGTATTCATAACTTACCTGACCATGTATTCTTTAGCCATGCACAACACGTAAAAGCTGGCGGTTTAGAATGTCAAACTTGTCATGGCGAAATTCAAAAAATGGAAGTGGTATCGCAACATGCGCCATTATCAATGAGTTGGTGTATCAATTGTCATCGCGAAACAAAAGTATTGTTCAACGACAATAAATATTATGCGATGTATGAAAAATTACACCAAGACATGAAAGATGGTAAAATTAAAGGTGTAACCGAAGCGATGATGGGTGGTTTGGAATGTCAAAAATGTCACTATTAATTTGAAATTCAATTGAACGCAGATTATTATGATTGGCACAGATTAAAAATCATAACTTATCATAAAAATCAGCGTCATCAGCGTTCTATAAAAAATAAAAAATCTTAGTACATAGTACTTAATACATTCAAAAAGATGGAAAAAAAATATTGGAAAGGTTTTGAAGAATTAAATCAAACAGAAGAACACAAAGCAACTGTTCAAAATGAATTTAAAGAAGAGTTGCCAATTGTAGAATTGTTTGATGAAAAATTCGGAACCCAAAGTACAGGTCGCCGCGATTTCTTGAAAGTAATGGGCTTTAGCGTTGCTGCTGCTACCATTGCTGCAAGTTGCGAAATCCCTGTTCGTAAAGCAATTCCTTATGTAATCAAACCTGAGGAAGTTGTTCCGGGTGTAGCCAACTGGTATGCTTCTTCATATACTGATGGCGGCGAATATTGCTCAATCTTAGTAAAAAGCCGCGAAGGTCGTCCAATCAAAATTGAAGGAAATCATAACAGCACAATCACTAAAGGCGGCACCAGTGCTCGTGTTCAAGCCAGTGTATTAAGTTTGTATGATACTAACCGCAGCAAAAATGCTTCTATCAATGGCAGCGAAGCATCATGGGATAAAATTGATGCAGCTATTAAAGGCGAATTGGCAAAAGGCGGTGTAGCTATTGTAACTTCAACTATTCTTTCTCCAACTACAAAATCTGTTATTGCAGATTTTATTAAAAAATATCCGGGTAGCAAACACGTAACTTATGATGCACAATCATACAGTGGTATGTTGAGTGCTAACGAAGCTTCTTTCGGAAAATACGCTTTACCATCTTACGATTTTTCAAAAGCAAATGTGATTGTAAGTTTTGGTGCTGATTTCTTAGGCACTTGGATTTCGCCTGTTGAATTCACTAAACAATATGTACAAGGCAGAAAATTAGTGGGCGATAAATATGAAATGAGCAAACATTTCCAAGTAGAATCTCATTTAAGTTTAACTGGTGCTAATGCTGATGACAGATTGGTGATTCACCCATCTGAAGAAGGTTTGGCGGTGGCTGATTTATACAATGCTTTAAACGGCGGTGCTTGCAAAATGCCTGCTATGAAAAAAGTTGCTGACGCTTTGATGGCTGCAAAAGGGTCATCATTGGTGGTTTCGGGCAGCAACGATATGAATATTCAAATGGTAGTAAATGCTATCAACACCATGTTGGGCAATTATGGTTCTACTTTAGATATTCATCATCATGCAAATTACGCACAAGGAAATGATGCAGAAGTTGCAGCTTTAATTGAAGATTTAAACGCAGGAAAATATGGTACAGTGATGATTGCAGGTTGTAACCCAGCTTACGATTATCCTACACAAAAATTTGCTGATGCGATTAAGAAAACTGCTTGCAGAATTTCTTTCAATGCATCAATGGATGAAACAACTAAGTTGTGTAATTACCACACACCTGATAATCATTATTTGGAAAGCTGGAATGATGCAGAGCCTAAAAGTGGCTTGTATAGCATCACACAGCCTGTTATTGCGCCATTATTCAAAACTCGTCAGTTCCAAGATTCATTATTGAAATGGATTGACTGCCCAAGCGATTACTATTCTTATTTACAAGAAAACTGGACAAAAAATATTTTGAAAGGTGATGTAAATGATTGGGATGCTGCAGTAAAATTAGGTGTTCATGGCGGCGGTGAAGAAGTTGCTACTACATCTAAAAAAGAAGACAAGCCTGTTGCAAAAGCTGATGATAAAAAATCTGCACCAAAAGCAAGTGGCAATGTTGAATCCGCTTTAGCAGCTATCAGCAGCACTTACAATGGCAAAAAAGGAATGGCAGTAGTGTTATATGAAAAAGTAGCTTTAGGAAATGGCAAACATGCCAACAATCCTTGGTTGCAGGAAATGCCAGACCCAATCACTAAAACAACTTGGGACAATTACGCTATGATTTCTTATGCTACTGCATTGAAATTGGGCTTAATGGATAATAACGGAAGTTTATTCAGCGACCACAAACCAATGTGGGATGCTAAAGAAACTAAATTGGTAAATGTAAAAGTTGGTAACACAACTATCAAACTACCTTCATTGGTTCAACCTGGTATGGCTGACGATACTATTGCAATTGCAGTAGGTTATGGCAGAACTGAAGCTGGTAAAGTAGGTAATGGAGTTGGCTCAAATGCTTATCCATTCAAAACTTGGAACAATGGAACATGGATAGCAAACGCTTTAACTGCTGATGTTACAGCAACTTCTGATAAAACAACTTTAGCTCAAACACAAACGCATCATAGCTACGAAGGTCGTCGTGTGATTAAAGAAACAACTTTGGCTGCTCACAAAGCAAATCCTAAAGCTGTAAACGAAGACCGTGAAGATATTAAGGCAATGACCACAACGTTGTATGGCAACAACCCACGTTATGGAGAACATGATTACAGTCAAGGTTTGAAATGGCATATGGCTATTGATTTGAATAGCTGCACTGGTTGTGGAAACTGTACTATTGCTTGTCAATCTGAAAACAACGTTTCGGTGGTTGGTAAAGACCATGTGATTCGTTCACACGAAATGCATTGGATTCGTATTGATAGATATTATTCAATAGGCAATGGTGAAGGTGGATTTAACACCATGGAAAAAAATATCAATGCACATCCTGATTTCCAAAATGTGCAGGTGGTATTCCAACCATTGATGTGTCAGCATTGCGCTAACGCTCCTTGTGAAAACGTTTGCCCTGTAAATGCAACCAATCACAGCAGCGAAGGGTTGAATCAAATGGCTTATAACCGTTGTATCGGTACGAGATATTGTGCAAATAACTGTCCTTATAAAGTTCGTCGTTTCAACTGGATGGACTGGAATGGTGCTGATAGCTTTGAAGACAATATGCAAGAACAGGTTGAAGTATTAGGTATGTCAGAAAACTTAACACGTATGGTGTTGAATCCTGATGTAACAGTTCGTGCAAGAGGTGTTATCGAAAAATGTTCTTTCTGCGTTCAACGTATTCAAGAAGGAAAATTAGAAGCGAAGAAAAATAATATGGAATTGGCTGATGGCATGATTCGTACAGCTTGTCAATCATCTTGTCCTGCTGATGCCATTGTTTTTGGAAATATTAATGATAAAGAAAGTGCAGTTCGTAAAATGTATGATGCCGAAGATGAACGCCGTTTGTATTTTGTAATTGAAGAAATCAACGTGCAACCATCTGTAGGATATTTGGCTAAAGTGAGAAATACAGAAACAACAGGCACCTGGATGGAAAGCAAAGGCAAACACGAAGAACATCACGAAGAGAAAAAAGCAGAAGCTAAAGCATAATTATTAATTGAAACAAACTAAAAATTAGCACATTAGCCCAAAGCTAATTAGCAAATTATAAAACTTATGTCATTTAAAGAATCAGCATTACGGGAACCTTTAGTAGAAGGTAACAAGTCGTACAAAGATGTTACAAACGACATCACCAACAGCATTTTCGGCACTCCAACAAAAGGTTGGTTTGTGGTTTTTGCATTATCTGTTGCGTTGTTGTTGTATGGTGCTTTCTGCGTTACTTGGTTCGTTTATTACGGTATCGGAACTTGGGGTAGCAACAAAACTGTGGGTTGGGCTTGGGATATTACCAACTTCGTTTGGTGGATTGGTATCGGGCATGCCGGAACGCTGATTTCTGCAATCTTATTATTATTCCGTCAAAAATGGCGTACTGGTGTAAACCGTGCTGCTGAAGCGATGACCATCTTTGCAGTAATGTGTGCTGGTATGTTCCCTGTATTGCACATGGGTCGTGTTTGGATGGGCTTCTTCATTTTACCTTATCCTAATACTCGTGGTCCTTTATGGCCTAACTTCGTTTCGCCATTGTTGTGGGACGTATTTGCGATTTCAACTTATTTCTCAGTGTCATTAATGTTCTGGTACACGGGTTTGATTCCAGATATTGCAACAATCCGTGACAGAGCTAAAAAAATCTGGCAACAAAAGTTCTATGGTGCTTTATCATTCGGCTGGACAGGTTCAGCAAAGCACTGGCAACGTCATGAATCATTATCATTAGTATTGGCAGGTTTATCTACACCACTTGTATTGTCAGTACACACGATAGTATCCTTTGACTTCGCCACTTCAGTTATTCCCGGCTGGCATACAACCATCTTCCCTCCATACTTCGTTGCTGGTGCGGTGTTCTCAGGTTTTGCAATGGTGCAAACGCTGATGTTGATGACAAGAAAATTATTAAGATTAGAAGAGTATATCACATTGAGCCATATTGATTCAATGAACAGAATCATCACATTAACTGGTTCAATTGTAGGTTGTGCTTATTTAACGGAATTGTTCACAGCATGGTATTCAGGTGCATTGTACGAACAATATGCATTTATGAATCGTGCATTAGGACCTTATTGGTGGAGCTATTGGGGAATGATGTTGTGTAACGTGGTGTCTCCTCAATTGTTCTGGAGCAAAAAATTACGTACAAGTATTTTCTGGACTTTCTTCTTATCAATTGTGGTAAACATTGGTATGTGGTTCGAACGTTTTGTAATCATCGTTACATCATTGCACCGTGATTATTTACCATCAAGCTGGAATATGTTCTCTCCAACTTGGGTTGATATCGGGTTCTATTTAGGAACATTCGGCTTGTTCTTTACCTTATACTTATTGTTTGCGAAATATTTCCCTGTAATTGCAGTAGCTGAAATTAAGCATGTATTGAAAACTACAGGTAATACACCAGCTCGTGAAGCTGAATTAAAAGCAATAATGGATAAAGCAGCAGCGGTTGACGCAGCGTAATTAAAAAGTTAAATTTCAATTTTAAAAAAATAAAATGGGAAGTAAAAAATTCTTACTGGGTATCTTCGGCGATGAAGATGTATTGCTCGAAGGTGTGCCTGCAATCAGAGAAAAGGGTGTAAAAATTTATGACGTATTCACTCCGTTCCCTATTCATGGATTAGATACTGCAATGGGCTTACGTGAAAGTAAATTGCATATCGCAGGGTTCATCTATGGTATCACAGGAACATCAATTGCTTTAGGTTTTATGACTTGGGCAAACTCTGTTGATTGGAAAGTAAACTTTGGTGGCAAACCTTTTTGGAGTTGGCCTGCATATATTCCAATCACTTTTGAATTAACTGTATTAATGGCGTCAGCTGGGATGGTGGCTACATTCATGTACTTGTGTCGCTTAGCGCCTGGTGTTCAAAAGCACATTATGGATTTACGTCAGACTGATGATAAGATGGTAGTAGCTATTGAAATTGACGAACATACTGATGTAAATAATTTAACCAACATTTTAAAATCAAGCGGCGCTGAAGAAGTGAATACAAAGGTGATTGATGATTGGTACAGATATAAAATTGCGTAAGAATTTAAAATTTTAAACTTTAAATTTTAAAGTTAAAAATCAAATAAATGAAAAGAAATAGCTTAATAATTATTGGTGCAGCATTAAGTGCATTTACAATCACTTCTTGCTTTCGTGATGCAAAAAAACCAGGCTTAGAATATATGCCAGATATGGCACATCCAGTATCTGTTGAAACTTATGATGAAAGTAAGAATCCGGATATCAGTGCTGGCAGAACAAGCGAAAAATTCAGCGCATTACAACCTGTAAAAGGCACAGTGCCAACTGCACAAGGAATGTTGCCTTTCAAAAATGACGAGTATGATAACACAACTTCATACAAACCTTATCACCATGAATTTTCACCAGAAGGAGAAAAAGCAAGCGATGCTGATAAAAATCCTTTAGAAGTAAACAAAATCAATCTAACTGAAGGTAAACGTTTGTTTGATATTTATTGCGCACCATGCCATGGTAAAGAAGGTAATGCCGATGGAACTGTTACTATTGCTAACAATCATGCTTTCCCAATGGGAGCTCCATTCAGTTATTTCACTGATGCGAATTTAGCCTTAACTGAAGGACACATGTTTTATATTACACAATACGGTAGAAACTCAATGGGAAGCTATGCTTCGCAATTGAATCCTAACGAACGCTGGAAAGTGATTATGTATGTAAAACAAATGCAGGCTGATTATGTAGCAAAAAATTCAGCATCGAAAAAAGAAGAAAAGAAAGACGATAAAAAGAAAGCTTAAGAGGATAGATGCTTCGTTCCTCAGCATGAATAAAGACATTTTGAGCAAACGAAGGAACTAAACAAAAATCTAAAATCATTAAATAGAAAATATTAAATGGGACATCACAACACAGAAGTAGATTTGAACGAACGTTTTGAATTTCCAGCAAAACTAAAGAACATAGCGTTTGGCTTAATGGGCGTTGGTTTGCTAGCATTTTTAGCAGGCGTATTCATTAGTCATAATAGCACACGAACATTAGCCGTGATGTTGCAAAATGGTTTGTTCTTTATGTTGATTACATTAATCAGCACATTCTTTATCGCTATTCACTACATGGCAAATGGTGGTTACATGGTCGTATTGAAGCGTATTCCCGAAGCTATCAGCCAAACGATGCCAATCATTGCTTTGTTCGTTTTTGGTTTGATTGCTTATATCATTTTAGGAAAACGCAATGACATTTTTATCTGGTTAAATATTCCAGCTATTAAAAATGCTGAAGCTCGTGAATTGTTGGAAGGAAAAACAGGTTATTTGAATGTGCCATTTTTCATCGTTCGTATCATTGCTTATTTAGCTGTGTGGAGTTTTGGTGTAATGCAATATCGTAAGTTTTCTTTACAAGAAGATGCAGCATCAGCTGGTTCAATGAAAAACCACATCAACAGTCGTTTATTCTCAGGGTTCTTCTTAGTATTTTTTGCAGTAACCATTTCTACTTCATCATGGGATTGGTTAATGAGTATTGATGCAAAATGGTATTCAACCATGTATGGTTGGTATTGCTTTGTAAGTGCTTTGGTGAGTGGCGTTTCATTAATGATGTTGGTGATTCAATATTTAAGAAACCAAGGTTATTTGAAATCAGTTACTGATGAGCATGTACATGATTTAGGTAAATTCATGTTTGCGTTTTCAATCTTGTGGACTTACTTATGGTTCTCACAATACATGTTGATTTGGTATTCAAACAACCCTGAAGAAACAGTTTATTTCCGTCAGCGTTATGACCATTACAAAGTATTATTCTATTTGAATTTGTTGATGAACTTTGTTACACCAATTTTTGTGTTGATGAAAAATACTTCAAAAAGAAATTCAAAAGTGTTGATTTTTATTGCAACCGTTATCATCATTGGTCATTGGGTTGATTACTACCAAATGATTATGCCTGGTACAGTTGGCAACAACTGGCACATTGGAATGCAGGAAATTGGTTTACCGATTTTCTTTGTTGGGTTGATTATCTGGAGAACGTTCAGTCAATTGGAAAAAGCGCCATTGATTCCGAAAAATCACCCTTATTTGCAAGAGAGTTTGCATCATCATGTATAAGCCAGTGTATTGAATAGTGAATATTGAGCATTAAGATAAATACAAAAAGACTTTTAGCCATTAGGGCAGAAAATAAAACTAATAACATAAAATAATTAACGAAAAATAATGACAACGATTATTATAGTAGGTATCATCGTATTATTGATTAGCATTGTGTTTCAGGTAGCAAAAACCAGTGAAATGGTTAGCACTTTAAAGGGTGCGGCGCAATCAAGAAAAGATTCTAACAATATTTTAGGAATACTGCTTTTGGTATTTATGCCAGTATTTTTAATTGGTTGTATTTGGTCTGCAATGCACTTTCATAAAGATTTTTTGCCTGAATCTGCTTCGGTTCACGGTGATTGGATTGATAGCGTATTCAATACTACTTTAATAGTAACAGGGTTGGTTTTCTTCTTAACTCAAATTGCTTTGTTTTGGTTTGCATTCAGATATCGCGAACAAGAAGGAAAGAAAGCTTTATACTATCCTGAAAATAATAAATTGGAAATGTGGTGGACAATTATACCTGCTATTTTCATGACCGTATTGGTTGTTACAGGATTGTTCTATTGGTATAAAATTACTGCACCAGCTCCAAAAGATGCGATGGTGATTGAAGTAACAGGAAAGCAATTCAACTGGATTGCTCGTTACCCAGGTAAAGATGGAAAATTAGGACACAAAAATTTCACTTTGATTAACGATAACAACGTGGAAGGATTAGATTGGAACGATGAAGCAACTAAAGATGATATTATCCCAACTGAATTGCATTTAGTAGTTGGTAAACCAACTAAAGTAATTGTGAATTCACGTGATGTAATGCACAATTTCGATTTGCCACATTTCCGTGTAAAAATTGATGCGGTGCCTGGTATTCCAACTACCTTCTGCTTTACACCAAAATATACAACTGAAGAAATGAGAGTAAGAGTTGGTAATCCGAAATTTAATTTTGAATTGGCATGTGCACAAATCTGCGGACAAAGCCACTATGCTATGAAAATGGCAGTAGTAGTGCAAACCCAAGCTGAATTTGATGCCTGGATAAAAGACCAAAAACCTTATTACGAAACTGCTATGCCTGCACCAGCAGTGGCTGAAGCAGCACCAGCAGCTGAAGAAAAGAAAAACGAAGCAAAAAAGGAAGAGAAAAAATAAATAAAAATCATAGTACCTAATATTTAGTACTTAATTCAAAAAGAAAATAAATGAGTTCAACAGCAACACATCACGTATCGGAAGAAGCCATCTATCATAAGGCAGAGTGGCATGCACATCATCACCATGAACACAATGGTCATGACCATCAGGATACTTTTTTCAGCAAATACATTTTTTCGCAAGACCATAAAATGATTGCCAAACAGTTTTTAGTAACTGGTATTTTCTGGGCAATTATTGGTGGATTGATGAGTGCTTTATTCCGCATTCAATTGGGTTATCCTGATGAACATTTTGGATTCTTGAGTTCATTATTAGGTCATTGGGCACCTGATGGCAAAATCGACCCTCAATACTATTTAGCATTAGTAACTATGCATGGTACTATCATGGTATTCTTTGTATTGACTGGTGGATTGAGTGGAACATTCTCTAACTTTTTGATTCCATTGCAAGTAGGCGCCAGAGATATGGCATCACCAGCGTTGAATATGCTTAGTTACTGGATGTTCGTGTTATCAAGCGTTGTGATGTTCTCTTCTTATTTTGTTTCATCTGGTCCTGCATCAGCTGGTTGGACAGTTTATCCGCCATTGAGTGCTTTGCCTGAAGCAGTAAAAGGTTCAGGAACTGGTCAGGGTTTATGGTTAATCAGTATTGCATTATTCATTGTATCAGCATTATTGGGTGGTTTGAACTATGTGGCTACCATTTTAAATATGCGTACAAAAGGAATGACGATGACTCGTTTGCCTTTAACCATCTGGTCATTCTTATTAACTGCTATCTTGGGTATATTGTCTTTCCCGGTATTGTTAAGTTGCGCTTTGTTGTTGATTTTCGACAGAAGTTTAGGCACTTCATTTTATTTGAATGAAATTTATATCAACGGTCATGCAATGGTTGAACAAACTGGTGGTTCATCTATTTTATTCCAACACTTATTCTGGTTCTTAGGTCATCCTGAGGTTTACATCGTTATTCTTCCTGCGATGGGTTTAGTATCTGAAGTATTAGCTGTTAGTGCTCGTAAGCCTATCTTTGGTTACAAAGCCATGATTGGTTCTATGTTGGCAATTGGTGGTTTATCATTCATCGTTTGGGCGCATCACATGTTCGTATCAGGTATGAATCCTTTTGTAGGTTCTATCTTCGTGGTATTAACTTTGATTATCGCCGTACCATCTGCTGTAAAAGTATTCAACTGGATTGCGACTATCTGGAGAGGTAGCATCCGTTTCACTCCGCAATCATTATTTGCAATTGGATTTGTAAGCTTATTCATCAGCGGTGGTTTGACAGGATTGTTCTTAGGAAACTCAACAGTTGATATTGAATTAACTAAAACATATTTCGTGGTAGCTCACTTCCATATTGTAATGGGTGTTGCAGCATTCTTTGGTTTGTTTGCTGGTGTTTATCACTGGTATCCAAAAATGTTTGGGCGCTATATGAATAACACTTTAGGGTACATTCACTTCTTTGTAACCTTCATTGGTAGCTATTTAATTTTCTGGCCAATGCATTATCAAGGAATGGCTGGTTTACCTCGTTGGTATTATACACACAGCAGCTACGAAACATTCGGACACATGGGTGAATTGAGCAAATTCATTTCTACTGTTGCCGTTATCGTTTTCCTGATGCAGGTATTCTTTATCATCAACTTCTTCTACAGCATGTATAAAGGAAGAAAAGTTACTGAACAAAATCCATGGGAAGCTACTACATTGGAATGGACTACACCAATTGAAGCTCCACATGGTAACTGGGAAGGTGATATTCCTGAAGTACACCGTTGGCCTTATGATTACAGTAAAGAAAACGGAGAAGGATTTATTACCCAAACTACACCTATGAAACCAGGTGAAGTTCAATTGCATCATTAATTTTCAATAGAAAAATAAAAATTGACGAAAGCTATTTCCATATCGAACCCTATCATCAGTAAAATCTATGATTATGGTGTGTTGGCTAAATTCAAGCTCACCTCCTTCATCATCATGAGTGCGGCGGCAGGCTATGGAATTGCTTTTCAGGGTTCATTAAATACATTTAAGTTCTTAAGTTTATTAGTAGGCGGATTTTTAGTAACAGCTTCATCTAATGCCATCAATCAGATTTTAGAAAGAAATTTTGATGTGTTGATGGACAGAACAGCTAACCGACCATTGGCATCAGAACGTATGAGTTTGATGGAAGCAATGGTAGCAGCAGGTTTTGCAGGCGTTGGAGGGGTAATGGTATTGTGGTTTTATTGCAATAGCATTGCTGGGGTATTAGGCGCTTTGGCTTTATTGAGCTATGCTTTTATTTATACGCCAATGAAACGGATTTCTCCCATTTCAGTATGGGTTGGAGCTATACCAGGGGCATTGCCACCAATGATAGGCGTAGTTGCAGCAACTGGTAGATTAGATGCATTGGCCTGGGTAATGTTCGGCATTCAGTTCTTATGGCAGTTCCCACACTATTGGGCTATTGCATGGGTGATTGATGAAGATTATCAGAAAGCAGGTTATAAAATGTTGCCTTCAAAAGGCGGAAAAGACAGAATCACTGCATCATTCAGTTTGTTATATGCAGCTATGTTGATTCCAATGGGAATTATCCCGACTTATTTTGGCTGGTGTAATAATTTAACATTGGTCATCATGGTGCTTTGCGGATTAATGATGCTGGTGCAGGCAATCGTTCTTTTTATAAAATTAGATAACAAGGCAGCAAGAGGATTAATGTTTGGTTCATTTGTTTATTTACCAATTGTTTTGCTGGCTTTAATCATAGGAAAAATATAAGTATAAAATGGCAACAACAGCTACATATCAACCAACTGCCGACGATTATAAAATTAATCCGAAGAAGTTTGCTTTATGGGCGGCAATTGCCAGCATCTGTATGTTCTTTATTGGCATCACCAGCGCATTTATTGTGAAAAAAGGTGCTGATGTGGCCAACGGACATTGGATGTTTTTTAAAATGCCGGTGATATTTTATTTCAGCACGGCAGCCATTGTGTTGAGCAGTGTAAGTTTGTTTTTTGCTAAAAAGTTCTTTTTAAAAGGCGATAAACAGGGCTATCAGATTTCGATGTTAATCAGCTCACTATTAGGCACAGCATTTTTAGTGATGCAATATTTAGGCTGGAAAGCATTGGTTAGTATCGGGGTTTATCTGGGTGGTAGTTTATCTAACCCAAGTGGTTCGTTTTTTTACATTATTTCGGGCACACATGCTTTACATATTCTGGGTGGCTTAATCATTATGTATTGGGCAACCATCAAAGCATTTGTTCGTCAGACTAATGTACAGAGCAAATTGGGAATTGAGTTGATTTCTACTTACTGGCACTTTGTAGATTTCTTATGGTTGTATTTATTTGCCATGCTATTATTCTTTTAAAAAATTATAAAATCAGAAGATGAAAAGCCTAAAAATCTTTACATCTTAATATCTAAAAAACATAAGTTAATAATATGAGTTCAACAGCAACGACAAGTTCAAACGTATGGGGTGGTGGAGTATCACCATTTAATGTGCGTTGGGGAAAATTAATGATGTGGTACTTTTTGGTGAGTGATGCTTTTACCTTTTCTGCCTTACTGGTAGCTTATGGCACTATTCGCACCATGAACCCTTGGTGGCCCAATCCACAGCATGTATTCCGCAGCTTCCCTTTCTGTGGCGATGCCAATTTGCCTTTGATGTTTGTGAGCTTAATGACATTCATATTGATTATGAGTTCGGTAACCATGGTATTGGCTGTGTATGAAGGACATCGCAACAATCGCAACAAAGTGGTGATGTGGATGATACCAACCATTATTGGTGGTATAGCTTTCTTAAGCTGTCAGGCCTGGGAATGGACTCACTTAATTGTTGACGAACATACCCGTTTAACTTCAAATCTATTTGGCCCTATAGTAAATGGCGAAGAAACACATGGCCCGGCTCAGTTTGGTCAGTTATTCTTTGTTATCACAGGTTTCCACGGGTTCCACGTGTTTTCGGGCGTAATTATCAATATCTTATTGACTCTGGCAGTAGCTAAAGGAACTTACGATAGAAAAGGCGATTATGAAATGGTAGAAAAAGTAGGCTTATACTGGCACTTTGTAGATTTAGTGTGGGTATTTGTGTTCTTGTGTTTCTATTTGTTGTAAATCAATACAGATGCTTCGTTCCTCAGCATGACAAAAAAAGAGGGCAGTCATCCTGAACGAAGTGAAGGAACTAAAGCAAAAAAATAATTTATAATTCATAACTCAATTAATATGTCAGAAGAAGTAAAAGACCACGAAGCATCAAGCCCAAAAACAATTTGGAGAACTTTCTGGATTTTGTTGGCCATTACTATTGGTGAAATTTTGTTTGCGGTTTTAATTGCACCAAAAATGGGTGGCAAATTAATCCCTAACTTATTATATGCTGTATTGTCATTAATGAAAGCAGGCTATATCATTTCTGAATTCATGCACATGAAATACGAAGTGAAAAACCTGATTCGTACAGTAGGCTTGCCTTGTTTGTTGTTAATCTGGCTGATTACAGCTTTGGCAATGGAAGGCACCAGCTGGAAACACATGATGAACAAACCAATGCCTGAAGGGGCTGAAATGGAACACACTGCATCTAAATAAATTTTGTAACCAAATTAATAATTTTATCACATGAGCAATCATAAAAATATTTATACCGATACTGACGAAACCACTCAAAAAGCAAAAGATATTATTGTAATCACTTTTTTATCATTGTTAGCTTTTTTTGTAACTGCTTGCGTAGTTTTATATTCCAAAGGATACGTTTCACCTCATAAGGAAGGTAGTGAACGTACTATAAATTCTGATAAGTAATTTCCTGAAATATTTTTTAAAAAGATTGTTTGATTTTTTCAAGCAACCTTTTTTGTTTTTTAACTCAGATATTTTCCTACAATTGGCATTCTTCTTCCCACTCCGAACGCTTTGGGTGATACTCTTAAAATAGGAGGACATTGATGTCGTTTCCATTCATTGCTGTTCACCATTTTCAAAACACGATTGACTAATGCTGCTTCAAAACCTTGTGCAATCAATTCTTTCGGGCCTTGTCGTTTTTCAATGTACTGATATAAAAGTTTATCCAGCAGATCATATTCAGGTAAGGAATCGCTGTCTTTTTGATTTGGTCGTAGTTCAGCAGATGGTGGTTTTGTGATGATATTGCTTGGAATTATTTCTTCGTTGCGATTTATCCATTTACACAATTCAAACACTTGCGTTTTATACACATCACCTAACACCGCCAAGCCGCCACACATGTCGCCATACAAAGTTCCGTAGCCTACTGCTGCTTCGCTTTTATTTGTTGTGTTCAATAAAATGTAACCAAATTTATTGCTGAAGGCCATCAACAAAACACCACGAGTTCGAGCTTGCAGATTTTCTTCGGCAACATTAAAAGGTAAATCTTTGAAGTAAGGATTGAGCGTTTGTAAAAAAGCTTCGTAATTATTTTTTATCGGAACAATATCATAACTCGTCCCTAAGTTTTTACAAAGTTGCTCTGCATCGCTAATGCTGTGTGAAGTTGAATATTCCGAAGGCAATAACAATGAATGTACATTTTCTTTTCCTAATGCCTGTGCCGCCAAATACAGCACTAAAGCCGAATCAATGCCACCACTCAATCCTAAAATGGCTTTTTTAAAATTCATTTTCTGGAAATAATCCCGAATACCTAGAATGAGAGCGTCATGAATAAATTCAATTTTCAATTTACAAATATCAATTTGCAATGAATCCATTTTTTCTAAATTGATATTTGATATTTGCTCATTGAAATATTGAAATTCTTCCACCACATTTCCTTTTTCATCAATCACAAGGCTTCCGCCATCAAAAATAATTTCGGTTTGTGCACCAACCTGATTGCAATAATAAATCGGAATTTTATACGCTTCGGCATTGGCTTTCAGCACATGTTTGCGGTCTTCGGCATGCTCGTAATCAAATGGAGAGGCTGATAAATTCAAAATCATTTCCGGCTTGAATTGCATCAATTCATCCATTGGGCAAATAGTATAAAGCGGATTGTTATTTCCCAGATTCCATAAGTCTTCACAAATCGTTACGGCAATCTTTTTGCTTTTGTATTCAACTATTTCAAACGTTTTGTTCGGTTCGAAATATCTGTTTTCATCAAACACATCATAGGTTGGCAACAATGTTTTGTGAATGATTTTTTTGATTTCACCATCTGCCAAAAAATAAGCTGAGTTGAATAAATCTTTGCCTTCAATTTTTGGATTACGGCTTGGGGCGCCGACCAATACAGCAATTCCTTCAGTATGAGATTTGATTTCATCAATTGCATTTTCACAACGTTGAATAAAATCTTCAAACTCTAAAAAATCACGAGGAGGATAACCACAAATTGCCAATTCGCTGAACAGCACAATTTCTGCGCCTTGTGATTTTGCCTGATGAATAGCATCCACAATTTTTTTTGTGTTGCTTTCAAAATTGCCGATGTGGA
>CANFST010000011.1 GCA_947449695.1 Chitinophagales bacterium
TGCTGGGCGCATTGAATTATATGGGGAATCATTGCGAAAAAAATGGTCGAAAAATCAACCCAATTTATCAACTAAAAATATCTAATTTTACAACCACTAAATGCAACCTTTTTTTACATCAATTTTAACAACAACTTTTGGTGGTCAGTTTGCACCGAAAAAAGGTGGTCAGTTTGACCGAATTTTCCACAGAAATGTAAAAGGCAATAAAATTGGATTTTGCAAAATATGCTCAAATATAATTCGAAACGTTATGTAACAGAACTAAAAGATGAATCAACAATATTCAATATTATCAATAATAACTTTTAAAGAACGTGCTATTACTCCAGAGATATTAATGGTTGCTAGCTTTATTTTCTTTATAGTTATGTTTATATTGAAAAGAAAGAGGTTATTATATTTTAAAGAAAATGGTTTTTTCTTTACATCCAAAAGGTACATTTCAACAATTGTTTGTCTTTTTGTAGCTGTACCTGTTACAAATAATTTTCTACTAATTGGATTATTTCATTTATATCTTAAAGGAGGGTACGATTTCAAGTATTTTCTATTCTTTATAATAACACTTGTTTATGATTTCTACTTAATTGGAATTACCCTTAATGATAAGGATGTCGCTTATGTTAACTTTCTTTTTTTTAAAATTAAATTCAGTATTATTAAAAGCATCTACTATTACTCACGAATAATCTACTATTCTTTTTGCATATTTTCAACTTTAATAACATTACCCTTTAATGGTTTATATGCTTATGCTTACATATCGTCTAGTTCATTTTTTGGGGGGGGGGTGATGAATAATAATCCTTGGGAAATTTCTGAACCAAAACAAACTATTAGAGAGCTAAAAATTTATTCTGTAAATGAACGAGAATTAATCAACAACCATGATGTAAAAACTGTAATTACAAAAGATAGGTTTTGCATTTTACAAAAAGTTTGTTATGTGGACTTTTCAAAAGCACTAGATAATATTGATTTGTCTAAACCAAACTATTTATCCAATAATGATACTGTGGCACTTGATGGCAGAATTGAGGCACAATACCAGACTCCTCCCAATAATCTTTATTTGATTTTTAATAAAACAAAAAATGAGTTTTGGATCGTTCAAAATGACTATAAAAAAATACTTAAAGCAGGCTATGCTTACGCCGCAAATAATTGTTTCGAATATCAATTAAATAGTACTAAAATTATAACAAAATTTAAAGATTAAATACAATGGGATTACCACTCCGTCAACCTTGATGTTCTCCGTCAACCTTGATGTTCTGTCGAGTTTGCAACTCGACAAATGTAATAGACGATTTCAAATCGTCTATTAAAAATACCGAGTTACAAACTCGGTAGAACAAAAAAACAAATTCACTAACTACCGCAGATATATCATCGCTGAATCGGATTATTCACGAATAAATATTTTTTTGGGGTTCGTCAGTTCGCATTGGTTGTGTGCAAGCCGTTTAGAAGAGAAAAGCATTATATACCATCAATGAAAGTCAGTTTGTTTACCTAGCTTTTTTATAATTCCTGTTCAATATTTCAAGAATCTCACAAATCTTTTTTAATGAAAGGTATTCATTTCCATTTTTCAATTTTTATATGGCGATAATAATTTGATAGCTTACATTTGCGCCACAAATCAAACCTATTACATGGCGAATCAAATCATTTTTGATATAGAATTGGATAAACAACAAATGCCCGAAAAAATCACTTGGCAAGCATCGCAAGCTGGAAACCAGCCTCAGGACTGCAAAGCCATGATGGTATCACTTTGGGATGGTAATGCAAAACAAACTTTAAAAATTGATTTATGGACAAAAGAAATGCCTGTAGAAGAAATGAATTTATATTTTTATCAAACCCTGCATACCATGGCTGATACTTTGAAACGCTCTACTGGCAATGAAGAAGCAGCAATGAATATGAAACAGTTTGCAAACCTGTTTGGGGAAAATACGGGCGTTGTTAAAAAAATTTCCTAATTAACTTTCAATAAATAATAGCATGAAAAATTTATCAATCGTATTAAATTTGGTGTTAGCAATAGCAGTAGCAGTGCTTTATTATCTGCATTTCAAATCACCAACATCAGGCAGCAAAACATCTTCCCTTAATTTAAAAGATGTTCATATAGCCTATATCAACACCGATACACTTTTAGAACATTATGATTTTTTTGTGAAAACAAAAAATGAATTAAAAGCTGAAGAAGAAACCAACTCAGGTTCTTTGAATGCGCAAGCTAATTCGTTACAACGTGAGTATGAAGAAGCACAATCAAAAGTATCGAGTATGACTGCATCACAAGCCCAATCGGTTCAGGAAAGTCTTCAACGCAAACAACAAGCATTGATGCAACGCAAAGAAGAATTGCAGGATGCTTATGGAAAAAAATTGCAAGACATGAATGATATGTTAGCTACCAAAATTCATGATTATTTAAAAACCTATAACAAAGAAAAAAAGTTTGATTACATACTTGGGTATCAAAAAGGTAGTGGAATTTTATTTGCCAAAGACGAATTGGATGTA
The DNA here is from genome assembly GCA_947449695.1 of Chitinophagales bacterium. Lineage (GTDB taxonomy): Bacteria > Bacteroidota > Bacteroidia > Chitinophagales > CAIODY01 > CAIODY01. The sequence goes on from CANFST010000011.1 coordinate 2,545, forward strand.
ACGCCGGAAGTGCTGAAAGGCATGAATGAAACCTATAGCAAAGAGAAAAAATAATCTTTCCATCTCCGTTTTATGAGCAAAAAAATAATTGTAGCTATTGATGGTTTTTCGAGTTGTGGAAAAAGCACAGTGGCAAAGCAATTAGCTCAAAAACTCAACTACATCTATGTTGATTCGGGTGCGATGTATCGTGCCGTAACGCTTTATTTTTTGCGCAATCATATAGATATTGATAACGAAAAAATGGTGATGGAAGCACTGCAAAAAATTCATATTCACTTCGAGTTGAATGTAAAATCTGTTCCTGAAATTTGTTTGAATAATGTAAATGTGGAACAAGAAATCAGAACGATGGAAGTGAGCAGTTTTGTTTCACCAGTCAGCACTATCAAAACTGTGCGACAAGCTATGGTAGCGCAACAAAGAAAAATTGGTGCAACAAAAGGCGTAGTGATGGATGGCAGAGATATTGGTACAACTGTGTTTCCGGATGCAGAACTAAAAATATTTCTGACGGCTTATCCTATGATTCGTGCTAGAAGACGTTATGAAGAATTGCATAATAAAGGTGTAGAAGTAACTTTGGATGAAGTGATTCACAACCTGGCCGAACGAGACAGGATTGATTCAACACGTGAAGAAAGTCCATTGCGAAAAGCTACCGATGCTGTGGAAGTGGACAACAGTAATCTCACTCCTGATGAGCAATTGCATTTGTTATATGAACTAACCGAAATGGTTGAAACCAAAGAATTGAGTTGGGGTAAAAAACAACTAGAAGTAGAAAAATTTTTGGTAAAGAAAAAGTTTTAACAATTTAATTCACTCGTTCTATTAAAAAATTTCAACCGCTTTATCGATCATCGGTTTTATTTCGCTGATATGAATTCTGTCTTGTGTCATGGCATCACGATGACGAACCGTAACCGTTTGGTCTTGCAAGGTTTGATGGTCAACGCAAATACAGAACGGAGTTCCTAAAGCATCCATACGGCGGTAACGTTTGCCTATGGTATCTTTTTCTTCGTAGAAAATGTTGAAATGCTTACGCAAACTGTCAGCAATTTCTTTCGCTGTTTCTGGCAACCCATCTTTTTTCATCAATGGCAAAATAGCAGCTTTGTAAGGTGCTAAAATAGCTGGCAAGTGCAATACACTGCGGCTATCAGTTGTACCATCTTCTTTAGGTAAAATTTGCTCTTCAAATGCATTGCTTAATGTCAATAAGAACAATCTGTCTAATCCAACTGATGTTTCTACTACATACGGAACGTAGTTGCCATAAGGTTTTCCGGTTTCAGGGTTTACGTCATTGTCAAAATACTGCATTTTCTTTTTACTGAATGCTTCATGCTGTTTCAAATCGAAATCAGTACGACTATGAATGCCTTCCACTTCTTTGAATCCAAACGGAAACTCAAACTCTATATCCACCGCAGCGTTGGCGTAGTGAGCTAATTTTGTGTGGTCATGAAAGCGCAATTTATTTTCAGGAATGCCTAAGCTTTTGTGCCAAGCCATACGCTTTTGTTTCCATAAATTGTACCATTCCATTTCGCTGCCCGGGCGAACAAAAAACTGCATTTCCATTTGTTCAAACTCTCTCATTCGGAAAATAAACTGACGGGCAACAATTTCATTGCGGAAAGCTTTTCCTGTTTGAGCAATACCAAAAGGAATTCTCATTCTGCCTGTTTTTTGCACGTTAAGGAAATTTACAAAAATTCCTTGTGCAGTTTCTGGTCGCAAATAAATAGTATCGCTGTCATCAGCCACCGAACCCATTTGTGTGCTGAACATCAAATTGAATTGACGAACATCTGTCCAGTTGCCATTACCAGCGATTGGACAAATTATTTTTTCAGAAGTTAATAATTCATTCAATCCTTTAAAATCAGATGCAGTTAACAATGCATCCATTTTAGCAATTAAATTTTTAGCATCATCTACTTTTCCTTCGGCTTCTAATTTTGCTGCTTTATCTTCAATCAAAACATCTACTCTGTAGCGTTTCTTTGAATCTTTATTATCAACCATTGGGTCGCTGAAACTATCCACATGTCCGCTGGCTTTCCAAGTGGTTGGGTGCATAAAAATAGCTGCATCAATGCCCACAATATTATCGTGCATTTGCACCATCGATTTCCACCAGTAATCACGAAGATTGCGGCGCAGCTCAACGCCAGCCTGACCATAATCATAAACGGCAGCTAAGCCATCATAAATTTCACTGCTCGGAAACACAAAGCCATATTCTTTTGCATGACTGATAATATTCTGAAAATGATTTTCTACTGAAGTATTTGTATTGCTCATAATTGGCGGCAAAGATAATTTTTGGAACGATGAATTGAGAATTTTGAAATGCTTTTAATATTTCAATCATTTAACAAATGATAAAACTTTACTTTAAATAAAATATTTAACACCTACACCTAAAAAAATATTGAGCAAAACAACTACAGTTTTTTTCTTCCGACAGGCACAAATGCCTTACCAAAACCAACTTTCCAATGCATTGTATCTGGGTTATAGGCAGTTTTAAAGATCTTTGCTTTCAAAGCAAATTGCTCTTCTTCAGTCCAGTTGCGAATAACATAACTAAAATGATTTTTGCTTTGAAAAAAATTACTTATTGTATTAAACGCTGGATTTTTTATGGTATCAGAATTGGCAACCACAGATGCCATCACTGTTCTGTTATTTGCGGCAGTATCCAATACAAAAGTTGATAAATAAGTTGGTAAATCTGCTAATCTAATTTCGGTAAAATCAGTTGGTAAAAGTTTTAATTGAGGCGGTTTAGTGAAATTTATTTTTTCGTTTTTATTGATTTTCACAAATCGTTGATGCAAAAAAATCTGATTATCGGTTAACACAAAATTGAACTGCCCATAAAAAAACAAAATAGAAAAATCCTGCTGATAGCGCCGTGTAAATGTTTCTTGCTGATGATGTGGGATAATATAAAGAATATCCTTTTCATCTTTTTTTTGCGAAACAGATACACAACTCCAGCAAAAGAATTGCAGCAAAACAATAAATAGAATTGTCTTTATCATAGCACTTGCGCAAAAGTAGTTTATAATTTCAATTTGAAATCAGCAAGGTGAATTCTGTATTAAATCGAGTAGTTAAACGTATTAAAACCAATATATATAGTATATTTTTGCAAAAGTAAACATGTATAAATACCTCATCATATTGTTTCTTGGTTTTGTACCGTTTTTTTTAAAAGCCCAACATAGCTTAAATAAGAAAACGCACTACTACGATAATGTGAACAGGTATAACGATTTGCAAAAAGCTTTACAACACAAGGCCGACGCGAAAGAATTATCCTTAAGTGGTATAGATAATTTGCCTCCAGAATTTTACGAACTTACTCATTTAACCAAATTAACAATCCGTCATGGATTAAATAAAATTGACGATAGAATTGAAAATTTTCGTTCGCTGGAAATTTTAAATTTGATAGATGTGAATTTAACCAAGTTGCCAATTGAGATTAAATTTTGCAGCAACTTACGAGAAATAAGAATCCTGAACAGCAAACTAGATGAACTTCCGAAAGAATTATTCGAATTGCCCAGATTACAGATTTTAGTTTTAAAAAACAATCAGATTACCAGATTGCCTTGCGATTTTGAAGACAATTATTCGCTGAAAGAACTAAATTTAAAATTTAACAAAATCAGTATCTTCCCTGATTGTATGCAACGGCTATACAATCTCGAATCACTTTATTTATCGGGCAATCCGTTAGGATTGATTCAAGGAAAATTCAACATGGACAAAGGTTTTAGAAATCTTAGAACTTTATCAATGAGCGACTGCCAGTTAGAAAGCATACCCACTGAATTAACCAAAAACATTTCTTATTTAGATTTATCGAGTAACAAAATTAAAGACATCACTTTTGACGATGTTCAAAATATGTCGAAGGTTACTTTTTTAAGTTTAGAAAACAATCCACTTACTTATTTAGATGAAGCAGTATTACAAATTCATAGTTTATCAACTTTGCAAATTGATATGAATGATGAAATTGCTGATGCATTGTTTATGTCAAGCCGAATTTGTGTATCGTATGTTGGCAGAAGCTACCATCGAAGGCTTGAAGAAGTTTCAGCCTGCGGCAAGAAAAAAGGCATGATTGTAGTTTTTTTATATGAACCAATAAAAAAACAAAAATAAGTTCCAGCCAATTAGTTATAATTACCAGAGCAAGTACATTACAACATTTATTTTAGTTAGTTCTTAAAAAGAATATCTTTGATATTAAATTTTTAAACAAATGAAAAAAATAATTTTAATCGTAGGTTGTGTTGTGAGTTCACTTTTTGCGCAAGCTCAAAAAATTAAAGAAGCAGATGTACCACAATCTGTGAAAGGCAGATTCAGTGCTTTGTTCACAGAAGCAAAAAACATTAAGTGGGAAAATGAATCTGGAAATTTTTCGGCTGCATTTAACCAGAATGGAAATGAAATGGCAGCTTTGTTTGCTCCCAACGGACAATGCTTGCAGACAGAAAAAGAAATAAAACTTAACGAATTGCCTTTATCAGTGATGCAGTATGTCGAAAAAAGATTAAACAATAAAAAAATAAAAACAGCATCAAAAATAACTGATGCCAAAAGTACTTCAAGCTATAAAATTGAAGTTGGTAATGAATATTTTCTTTTTGATACCAGCGGCAAATATTTAAGAACACTGAAAGCAAACTAAACACAAAAAGAATAGCAAACATTTTTTCAGCGTTAGTAATTAATTACCTTTGGCAACTCAAAAATAAATGGAGAGTTGTCCGAGTGGTTGAAGGAGCACGCCTGGAAAGTGTGTATACTCGAAAGTGTATCAAGAGTTCGAATCTCTTACTCTCCGCTTTAACTGACTTAATTAGTTTAATTTTTCATGCGATTAAAGCTTCATTCAAAAGCCATTTCATTATTCCTAATTGCATTTATAATAATTGCAGCAGGTTGTCGCTCACATTACTTTATTGTTAAAAATAGTTACGACCAAACAGGTATTAATAACGTTCAAAATCCTGATTCAAATGTTGTAAAAATCATTATGCCTTATCACGATTCTTTAATTGGCAAAATGAATGAAGTGATTGCTATCAGTCGTGTTACTTTAAAAAAAGAGCAGCCTGAAGGTTCTCTTGGAAATTTGGTCTGCGATTTAATTATGCAGCATTATTCAGCCTTGCAACCCGATTTATGCGTAGTAAACAATGGCGGATTACGCATTGGTCAAATAAAAGATGGAGATATTACAATGGGCAAAATATATGAACTCATGCCTTTTGACAACAGCATGATGTTATTATACATCAATGGCAAACAGCTAAAACAATTATTTGAAAAAGTGGCATCCAAAAATGGCTGGCCGGTGAGTGTAGGCGTAAGTTTACAAATAGAAAAAGGAAAATTAAACTCGGCATATTTGCAAGGAAATGAAATAAACGAAAGCAAAACTTATAAACTTTTAGTATCTGATTATTTAGCCAATGGAGGCGATGATTGCACCATGCTAAAAGGTTCACCAAGGATGGATTTAAAAGAATTATTCAGAGATGTATTGATTGCTGAAATAAAACTAAAACATCAAAAAGGTGAAAAAATTGCATCATCTATTGATGGCAGAATTACTGAAATAAAATAGAACTATTGCACTGCATACTTGTTATAAAACAGAAATAAAATGGGAGATATGAAAATAAATGATTTATTAGATAGGGCTTTGAATATGGAATTTCTATCTGCAGAAGAAGGAATATTTCTTTTCAAAAATGCCCCAACGGCCGAATTGATGCTAATAGGCAATGAACTACGTAAGCATCAAAAGCCCGATGGAAAAGTAACTTGGCAAATTGACAGAAACGTAAACACTACAAATGTGTGTGTTGCCAATTGTAAATTTTGTAATTTCTTCCGTGTCCCTGGCCATCCTGAATCTTACATTACTGATATTGAAACTTATAAAAGAAAGATTGAAGAAACCTTTAAGTATGGCGGTGATCAATTGTTATTACAAGGCGGTCATCATCCTGAATTAGGGATTGAATTTTATGCCAACTTATTTAAAGAATTAAAACAACTTTATCCAAATTTAAAATTACATACTCTCGGACCACCAGAAATAGTGCATATTTCAACGCTTTCAAAATTATCATTTAAAGAAACGCTTTCAATCCTGAAAGAAGCTGGCATGGATTCATTGCCTGGTGCAGGCGCTGAAATATTGAATGATAGGGTTCGCAGATTAGTTTCAAATGGAAAATGTAGTGCACAAGAGTGGTTAGATGTGATGCATGAAGCACATAAATTAAATATCACTACTTCAGCGACTATGATGTTTGGGCATGTAGAAACATTAGAAGAACGATTTGAACACTTCGTAAAACTTCGTGACGTACAAAGCCGAAAGCCTGCTGCAGCGAAAGGATTCTTGGCATTCATCCCATGGACATTTCAAGATGTTGACACATTGCTTGCAGAGATAAAGGGTGTTCATAATAAATCTACAGCTGATGAATATATCCGAATGATTGCTCTTAGCAGAATCATGTTACCCAATATTATCAATATTCAAGCATCTTGGTTGACAGTTGGAAAACAAGTTGCACAGTTGGCATTGCATGCCGGCGCTAATGATTTTGGAAGTATTATGCTGGAGGAAAATGTAGTGAGTGCAGCTGGTGCGCCACATCGATTCACTTATCGTTCTATTCAGGAAGCCATTAAAGAAGCAGGGTTTGAACCACAATTGCGCAATCAGCAATATCAATACAGAGAGATTCCAGCTTCTATTCAAGAGCAGGTAATTAACTATTAAGAGCGAATTAAATCGTTAAGTTTTTTAATTTCTTCTGTAGGATTTTTTGCTGATGATATGGCTGATGAAACTGCAAAATGTTTTACGCCAGCTTTTTTAAGCGGAATAATTTCCTTAGTTCCGATACCTCCAATTGCCACCAATGGTAGTGGATTTTTTTGATACATTTCATCCTGAAAAATCAACTGATAACCAGTTAAACCTACAATTGGATTCAGATTTTTACGGGTTGATGTAAATTGAAATGGGCCAAATCCGATGTAGTCAGCGTTGTTTTTCTGCGCTTCAATAATTTGGTTAAGATGATTGGTAGATTGGCCAATTATTTTTTCGTTGCCAAGTATTTTACGGGCTTCTAAAACAGATAAATCTTGCTGACCCACATGAACGCCATCAGCATCAAGTTGTTTGGCAACTTCAACATTATCATTTACAATAAAAACTGCTTTGTAATTTTCACACAACCCTAAAACTTCCTTTGCAATCTTAAAAAACAAATCATCATCATTTTCCTTATCGCGATATTGAATCCAATCGATACCAGCTTTTAAAGCATTTTCAACTAATAAAAAAAAATCCGAATGATAAACTGGCTGGGGGGTAAGAAAATGTAAGGAGCTTATTTTCTTGTCAGGCATGTTTTATTTGAATTAATCCACCTCGAATTTACTAACAATAGATACTTCGGGCGAATCAATTTTTACGAAATATAATCCATGCGATAAATTTTGTAAAAACATTTGCTTTTCAGTGCCTTCAAATAATTCTATGGTAACCAATCTGCCCAGAATATCATAGATAGAAATAGTTTTATGCAAGTCCTTCAATGCAGGATCAACACTTATTTTCACATAATCGTGAACAACATTCGGATCCATTTTTATGGGTGTACTCAAAATCACTTCTTTTAATAAAGTTGAATTTTGCTTAAATGTTACCGTAACACTTTGAGCAAAAATGGCTTTACTGAAAGCCATACAAATCATCACTAGGAATAATAAATGTAATTTTTTGTTCATGATTTTAATTTTATGTCACCTTAAACTTTAGTGCAAGTTAAATCTTTTTTTTACTATTTGCAACTTTATTTTTCATCAGTAAAAAAACATTTTAGTGGTGCAACAAATTAATTCAATAATTTCGGCACTTTATTTCCAAACAATATATGCAAAATTCAATTATCTGCCCAAATTGTAAACACGAGTTTAGTGTTGAAAAAGTGATTGAAAGCCAGGTAAAAGATGGCATTCAGAAACAAATGCTGGAGCAACAAAAAAAACTGCAACAACAATTTGAAGCAAGGCAAAATGAATTAACCGAAAAAGAAAAAAAATTCGAGATGCTTCGTCAGCAAGAGAATGAAATATTTCAAAAGAAATTGCAGGAACGTGAAGCTATTATAAAAAAACAAGCCGAACAAAAAGCTATCAGTGATTTTGAAATGAAATTAAAATCGCTGGAAGAAGAAAATTTATTGCAGGATGCCAAACTGAAAGAAGCACAACTGAAAGAATTAGAATTCAGGAAGAAAACAAAAGAGCTGCAAGAAAAGCAAGAAATGATGGAACTAGAAGTGCAACGAAAAATGGATGCCGAAAGAAAACTGATTGAAGAAAATGCACGAAAAAAAGAAGCCGAAAGTCAGTTTATGAAACTGAACGAAAAAGATTTATTGATTCAAACCCTGCAAAAAAACCTGGAAGAAATGAATCGCAAGGTGGAGCAAGGCAGTATGCAGGTCCAGGGTGAAGTGCAGGAATTAGCTTTAGAAAAATTATTGCAAACTTCCTTTCCTTTTGACAAGATTGAAGAAGTTGGTAAAGGCGTTCGTGGGGCAGATTGTATTCAGACAATCAGAAATAATATTGGCAAAGAGTGTGGTAAAATTATTTTTGAAAGTAAAAACACCAAAGAGTTTGTTCAGGACTGGATACCAAAACTGAAAGCAGATATGCGAACTGCTAAAGCAGATGTGGCAGTAATTGTGACTAAAGTAATGCCGAAGGATATGGAACAGTTTGGATTGAAAGATGAAGTATGGATTTGTACATTCAACGAAGTGAGGGCACTGGCAACTGTATTAAGAGATGGGGTAATAAAAATTGAGCAGGCTAAAGCATCGCAAGAGAATAAGGGCGATAAGATGCACACCCTGTATGATTATTTAATTGGCAATGAATTTTACAATCATATTTCGGCAGTGGTTCAAGGCTTTACAGCCATGAAAGCTGCTTTAGAAAAAGAAAAAGCTGCCATGAACAAACTATGGAAAGAAAGAGAAAAGCAAATTGAATTAGTATCATTGAATACCACCTCAATGTATGGCTCAATACAAGGCATTGCCGGAAACTCAGTGAAAGAAATAAAAGAATTAGAATTAGGCAACGAACAATTAAGCTTAGGCGAATAAATCTTATTATCATCATCACCACTTCCCCACCCTTGTTATATACCGACGGAAGCTGCCACACTCAGCTCAGAATTGGCGCATGGGCTACTATTCTGTTTTATAACAACCAAAAGTATATCCTGTCAGGCGTAATCAACCATACTTCACACCAACGAATGGAACTGATGGCGGTGATAGCTGGATTGGAATACGTGCAACTTCATTTTCCTGCTATCAAACAAGTGAAAATAATTTCTGATAGTCAGTATGTCATCGGGCTGGCTGAACGCCAACATAAATTAACAGCTGCTGATTTTAAAACCAAAGCCATGCTGCCCATTAGTAATGATGACTTAGTGAAACAATTATTTGGCTTAAGCAATCTCATTGCCATTGAGTTTGTAAAAATAAAAGCCCATCAAAAGCAACAAGCTACCCACAACTATAATATTGACGCTGATAAACTGTGTCGCAAACTGGTAAGAGAAGCAGTGAAAAAGAATTAAGCCGAAAAACTATTTCGCCTATCGGGGTAATATTTTTTTTGCGTTATTTGCGCTTTATTCTCAACAAAAATCAAATATGGATATGCATTATATCAGCGCCGATAAATTAACAATTGCCAAAGTTGAAGAACTAATTGCCAGCAAAACAAAAATTGCATTAAGCGATGCAGCCAAAGAAAAAATTATTGCTTGCAGGGCATATTTGGATAATAAATTAGCTGATAACAAACGCTTATTTTATGGCATCAATACTGGCTTTGGCTCTTTGTGTAATGTCAGAATTGAAGACCAGGAGCTGGAAGATTTACAATATAAATTAGTAGTATCAACGGCTTGCGGCATGGGTGATGAAATGCCGCATGACATTATCCGCCTGTTACTCTTATTAAAAATTCAATCGTTGAGTTATGGTTATAGCGCCATTGCTTTAAACACCATCGAAACACTGGTTGATTGCTATAATGAAGATTTGCTGCCTATTATTTATCAGCAGGGTTCATTAGGTGCATCGGGCGATTTAGCCCCATTGGCACACATGGCTTTGGCCATTATGGGAATTGGTGATGTGTATTTAAAAGGCAAACGAATGAAAGCCACCGAGGCTTTAGAAAAAATAAACCGTCAGCCCGTAGTGCTGCAGTCGAAAGAAGGATTGGCATTATTGAATGGTACACAATTTATGAGCAGTTATGCCGTATGGTGCCTGATAAAAGCCCGTCGGTTAAGTGTGTTAGCTGATTTAATAGGTGCTGTATCAGTAGATGGCTTTGATGCAAAATTAGAACCCTTCACTGATACCATTCATAATATCAGGCCACATGCCGGGCAAATTCAAACTGCCTTAAACATGCAACAGTTTTTGAAGGGCAGCGAAATCATTGCGCAGGAAAAACAGCATGTGCAAGACCCTTACAGCTTCCGTTGTATGCCTCAGGTGCATGGTGCATCAAAAGATGTGATAGCGCATGTCACCCACATTGTTGAGACCGAAATCAATTCAGTAACTGATAACCCGATAGTAGATGTTGCCAACGACAGAATACTAAGCGGTGGCAATTTCCACGGGCAAACTTTAGCTATCCATTTAGATTACTTAGCCATTGGTGTGGCTGAATTAGCCAACATTTCCGAACGTAGAACTTATCAGATGCTGAGTGGCGAAAGAAATCTGCCAGTGTTTTTGGTAGATAAACCGGGCTTAAATTGCGGCTTAATGATTCCGCAATATTCTGCTGCTTCCATTGTTAGCCAGAATAAACAACTATGCACCCCTGCCAGTGTGGATAGCATAGTAAGTTGCAACGGGCAGGAAGACCATGTGAGCATGGGTGCCAATGCTGCCACCAAATGCTATACAGTGATGAACAATGTAGAAAAAGTATTAGCCATCGAATTGCTGACTGCTACACAAGCCATTGATTATCGTCAGCCATTAAAAAGTTCGCCAATTGTTGAGCAAATAAGAGCCGACTATCGCAAGCTGGTGCCTTTCATTACCGAAGACCGTGTGTTTCATGATGACATGATTAAAAGTGTTGATTTTCTGCAACGATTGCGTTGGAACTAATGTCTTTTTTATTTTAATGTATTAAAGCCTCGGTTAGTGGCCTCACTAACCGAAATGATGATGGTGTTTCGTGGGGACACGAACCACAGCAAAAGCTAACTGAAAATTGCTTCCAGCTTACCTAAAGTTTGTTCCTGCTAACTTAAAATTATTTCGCTTAAGCTTGAAATCTTTTCGGTCAAGACTGAAATTTTTTCAGTCATGACTTTTGTCTTTTCGGTCAAGACTGAAATTTCTTCGGTCATGACTTTTGTCTTTTCGGTCAAGACTGAAATTTCTTCAGTCATGACTTTAGCTTTTTCAATCATCACTTTAATACCTAAAAGTCAAGCTAAATATATTGACAACCGTCTTAAAAAAAATGTTGTATGAGGTTGATTTTTTTTAATTATGGAAAAATAAGTCCATATTTGTTTAAGAAATAAGTACATGGCTTGTGGCACTAAGCCAACCTAAAATGGATGGCTTAGTGACATAACGTGGCATCTATATACAATTTGGCGGTAATAAAATCGCGACAGAGCAAACATCAAAGAATTCTAAAAATAAACGACTGACCAGAGACAAGTATAATATGAACAGCATTTCTAAGTTTTTAAATACTAACCCAAAGAAATATTCACCGAAGACAAAGACGATTATATTTTGCATAATCATGTTACCGGCCATTTCTTTTTGCGGTTGGTTTGCTGTCCAGACATTCATAAGAGGTTCAGAAAATTTAGAGGACTTAACTCATGTAACTGGCATTATTTCTAACGAAAGAATTATGAAACACAGACATGAAAGTAAGCATCGGACTTATTATGAGGATGTCCTTGTAATTTCAATACAAGGTTGCGATGACGAACTTGGTTTCATGGACCATAATGAGTGTTATTCAAAACTTACAAATTTGGTTAGCACAGACAGTGAACTTATAGCTGACGTTTACTATGACAAATCTAGACAGCGAATTGAACAAAATGTAACACTCCACACATTTGACTTAAAAATAAATGACGAGCGACTAGTTAGGATAGAGGATATTAGAAAAAGCGAACTGACAGGTTCTCTTATTTTTTCTTTAATTACTATTTTGTTGAGTTGGTTGACATATGTAGGTGCAAAACGAATTAAACTAAAAGGAGAAATTTAGCCATTGTTGGTGTTCAGTGTTATTGGGTTGAATTGCGTAGAGCCGTTGTCGGTGTTTGTTCACCGACAATCCAATTGTAGAAAAATCAGAAATAATAGTATAGTTTTCTTGCCACTGAGGCTTGACGGGCAATTTGAAAGTTCGGTTGTTTCTTAATAAGCCCTCAAAGGCATCAGGTTGGCTTTTTCCATACGCTCCTGCATAGGCTTACGGGCATTGCTAATGGTATCGTGCAAATATTTTTCAATCATCAGGCTGGCAATAGGAGCAGCCCAATCATTACCAAAGCCCGAATTTTCAACAATACAAATAATAGCAATCTTTGGCGATTCACGGGGGGCAAAAGCACCAAACAGGCTATGGTCTTTTCCATGCGGATTTTGTGCAGTGCCTGTTTTACCACAAATGCGTATGCCCTCTACCCTTGCATTGGGGGCAGTACCCATAGTGATTACACCTTCCATTCCGTCAATAATATCTTCAAAGTATTCCCTATCTACCTTAGTAAAATGCTTCACCCTGTATTTGGTTAAAATAGTATCGCCGTTGTTTTCAAATTTACGGGCAACATGGGGTATGTAATAAAAACCTTTGTTGGCAATAATAGCAAACTCATTAGCCATTTGCAATGGGGTAGCCAATACCTCCCCCTGCCCTATCCCCAGTGAAATAACCGTAGGCGAACGCCAGTCGGTACCTTTATATTTTTTATTATAATAAGCTGCATCAGGCAGCAAACATCCTTTTTCAGATGGCAAATCGATCCCCAGTTTTTTACCAAAGCCAAATGAGGCAATAATATCATGCCACACATCAAAGCCAGCCTGCACATTGCTGCCCAATCTGTCATTATCAATCGTCAGCCTGAATACCTGACAGAAATAAGCATTACAACTGTTCAATATACCCTGTGTGATATTACCAGCCGAAGGATGCTCGTGGCATTTAATGGTTAACCCATTCAAATGATACCCTCTTGAACAGGGGTAACCAAAGTTGGGGGTGATGGTATGGGTTTGCAAACCAGTGAGCCCAACCAATAGTTTAAAGGTAGAGCCTGGCGGATAGTTAGCCATCAATGGTCGATTGAGCAAAGGCTTCATCGAATCTAAGTAGAGTAATCGGAAGTTTTTGCCCCGTTCTCTGCTGTTCAATAAGTTAGGATCGTAAGTAGGCGAACTGACAAAGGCTAATATTTCACCGGTAGATGGTTCAATGGCTACTACACTGCCTATCTTGTTCTTCATCAGTCTTTCGCCAAATTCCTGCAATTTAATATCAAGGCTCAGGGTAAGGTTTTCACCTTCCAGTGCCAATGTATCCTGCACCCCATCATTATAACTTCCCTGTTCACGTGAATGTACATCAACCAATACAAGCCTGGTGCCCCGTGTGCCTCTGAGTTGTCGTTCGTATTGTTGTTCAATACCACTCATACCTATATAATCGCCCTGACGGTAATATTTATTCCGCTTTAAAATATTTTCATCTACCTCACTGATATAGCCCAGCACATGGGCAGCGCAATTGTGCACATAGCTTCTCACTGTTCGTATTTGGGAATAAAACCCAGGGAAATTGAACATATTCTCTTCAAACCGGGCATATACTCTTTGAGGTAATTGCTTAAACAATGGTGATGGCTTATAGGGTGTTTCATAAGCCTTCTTGAGCGATACCATTAAAGTAGTTTTATCAATATCAAGTAACTGGCAGAATAAAGTGGTATCGAATTTCTTAACCTCTCGGGGTATAATCATCAAATCGTATTGTGCCTGATTACATACTATCAAGGTGCCTTTTCGGTCATAAATAGAGCCTCGTGAAGGATAGACAGTTATTTTTCGTAAAGCATTGGCATCTGCTAATTGCTTGTATGATTTATCTAAAATCTGCAAATAAAAAAGTCGCAGCAAATAAGCTACTATAATTATCAAAAAAATATAGTTAAATACTATCCGACGATTCGAATTCACATCCATTTTTGCATTGCATTAAATCGCAGCAAAGCTATAAAAAACAATATGCGCTTGCATAAAATATCAATGGAATAAAATATCTTTATGCTACTAATGAAAAAACAATCTCTGATTCGGCATTTTAATAATATTGAGCAATTAGCGGCGGCAATTCAGCTAAAAAAACATTCATCAGTTTTTGTATTGGCCGATGAAAATACACATCGCTTTTGCCTACCTATGCTGACGAATGAAATAAACGATTTTCATGTCATCAAAATAAAAAGTGGCGATGCAAATAAAAACATTACTACCTGTCAGATTATATGGCAAACATTAAACGATAACCATGCTGACAGAAATTCATTGCTGATTAATCTGGGTGGCGGAATGGTATGCGATGCAGGTGGTTTTGCCGCAAGTGTGTATAAAAGAGGTATTGATTTTATTCATATACCTACCACTTTAATGGCTATGTGCGATGCTGCTATTGGTGGCAAAAATGCTATCAACTTCGAAGATTTTAAAAATAATATTGGTTGTTTTCAAATGCCAAAGCAGGTTTTAATCTGTACCGAATTCCTGAAAACTTTGCCTGAAAGAGAATTGAAAAGCGGCATAGCAGAAATTATCAAACATGCTATGCTGACTAATGATAAAGCTATTTTAAAGCAATTAAGAAACAACCAATTAAGTGATTTAGATTTTAAATCGTTAATAAAAAAATCAGTTCAATTTAAGTTATCCATTATCGAGAAAGACTTTAAAGACAATTCAATAAGAAAACAATTAAATACCGGACATACCATCGGGCATGCTATTGAATCAGTATTTTTAAATCATTCCAAGAACAAACTTTTGCATGGCGAAGCTGTTGCAATAGGCTTGCAATTAGAATTACTTCTATCTGTTATTCAATATAATTTCCCAATCAGCAAAGCCAATTCAATATTTGAAATTCTCGATAAATGGTTTCATTATCAACCTTTAACCGATAACCAAAAAACGGAGATTTTCAAATTGTTAGCTGCCGATAAAAAGAATAATAACAACAAAATCAATTTCACACTCTTTGCAGATTTAGGTAAGCCTAAAATAGATTCTTACCCCAAAATCGAAGAAATTAAAAATGTATTGGCTGCTTGGTAAATAGCTACAAACCAAAGGTTCTGAATTTTATATTATTTCAACTTAATAAATATTTTGAAATTTGAAACTCGTTTGATACCTTTGCACTCCCAAAAAAGGAAATAAAATGGACGCAATAAAATTTGTTAACGACCAATTAGTAGCTAAAAGAGAATACCCCGAGTTTAAAGCAGGTGATAATATCACTGTTACTTATAAAATTGTAGAGGGTGATAAAACACGTTTACAGTCATTCAAAGGTGATGTTATACAATGCCGTGGCACAGGTGCTACAGCTACTTTTACTGTTCGTAAAATATCTGATGGTGTAGGTGTTGAGCGTATTTTCCCTTTTCATTCACCAGTAATCGAAACTATTCTTGTTAATAAAAAAGGTAAAGTTCGTCGTGCACGTATCTTCTATCAACGCCGTTTACGAGGCAAAGCTGCTCGTATTATGGAAGCATAATTAAAAAAATTAAACCAAATAAAAAGGCTATTCTTTTCAGGAATAGCCTTTTTTATTTAAAATGCTTTCTTCAGTTCTTCCAGTCGCATTTTTGCTTCGACATTGTTTTTATTCTTCTTCAAAATGCGTTGTAATAATTCAATAGCTTGCTTGGTATGATGTTGTAAATTTTGCAAAGCTGCGTAATTCATCAATGCTTGTTCGTAATCAGGATTGGAATGCAAAGCATGTTGATAAAAGATTTCGGCTCGTTGCAGGTCTCCATTCATCGAATTGATAAAACCTAAATTGGTTAAAGCCGATACATGATTTTTATTTTTGTTCAACACACTTTCAAAAATTTTCTCAGCTTCTTCTGTTTGATTGTTTTGTAAAAATGCTATGCCTAATTTGTTGGCAAAATCAATTTCATTAGGTTTTAACGCAACTGCTTTTTGTAAAAACAAAATTGAAGTCTCAAAATCTTTCATGTGCATCAAAGCCTCACCAATCCTGTAATCTGTCCAGGCATCGGCAATTGGTTTATTGTCGAAATTTGTGATGGCGTAATTTTTTATTCCTTCAAAATCATTTTTCAAAAACAAAAAACGAATCATTGTTTGATGAAATGCAGCATCATTTTTATCACTGCACTTTTCTAAAAAATATCTTGCACTATCCAACAACACATCAAATTTTCCTTCGTATTCTTCAAAATAATTCAAGTACGCTTTTGCTCGGATTAAAGTCGAAGGATTACCATCGCTAATACAAGCCAATCTTACAAATCTACGAATGGAAGCGGCTTGTGCAGCATTTACTTTCTTCGGCACACGAATAAAATGGTCATGGATTTGAACATGAGGAATATCAATTGAATTGCTCAAAGGCATGTGGCAAGCGAAACAATTGTTGTTCGATTTTTTTCTTTCTGCTAAATTTAATTTGCAATCACTTTTGCTTCGATGACATTTTTCGCAAGCATCATTAAATGTTTTTTCTGGAGTAAATTTTATACTTACATGTGGGTTGTGGCAAGTGATACAAGTCATTTCGCTTTTCATAAAACATTTACTCAACTTCATTCTATCCGCATGCGATGCCATAATAAAATGTTCCATACTATCTGTAAACCTTGGAATAAAAGTGTGCATTATAGCACTCAAATTCATTCCTGGTTTAAAATCAAAAAAAGTTTTTTGTTCGTTTAAAACGGTTACACCTTGCAAGTGACAACGCTGACACAGACTGACTTGCAATGCTCTGCTCAATTTTTTTGGATTCACAATCGAGTAATCAATATCCTTCGAAATATCCACCAATTTGCCTGCTTGTTTTTCTTGTACATGAATACTTCCAGCACCATGGCATCTTTCGCATTGAATACCATTAGGAACAGTCTCAAAATAATTGTCAGCACTACCATCTGTTTGCGGATAAAAGTTGTGGCAAGTGATGCACTCATTACCAACTGTTCGCTGAAAACGACTACTGTGACCATGTTCAAAGCCAGGTGCCATGCCCCATATTTTCAACTGGGTATAAAATGTAATAGGTGCCTGATACAACAAGTTATTTACCTCAATGATATGCGAATTGGTATGTTGCCCACTACCCACAATGTATTTGATGTGTTCGGTTCGTTTGTAAATCGTATCATGATTTTGCAAACGATATTCTTTTACAAACAACGAATCGTTTTTCCAGAATGGATGATAATAAAAATCATTTAGCGTATCATAAACTACTTCATGATTGCCAAATCGGGCGGATGATTTTTTAGGAGTTGCCAAGTCCCAACTTTTGCCCATACCGGTTTCGATAAAGGTGTTGTAAATGTCTTGATGACAACCTCGGCAAGTTTGCATGCCTACATAAGTAGCATTGCTGTTTAAGTTTTTGTAAGGACTTTCGGTTTTAGCTTTGTCATTCGTTTTTATTTCACAAGCAATAAAAATCAAGAGAAAAAAAAGGAAGAAATATTTTTTCATTGCCTTAAATATTTTCTTTCAACTCCACTAAAAACTGACGTAATTTTTGCAACGAATCAACCAATTCAAATTGCTGATGAGCATTTTTATTTTCCTTCAAATATTTTTTTGCACCTTCTATTGTAAAGCCCTTTTCACGAAGCAAATGATAAATCAAACGGATATTTTCGATGTCTTCTTTAGTGTAAAGTCTATCGCCTTTTCTACTTTTTTTTGGTTGAATAATAATGAATTCACTTTCCCAATAACGTAACACTGATGCGGCTAAATTAAATTGTGCCGCTACCTCAGTTATTGTAAAATACAACTTTTCTATTTGAATTCCTTTTAAAGCCAATCCTTAAAAAATTTTTATGCGAATAACTGCAACATTTTTTTGAAATGCAAGAAATAATTTAAAATTGAAACATATTGGTTGCTTTTTCCGTAAAATGTCTTGTATAAACTTTTATACAAAGCATTTCATTCAGTTTATAAAAACAAAACACTTTCTCTATCGAAGCATTTCTACACTTGTAATTTTAGGCAATCACACTTTAACCAAATTTCAAAAGAAATGCTTAATATCATTTTGCAAATTGTAGATTCTACCAAACCTATCGTGCAAGCCGCTACTAAAGCCGCAGCTGAAGCGCCACACACCAGTTTATTCGATTTAATTTTGAAAGGTGGTTGGCTGATGATTCCGATTGCTTTGTTGTTTTTCGGCACCATTTATTTTTTTATTGAGCGATTGTTAGTCATCAATAAAGCCAATAAAATTGAAGATAATTTTATGGCTGCGGTGAAAGACCATATCAGCAATGGCAATATTGCCGCTGCAAAATCTTATTGCAAAAGCAGCACATCACCCATTGCAAGAGTGATTGAAAAAGGCGTTTCACGAATTGGAAAACCAATTAAAGAAATTGAACGAAGCATGGAAAACGTGGCTGAATTAGAAATTTACAAACTCGAACGTTTTTTAAACATCCTGAAAATCATTGCTGGTATTGCGCCTATGTTTGGGTTCTTAGGAACAATTGCTGGAATGATGAAATTGTTTGAAGACATTGCTGCTGATAACAATTTGAGCATTGGCGTAATCGCAAGTGGTATTAATATCAAAATGGTAACATCGGCTTCGGGCTTGATTGTAGGGATTTTTGCTTTCATTTGCTATAATTCATTGAATGGAATGATTGATAGAATTGTAAACAAAATTGAAAGTGCCACTGCTGATTTTTTAGATTTATTACAAGAGCCAACTGAAAAATAATTTTTTCAAATCATGAAATTAAAAAGAAGACATCAACACAACGAAGCAGAAATTTATACGCATTCAATGGCGGATATACTTTTCTTTTTGTTGTTCTTTTTTCTGTTGGCTGCAACACTTGCCAACCCAAATGTTATCAAATTAACTTTACCAAAAGCTGACACGAATACATCTGCTAAGCAAACTGTTGTTGTAAGCATTGATGCACAAAAGAATTTTTATGTTGCCACAAAACTTACACCATATGAGGGTTTGGAAGATGCGGTAAAATCTTATTTGGGTAATCAAACTGACCCAGCAATTGTCATCAATGCTGATAAAACTGTTCCGATTGAAGAGGTGGTAAAAGTGATGAACATCGCCAAAATCTTAAAAGTAAAAGTCGTATTAGCTACAAAACCTTTAGATAAATAATTGTGGAATTTTAACGCAATGGTATCAGAATAATCAATGACTTTAAACACTGAAATAAAATATCGTTATCAATCAGCTGCAATTACTGCTGGTATTGCAGTGTTAATGTTTATTTTGTTGTATTTCATACCCTATTCTTTTTCAAAAGTACCAATTGTTGAAGATGAAATGGGGATGTTAGTTAATTTGGGCGATAGCCCAGATGGTAGCGGAAATGTGCAACCATTAAGCAATGCAGAAAAAACAGAGCAATCAAATGCACATGCAACAGCTTCATCCGCAACGCAATTGCCAGATGCAGTGAATACGCAAGACCATGAAGATGCTGCATTGGTTGAAACGCCAAAAAAATCTAATCCAACAACAAAACCAATTAAGAAAAAACCAATAGATAATCCGAAACCTGATCCTGAAAAGATAGAAGCAGATAGGATCGCAAAAGAATTGGCAGATAAAAAAACAAAAGAATTAGCGTTTAGAAATAAATTAAAAGGGGCATTAAATCAAAGCAATAATAGTAAGAGTGAAGGCAACGGACAGGGCGTTGGCGATAAAGGTGTGCCAGATGGCGACCCCAATGGTAAAGCATATTCTGGGGAGAATACAGGCCTAGGAATTGCTGGTAATGGTTGGAGTATAACAGGTAAAATTGGTTCTCGTGGAGTTCGTAAAAGACCCAACATTAATGATAATTCAAAAGAAGAAGGAAATGTGGCTATTAAAATTTCTGTTGATACTAATGGCAATGTTGTTGGTGCAAATTATTCCGAAAAAGGTTCAACAACATCGAGCTCATATTTAAGGGGCTTAGCTTTGAGAGCCGCAAGGGATATAAAGTTTAATCCCAAACAAGATGCTGATGAAGAAACTGGCACTATTGTTTTTAAATTCCGCAACAGGTAAAGTTTAAATTGTCAATTTGAAATAGCTTATTTTCATTAGCTAATAATTAGCATTACCTATCTACTGAGATTTTATTTCTTTTTTCTTCTGTTGGTTCCCAAGCCTATCTCCAATCCAAGATTAATCATTAATAAATTTGATTTAATCGTATTAATTGAACTGGTATAAGTGCTATTTATATCTGTTTTTGTGATTTGATTAGTACTCTTAAACCATAAATAACACAATTCAAATTTCAATCCTAAACATAATTCGGATTTTGTATTTCTGTTTTTACGGTCATTCTTCATTTTGTCGTAGTGTTTGTATCCGATTGCAACACTTAATCCTTTTAAAGTTTCATTTGGAAATGAATACGTATTTGTAAAATAATAATTAGAAGTTTTAGATTTAAATGCCAAATTCAAATCGGGGAAATAATTATTTGATTCACCAAAACAATACGACAATATTGGTTGCCAATAATTTTCTGTTTTTTGTTTTAAATTTACACATACCCCAAGCTGATTTAAAAATATAGCATTAGGTGAAGATGAAACTTGAAATACAAATTTTCCTTCCCCTTGTACTAAATAATCTGGTGTTGCGTTGCTAATATATTCAACTGCCTTCTTTGCATCATAATAACTAAAAATCATTTTAGCTGAATAGACCAACCCCAATTTATTAAGAAACATTAATTGTGTATTAATTAGGCCGATGTATGCAGAACCCCCATTGGCTTTATTAAAAAAGCCATTAATTGAACTTTCAGTTGTGTAAACATTCGAAAAAAATTGCCTGTTCGCTCCAAAAGGGATTTCAGTTTCAAACCACACTTTTTTAATTGAATCAGTTTGAGCTAATGTGATATTTAGACCACTAAAAAAAAGCATTATTAAACAGAGGTATTTACTCATCAGAATAATTTAATTATTTGAGTAGAATCTTGATAGATTGCGCCATCATCCAACACTAGCTTTACATAAAACTTTCGCAACAAATGATCTGTACAGGGTTTAATTAATAACAAATCAGAATAAGTGGGATAATTATTGGTATCATAATCATCATTGTATTCAGCAGTTGGCTTAATCAAGCCAGAATCGGCAATTGGCGGAGTGATGTGAAGAAAAGAACCGTTCAGATTCACAAAATATTTATTCAAATTGCTAAAAGCAATATGCTTTGAATCGAATTGTTTATTACTACTGATAAAAATATATTTTATTGAATTTTCGCAACTACAATTCGATTCGCCAGGGATAAAAGTTCCTTTAGTTCTTTCTGTTTCAGCCGTATGCAAATTTAATCGGATGCCATAAACTGATGCCGACATTGAATCACAGGTTGAAACCGTGGGCATTCCGCCAACTGAAGAAGTATTCGATATGGTTAAAGCTGTAAATTTATATTTTACCTGTTGTTCACTGGTGCATGCTATAAATACAACCGAACAAATAACTGACAATACCCAAAAGTTGTTTTTTTTGAGTTTGCCTAAACTTGCTCTCAATTTAATAAAGTGTATTAATTTCAAATTGAGATAAAATAGTACTTTGGAAATATTTACTTTCAACATTTTAACATTCAATGCTAATAAAATAGCTTACAGATGTAAAGATAATTTTTCAAATATTCCTTTTCTAAATTTTTGTTGAGAAATGATGGAAGAAATTAGTGAAAAAAACTTATGCAAGTATTCATCAAGTATTTTAAATTTTATCAAATATTTTAGCAACTAAATATTATGTACTTGATAACTAAAATCTGTAATCAATGATAATCGCCAAAAATATATTTACAATTTCATGCTTTTTTTTCCTATTCACAGCTTGCCAGAATAAAATAGCTTTTGATAAAACAGGCTGGATAAAACAAGATGATTTAAAAATGTATCCCAATCGTATCAATATGTTGGATGATTTAATCAGACATCATAAATTAATTGGTTTAACCTATCGGCAATTGATTGATTCAATTGGCGAACCTGAAGAAAATATAAATGGCGGTAGTCTTACAATTTATTACAACATAATCACCGACTATAAACACGATATAGACCCAGTTTATAGTCAAACATTACAATTTGCGTTTGATAAGGATAGCATTGTTAAAAGCTTTAGGTTAGATAACAATTGAAAACGAAATCTTGAATTAAACAAATAAATTTGCGAATCAAAAATCCTTTAAAAACCAATTTAAACTTTAAATACAATATAAAAATATGGCAACTTTAAAATTCAATAGGGCAAATGAATGGATGAATAGAGCAAGGGCTTATAAAATTTATATAGATGGTAATAAGATAGGCGAAATTGCTAACGGACAAACTAATACCACTGAAATAAAAGCAGGGCAATACAGTATTGTGGCTAAAATTGACTGGTGCAGTTCACAAGAACTGATTATTAATATAGCCGAAAACGAAATAAAAGAATTAGATGTATGTGCTTATAAAATTTCAAGATGGCTGATGCCAGTTGGTTTAGGCATTTTTATAATACATGGAATATTCAGATACCTGCTTTATCTCGATAGCAGTTACTACTATATAATTCCGTTTATTTTTCTTTTAATAATAATCTATTTTGCATCAATTGGTCGAAAAAAATATTTGCTTTTAACCGAATCAAAAGCAACAACTTAAAAATATATTATTCTATCAGGTGGCACATCTTGTATCTATGATTATTTATTAGCCACTATTTATTGCTTACTTTTGCATTTTAAAATAAAGTATGTCGCAAGTTCAATCTGTATCCGAAAAATATAATGCTCGTGGTGTAAGCTCAACAAAAGGCGAAGTACATGCAGCAGTTAAAAATTTAGATAAAGGAATTTATCCGAAAGCATTTTGTAAAATTTATCCAGATTACATTACTCATGATGAAAAGTATTGTCTTATCAGTCATGCCGATGGTGCAGGTACTAAAAGCATTTTAGCTTATTTATATTGGAAAGAAACCGGTGATGAAAGCGTATGGTTAAACATAGCTCAGGATGCTATTGTGATGAATACAGATGATTTAATATGTGTAGGCGCAACTAATAACATGTGTTTCACCTCAACTATTGGCAGAAACAAAAATCATATAGATGGTAATGTGATTGCAAAAGTAATTGAAGGTAGTGCTGTTTTTTTTGAATCCATGAAAAAGCATGATGTACAAATTTATTTCATGGGTGGTGAAACTGCTGATGTAGGCGATTTAGTTCGTACCATAATAATAGATGGAACTATCACTTGCCGATTAGAAAGAAACGAAGTAATTGATAATGCTAATATAAAAGCAGGTAATGTAATAGTGGGTTTTGCATCTGATGGTCAAACAAATTATGAAACAGAATATAACAGTGGCATTGGTAGCAATGGTATCACCTCAGCTCGTCATGATGTGATGAGTAAATATTATGAAAATGCTTTCCCTGAAAGTTATGACCCAATGGTACCTTCATCAGTGAGGTTTACAGGTAATTTTAAACTAACTGATATTGAATCAGAAACTAAATTGCCAGTTGGGAAATTATTACTCTCTCCTACCCGAACATATTTGCCAGTAGTAAAAAAAATATTTGAAGCAGTAGGCAAAAAAAATATTCATGGCATGGTTCATTGCAGTGGTGGTGGGCAAACTAAGGTGTTACATTTTGTTGATGACCTAAATATCATTAAAGATAACTTGTTTGAAGTACCACCAGTGTTTAAATTAATACAAACACAATCAAAAACCGATTGGAAAGAAATGTATCAGGTATTTAATATGGGACATCGATTAGAAATGTATGTAGATGAATCCATTGCTCAGCAATTGATTGAAATTGCTACCTCATTTAATTTAGAAGCAAAAATTATAGGCAGAGTTGAAAAGGCTGAAACAAAAACTGTTACCTTAAATTCATCAAACGGTAATTTCATTTATCATTAATCAATGGCTTCAAAACGCAGCAACGATATGCCTTTGAGCGAAGCAATCAATAAAATGTTGCATAGCTATCATTTAGCTGATAGAGTTCAATTGGCTGATTTAAAAACTAATTGGGAAAAGCTATTTGGAAAAACTATGTCAAAATATTCTAAACCTTTAAGTTTGGATAAAGGACAATTGAAAATATATGTTGAACAGGCTCCATTGAAAATGCAAATTAATTACAACAAAGAAAAAGTGATCACCATCATTAATGATTATTTTAAAATCAAAGTAGTTAATTCATTAGTAATTGTTTAAAACCAATCAAACATTTCCACATTTTAAATCTTAAATGTTAGTAGTAAATTGAAGCAAAACGAGCATATTTGCGTATTCATAAAATTTTGAAAAAGTACACCCGAAATATAATTGCTTTAATTGTTCTACTGTTGTTAAGCTTTCAAATAACATCAGCCAAGCATCGTTCGGTATGGTCGAATCAAGGTAAGAAAACCAACAACTATTTCGACTTTGGCATTGCTACTGGCTTGGGGAATTATTATGGCGATATTGTTCCAACATTTTTTTCATTTCAGCAGTTACACCCTGATATGGGAATCTTTGCAAGATATAATATCGGCAATTATCTGGCTTTCCGCTCTACATTTATTTATGGTGCAATTTCAGGTGATGATAAATACTATAAAAATGCTGCTAGAAATTTAAGTTTCAGATCAAACTTATGGGAATGGGGTGCAACAATGGAAATTAACTTAATGTCGTTTCATGCCTTTAATAGAACAAAAAATAATTTTGCTCCTTACTTGTTTTTTGGAATAGCTGCTTTTCATTTTAATCCAGAAACACAATATGAAGGCACATGGTATTATTTACAACCTTTAGGTACTGAAGGACAAGGTTTATCAGCGGCATATGGAACCAAGTATTCCCAATTTGGCATTTCACTTCCAATTGGCGGTGGTTTAAAATACAGGCTGCAAACCAGTTATAATAATTTTATTACTGTTGGTGCTGAATTTGGTATCAGAAAAACATTTACTGATTATTTGGATGATGTAAGTAAAGCACACATGAGTTATGGTTGGTATGATTCAATCAAAACTTTTAATGGTGTTTTAGCTGCTGATTTAGCTTTCAGAGAAGATGAATATTTTGCGCAAAAAAATAATACACCACTTGTAAAAATGTATTCGCCTGACCTTCGCAGAGGCAATGAAAATAATAAAGATTGGTATTATTTTGGCAACATCACAATTAGTTATGTTTTTGGACGAAAAGGAAGATTACACTTTGCTAGATAAATTATGAAAAAAATATTTTTAACTATTGGCATCATCAGTATGTGTGCATTTAATATTCATGCGCAATTAACTGAATTTGGATTACAAATTGGCGAAATGCATTATATCGGCGATATGACAGTGCATAAATTAGGCGACAGAAAAGAAGCACATGTTGCCTATGGCGCATTTTTTCGCAATACATTTTTGCATGGTTATCTATCAGCTCGATTAGGACTTACATTAGGAAAAATATCAGGCAACGATAAAGATTTCAACCCATCCGGAAGTTTATTTCACCGCAATTTGAATTTCGATTCATATGTACAGGATTTCAATTTAATTTTTGATGTTAATTTGTTAGGCATTAATCCGTGCGAACAAAAATTCTTTTCTCCATTCATTAGTGGTGGTATTTCTGTTTTCCATTTTAATCCAATTGCAGATTATTATGGGCAAATTGTAAATCTGCAATCACTCGGTACAGAGGGGCAAGGCATTGCACAATTTGGCAATGTGCCAAAATATTCATTAATCCAACCATCATTTCCTGTAGGTGGTGGAATCAAATTTGTTTGCAGAGATGTCTTTATTGTTTCGCTTTCGGTTATGTATCATTTCACTAATACGGATTATCTGGATGACGTAAGCGGCAATTATTACGACCCTCAAATCATTCAAAAATACAATGGGAAAGCAGCAGCATATTTATCTAATCGTTCTGATTACCAGATAAAATATGATGCAACAGGTGTTGGTAATATCAAACGTGGTGATGCCTCTAAAAAAGATGCTTTTATAGTTAGCTCTATTGATATTACTTATATCATTCAAATGAGATGTGGAAGAAATTTTAAAGGTTTAAAATACCAACGTGGAGGTGCAACAAAATGCGCCAATGATTTCTAATTCATCCAAATACTTTTTTGAATGAATAAAATTCCACTTCACCAAATTCATCTTATAGGCAACGAACAGCATTACATCAATCAAACTCTTCAGTCGGGACTGATTTCAGGCGATGGGCTTTTTACGAAACAATGTCAGGAATATTTTGAAAAAAAATATCATTTCAAAAAATGCCTGCTAACCAGCAGTTGCACCGATGCTTTGGAGATGGCAGCATTACTCATCAATATTCAATCTGAAGATGAAGTGATAATTCCTTCTTTCACTTTTCCATCTACTGCTAATGCTTTTTTATTACAAGGCGCAAAAATAATTTTCGCTGATAGCAATTCAAATCACCCCAATATAGATGTAGTTGAAATTGAAAAATTAATCACAAAAAAAACCAAAGCAATTATTGTGGTTCATTATGCTGGTGTGGCTTGTGATATGGATTCCATCATGGCTTTGGCAAGCAAATACAATCTTTTTGTGGTAGAAGATGCTGCCCAATGTATAGATAGTTTTTATAAGGATAAACCTTTAGGAAGTTTAGGGCATTTGGCAACATTTAGTTTTCATGCTACAAAAAATATTACTTGCGGCGAAGGAGGAATGCTCATCATCAATGATGAAAAACTAATTCATCGTGCCGAAATTATCAGAGATAAAGGCACTTCCAAAGCCCAGTTTATAAGAGGTGAAATTGATAAATACGAATGGGTAGATATAGGCTCATCATTTTTGATGTCAGAAATTTCAGCAGCATTTTTGATGGCGCAATTAGAATCGATGAATGAAATTCAGGCACTGCGAAAAGAAAAATGGAATTATTATTTCAGGCAATTAAACACACTCAGTGAAAAAGGCTATTTCAAACTACCTTTTGTGCCTGCATTTGCAAATGGTCATAATGCACACATTTTTTATCTGGAATGTAAAAACGAAAAAGAAAGAAACGCATTGATTGGTTTTTTAAAACAGCACCATATCCAAGCGGCATTCCATTATCAGCCGCTACATCTGAGTTCGTTTTATCTGAAAAACAATCAAAAGGAAAATTTATTAAATGCCGAAAAATTTGCTTCAACTATAATTCGGTTACCATTATTTACGAATATTAAAACTGAAGAAATTGATTTTGTCATTTCAAAAATCAATGATTTTTTTAGGGCAGTTTAAACTTTATCCATTTAACTTTGTTGCACCAATTATTACCATTTGTACATGACTGACAGGCAACAAAAATTAATGCACCTCCTTAGCGAAACACCAAACGACACATTCTTGTTGTTTGCTATGGGCTTAGAAATGGTTAAAGAAAATAACGACAACAAAGCGTTAGAGTTTTTTAATAAAATATTAGCTGTTGATGAAAATTATTGTGCCTTGTATTATCATTTAGGTAAGCTATATGAACGTCAAAATAAAGAACACGAAGCGATGTTTACTTATGAAAAAGGCTTACATATTTGTAAAAAGCTGAATGAGCAACAAAATTACAATGAATTGCGAAGTGCGTTAGATATGCTGTAAATTTGCAGCATCCAAATGAAATTATTACCCGAATTTATTGATTTTAATATTGCCCAAAGGTTATTCAACAAAGGCAGTAAAGTGATTGTGGCTTGCAGTGGTGGCTGCGATTCAATTGTATTAGCACATTTATTTCAGCAGACTAATATTCAGATTGTATTAGCACATTGCAATTTTCAGCTTCGTGGCGATGAAGCAAATGAAGATGAAAAATTTGTAAACCAATTTGCTAAATTGTTGCAAGTTCCGTTTCATGTTATTCATTTCGAAACTGAAAAATTTGCCAATGAAAACAAATTATCTATTCAGCAAGCTGCCCGGCAATTACGCTATGAATGGTTTGAACAATTAAGAAAAGAATTAAATTTCAATTACATCGCTACAGCTCATCATCTGAATGACAGCATTGAAACTGTTTTTATTAATTTAATAAGAGGAACAGGCATTGCAGGATTAACGGGCATTGCAAAACACAATAAAAAAATAATCCGACCGCTTTTGTTTGCCAACAGAAATGAAATTGAAAATTACGCAGCAGAAAATAATTTGAAGTTCAGAACCGATAGCAGCAACCTTACTGATGATTATTTGCGGAATAAAATACGGCATCATCTTTTGCCATTGCTGAATGAAATGAACCCGACATTTGAAAAAACAATGCAAAAAAACATTCTACATTTTGAACAGGCAGAAGACCTGTATCAAGTTGAGTTAAATAAAAAACTAAGAAAGATTGTTCAGCAAAAAAATAAAGAATACTGGATTGCTGTAAAACCTCTATTGCATTTATCATCTGCTTCAACCATTTTATTTGAAGCTTTAAAACCCTTTGGTTTCAATGTTTCACAAGCCGAAGAAGTTTTTTTGAATTTGAATGCCCAATCGGGCAAAACCTTTTTAGCTGAAAATTACCGCTTGATTAAACACCAGGATTTCTGGATAGTTGCCGAAAAGGAATCAGAAAAAAACAGTGTGATAGTTGTAGAACAAAATCAGGCTAAAGCAACAACTTCACTGGGTGATTTTCATTTTGAAATATTGGATTGGAATGCACAATCAAAAATTTCAACTGATGAAAATATCGCGATGTTGGATGCAAAAAACATTTCGTTTCCATTGTGCATCAGGCATTGGCAGCAAGGCGATTATTTTTATCCATTGGGCATGAATAAAAAGAAGAAAAAGCTGAGTGATTTTTTTGTACAGCAAAAATTATCCTTATCACAAAAAGAAAAAGTACAACTCATTTGCAATAACGATTATATTATATGGATTGCAGGCATGAGAGTAGATGAACGCTTTAAGATTAAACCCAATACAAAAAAGGTTTTAAAAATTACTTTTAAAAGAACTTAAAATAGCTTACATCATTTCTTGTTTTCATTTGCTTAAATGAAAAGCAAGCCTCAACTTAGCGGATTGTAAAAATACCAATGGCAAAAAAGAAACTTCCTGAAATTAGTGAATACGAAATTGAGTATTTGAGTGTGTATGGCGCAAGGGTACACAATTTGAAAAATATTGATGTGCATTTGCCACGAAATAAAATGGTGGTGATTACGGGCATCAGTGGCAGCGGAAAATCTTCTTTAGCATTTGATACCATTTATGCCGAAGGGCAGCGCCGCTACATGGAAAGTTTTTCAGCTTATGCAAGGCAGTTTATTGGCGCATTGGAAAGACCAGATGTAGATAAGGTTACAGGGCTTTCGCCGGTCATCGCTATCGAACAAAAAACCACGAATAAAAATCCAAGAAGTACAGTTGGAACGGTAACAGAAATTTATGATTTTATTCGTTTACTCTATGCTCGTGTGGGCGAAGCATACAGCTATGCGACTGGTAAAAAAATGGTTCGTTATTCTGAAGATCAAATCATTGAACACATCCTTACCAACTATGCTGAAAAGAAAATTGCGATATTGACACCTTTGGTGAAGGGCAGAAAAGGACATTATCGTGAAATGTTTGAACAGGTGCGAAAGCAAGGCTACACCAAGGTTCGCATTGATGGTGAAATTGAAAATATCACCGATAAAATGCAAGTGGACAGATTTAAAATCCACGACATTGAACTCATCATTGACAGATTGGAAGTGGGCGAAGAAGATTTGCCACGAATAAAATCATCATCGCTGTTGGCTATGAATATGGGCAAAGGTGAAATGATGGTGCTTGATTTAGAAACCAACAAAGTAGAGCGATTGAGCAAAACTTTGATGTGCGCTGATACTGGTATTTCATACGAAGAGCCATCACCCAATTCATTTTCATTCAACTCACCTTATGGTGCTTGTCCGTTTTGCAAAGGCTTAGGAACAATTTATAGAGTAAATGAAAAGCTGGTCATTCCAGATGAAAAAAAATCTATCCAACAAGGCGGTATTGCTGCATTAGGCGAATACAAAGAAAATTTTGTGTTCATGCAAATCAGGGCGTTGGCAAAAAAATATAAGTTTGAATTAACCGATGCCATCAATACTTTACCAGTAGAAGCCAAACACATTATTATGTATGGCAATGGCGAAGGTCGCATCAGTACTGATTATTCGGCTACTGCAACTTATGGAAAAGCCCAAAATTATGATTTGACTTTTGAAGGCATTATGCCGATGTTGGAAAGATATTTTAATGATACTGCCAGCGAAAGTGTAAGAAAATGGGCAGAAGGTTTTATGGAATTAAAAGAGTGTGAAAGTTGCCATGGAAGCCGATTGAAACAAGAGGCTTTATATTTTAAAATCAACGAAAAAAATATTGCTGAATTATCAGCCATGGATATCAGCGATTTGTACAATTGGTTTGAGCATTTATACGAGCGATTAAATGACAAACAACAATTGATTGCAAAGGAATTGTTGAAAGAAATTTCAACGCGAATAAAATTCTTGCTGGATGTTGGTTTGAATTACTTGAACCTGAATCGCCCAAGCAGAAGCCTGAGTGGTGGCGAATCGCAGCGGATTAGATTAGCAACTCAAATTGGTTCGCAACTCACAGGCATCACTTATATTTTAGATGAACCCAGCATTGGTTTGCATCAACGCGATAATCAAAAACTGATTGCATCATTAAGAAACTTAACTGAAATCGGTAACACCGTTTTGATTGTAGAACACGATGAAGAAATTATGCAAGCCGCAGATTATATTGTTGACATTGGACCCAAAGCTGGCGAACATGGCGGCAGAGTGATGGCACAAGGCACTTATGCTGAGATTTTAAAACAGTCATCGCTCACAACAAACTATTTGGGTGGTCATCAACAAATCCCGATTCCGAAAAAAAGAAGAGAGGGTAGTGGTGAGCATATTGTGCTGACTGGTTGCAAAGGAAATAATCTGAAGAATGTTTCAGTTTCCTTTCCATTGGGCAAAATGACAGTGGTTACTGGTGTTTCGGGCAGCGGTAAATCAACCATTGTGAATGAAACTTTGTATCCGCTGTTGATGCAACATTGTTTCAATAGCAAAATGAAAGTGTTGCCTTATGATAAAATTGAAGGCTTAAAGCATATTGACAAAGTGATTGAAATTGACCAATCGCCTATTGGTCGCAGCCCACGAAGCAATCCGGCTACTTATATCAATGTATTTGCTGACATCCGCAATTTGTTTGCGATGCTGCCCGAAGCTAAAATAAGAGGTTATAAAGCTGGCAGATTTTCTTTTAATGTAAAAGGCGGGCGCTGCGAAACCTGCGAAGGTGGCGGCATGAAGCAGATTGAAATGAATTTTTTGCCCGATGTGGAAGTGCTGTGTGAAAAATGCTTAGGCAAACGATTCAACAGAGAAACACTTGAAATACGCTACCGTGGCAAATCTATCAGCGATGTACTGGACATGACGGTGGAAGATGCAGTAACTTTATTTGAAAACATTCCCAACATTCATCGCCGAATAAAAACATTGCAAGATGTTGGTTTGGGATATATTCGTTTAGGTCAATCGGCTACAACCTTGAGTGGTGGTGAAGCACAACGTGTGAAGTTGGCAACTGAATTATCGAAAATAGATACCGGCAACACGTTTTATATTTTAGATGAACCTACCACAGGTTTGCATTTTGAAGACATCAGAGTGTTGATGGAAGTGATAGGGAAATTGGTAGAAAAGAAAAATACTGTACTTATCATCGAACATAATTTAGATGTGATAAAATTAGCCGACCATGTGATTGATATTGGACCCGAAGGTGGCAATGCAGGCGGACAAGTATTATTCACAGGCACCCCCGAAGAATTAGCAACATCAGGCGTTGGCTATACTTCCAAATTTTTGAAGCCATTGTTGGCGAAGAAATAAGCGCAGAGATTTTTGTTTTTTTTATTTACTTTTGAATAAAGATATTTTTTGAAAAAAATCTTATTCATATTATTGTTTTGTTTTTGCGCTTCATTAACGCATGCACAAGTGCATAAGCTAACCTATGGCGAAACATTCAACTTTAATGTAGGGGATGAAATCTATTGGACGCTGAACAATGTAGATTGCTATATGCCCAGCTATTATAATCAGAATTACAAAAAAGTAATTTCAAAAACCTATTCTGCTTTACACGATACAATTTTTTATCAGTTCAGCAATATCCAATTAATCAAAGAGCAGTGGTGGGGAACAACTTGGTATAATACCCAAACTGTAATAAAATTCAACAGCTCTCTTGTTGTAACGCATTTAAACGATACCATTATTGTTTTGAACGGCACAGACTCTACTCATTCTTGGAGAACTGCTACACATTATTTAGACTCTGTGAACTACTGCAATAAATATGTATCAAGTCTACAAAATCATAATTTTGAACATTGGTCAGATACTTTATGCATTGAAGGTTTAGGGTGGTTCTTTAATGCTTCAGGTGCATGTGGAGGTAATTCTTATGCCGAATATAGCGAACAATTATCTGGCTACAAAAAAGGAACTGACACTTGTGGCAATATGCCTACACAATTAAAATTGGCTGTTGATTATGTAGCTAATTGTATTGCTGCCCGTGAAATGTATGATGCTCAAATTGGCGATGAGTATATTTTTGAAAGAAAAATAGAAGGTAAACCTACTGAAACAATTTATCGGCAAGTGGTTGCACTGAATTATTACAACAACAATAAAAGTTTGAAAATTGATTGGAAAGAAAAAAACATGAAAGCCGCTACACAATTAGATTGTGTGGAGTGTATGGATGAAACCATTACAACAATGGATATTGCAAATCTGGATACTTGTTATATTGTAAACGATTTCCCTTTCGATTACGATATTGCAAACCATTATAAAGAAATCACTTCTGCAATACCTTGTAACATTTCACATCCGCAATATTATTTTAATCGTCAGAAAACAAGTTATGATACATCGTGCTCAATTAACTTTCTCTTTTCTTGTGATGTCTATCACGACTATTATAAAGGAATTGGTTTTTTGAAAAAAATAAATTACGGTCGGGTTATACCAATTTATAATTACCAACCCTATACATGCGTACCAGATACAACCAACGATAGAGACACTATTGAAACTTTGCTTTACGTTAAAAACAAATTTTATAATTGCGGTAAAGTGCCTTCTATTTTTAAAACTGAATTCAAGAATGGAACAGCGCATTATATCAATATCATGCCCAATCCGGTTAAAGGTGGCGATGATGTAATTGCCTATAAAACAAACTCCGCTGAATTATCTAAAGTTGCTTTTGTTGATGAAGTAGGAAGATTTTACAGCACTATTCAAAACCCTGTTTGTGAAAAAGCAAACAGCATTTTTGTTATTCCACATCAATTTTTTCATGTAGGATTAAACATGATTGCTTTTGAATTTGCCGATGGGCATCGTGAAATAACAAAAGTAGTGGTGTATTAATTTTCGCAAAAACCAATTAGGTATTCGTTATACTCGAAGTTTTTGAAGTCTTTGTTGGCAATTAAAAAATAAACATAATTATATAGTGGATTGTTGATTTAATAACCTACCTTTGCAATGTTATTATGAGTATTATTGCATTTAGTTAGTAAGTTATTTTTTCTCTTTCGCATTTCCGCTAAGTAGTATTTTAATTTTTTTCTCCTGCCGTTTTCTCATTTTTTTTTAATTTTTTTAATTTTTTAAGCACATGAACATTTATGTTTCAAACTTAAGCTTCGACGTTAACGACGATGACTTGAGAGGATTTTTCGAAGATTTTGGTACAGTAACTTCAGCCAAAGTAATTATGGACAAATTTACAAATCGCAGCAAAGGCTTCGGATTTGTTGAAATGTCTGACGATGAAGCAGCAAAAAAAGCTATCGCTTCATTAAACGGTGGTATGGTTGATAATCGCCCATTAAGAGTGAGCGAAGCCAGACCTAAAGAAGAAAGAACTGGTGGTGGTTTCAATTCAAAACCATCTTACTCAAAAGGTAACAACAGTCGTTGGTAATTTATTAGTCAACTATTTAAAAGCGTTGCAGCGTAAAAGCGGTAACGCTTTTTTTTATGTGTTTTTTTCCGAATCCACAACATTGAGTAATTTTAGCTTTTAATTTCACAGTTCAAATATGATAAAAGTTTCCGCAGTTTCATATCACAATACCACACCCATGATTTATGGTATTCAAAAAACTAAGTTTATTAATGAAATAGATTTGCAATTAGATATTCCAGCAGTAACAGCACTGAAATTCATGAATGATGAAGTGGATGTTGCACTGCTCCCGACAGGAGTTTTACCTCAGCTAAAGAATTACAAAATCATTACAGATATCTGTATTGGCGCCATTGAGCAGGTAAAAACGGTAGCAGTATTTGCCGAACAAAAAATTGAATCTATACAAAAAATTCATTTAGATTATCACAGCCGTACATCTGTTGAATTGCTTAAAATTTTATTGGATGAATATTGGCATCTTCCTCATATTGAATTAGTAGCTGCTTCAGAGCAGTTTGAAAAAAATATTAAAAACAACTCTGCAGCATTGATGATTGGCGATAAAACATTTCCATTGCTCAGCAAAATTCCATTTCAATACGATTTAGCAACTGCCTGGCATAACCTTACTCAATTGCCATTTGCATTTGCGGTATGGGTTGCAAAACCAGGTGTTTCTGAAGAGTGGGCTGACAAATTAAATTATGCCTTACATTTTGGCATCAATCATCGACAGCAACTGATTGAAGAATTAACACAAACCAATAATGAAATTGACTGGCAGGATTATTATTTTAACTGCATCAGTTATGAATTAGATGATTTGAAAAAAAAAGGAATGAATCTGTTTTTAAATAAAATAAAAAAGCCGCTGTAAAAGCGGCTTTAAAATGTTTTCTAAGGAAATTAACTTCCCAAATAACTCTTTAACAATTTACTGCGGCTAGTGCCACGTAATTTGTTAATTGCTTTATCTTTAATCTGACGTACGCGTTCACGGGTTAAACCA
Source organism: Chitinophagales bacterium (assembly GCA_947449695.1). Classification (GTDB taxonomy): domain Bacteria; phylum Bacteroidota; class Bacteroidia; order Chitinophagales; family CAIODY01; genus CAIODY01. The sequence goes on from CANFST010000011.1 coordinate 38,121, forward strand.
AATTTTTCCCCGATGTCTTCCAAACTCATTGGATGTTCAACACCAATTCCGAAATATAATTTGATAACATCTTTTTGTCTGTCAGTTAAAGTTGATAATGAGCGTTCAATTTCCTGACGCAATGATTCATTATATTCCATGTGACCATCAGTTCTTAATGCGTTAGGATTTTCCAACACATCCAATAAACTGTTTTCCTCACCATCTACAAAAGGTGCATCCACACTTACGTGACGGGCAGCAACACCCAATGTTGTAGCAACTTCTTCAGTTGCGATTTCCAATACAGTTGCTAATTCTTCAGGTGATGGTTCACGTTCGTATTCTTGTTCCAGTTGAGAAAATGCTTTGTTGATTTTATTCAACGAACCAACTTTATTCAATGGCAAACGCACAATACGACTTTGCTCAGCCAATGCCTGCAAAATAGATTGACGAATCCACCAAACTGCGTAAGAAATGAATTTAAAACCACGGGTTTCATCAAAACGTTGAGCCGCTTTAATCAAACCCAAATTACCTTCGTTAATTAAATCGCTTAATGACAAACCCTGATTCTGGTACTGTTTTGCAACCGATACCACGAAACGCAAATTGGCTTTGGTTAAGCGTTCTAAAGCGATCTGGTCGCCTTGTTTTATTTTTACAGCTAACTGAACTTCTTCTTCGGGTGTGAGCAAATCAACCTTACCGATTTCCTGCAAATACTTCTCTAAACTTTGACTTTCACGGTTAGTGATTGATTTAGTAATCTTGAGTTGTCTCATTCAATTATTGAATTTTGGTGAAAAGAAAAGAAAATTTTTCTTTTAAAGGAGTGCAAAGATACTTTAATCGGGTGGGATTTGCAAATTAATTTAAAAGGCTTGGCAATAAGGCATAAAACACCTGGTTTTTCGCAATCACACAGCCACTATATGCATGGCATCACTAAAATCATCTTGCACATTATTTACCACTTTGGCATATCTGAAATAGTAAGTAGTGCCAGGTGTTAAACCACTCACTATAACACTAGCTTTGCTGCCAATGGAAATAATTTTCCAAACCAATTCATTCACCGAACCAACATTGCCCGAACTCATTTCAAAAATATACACCGCTCTTTTAGTGGCTCTTACTTTTAACATCACTGTGCCACTTAATGTGCCATGTTTTACTGAAAAATCTGGAATGGTAGCTTTGGTGAAATGTTTCGCCTGCATACCCGAAGCAACAATGATAGTCTCGGCTTGCAAAGGATTAGCATTGGCTACATCAGCTACATAATGTGATAATTCAGTGATAGCATATACATATGCTTTCACTCTTTTCTTTAAAAGTTCGGTGGCTGATTTGCCGCCATCTTTAGTGAGCAAGAATGCCGATTCCATATCATCTATCACGGTCTCAACACTGGCTAAAGAAGGGTGGGGTAAAGGATTAGGTGCTGCAAAGAAACTGCTGCTGCTCATTCTTTTGATGATACTTCTGCCAGTTTCTATTTTAACAGGAACACTTTGCTGGCGCAAACCCAAGTTGATTTGATAACGCATAACGAGAAGTTTTAAAATTTAAAAACTAAATCATGCTTCGCTGTTGTTCTTGCTTTTAATAACGGCAAAGCCTTGCTATTATTGTATTCATTATATTATTTGACTGTATTTTTTCTCGAAAGGTTGCATGGAAAGTGTGAATTTTTACCATACCAAAACAGATAGCGGCAATACGACATTGAACAGCGGCAATTCAACATCGTATAGCGGCAATTCGTTCTTATATTGCGGTTATTCATCATTGTATAGCGGCTATGCGATATAGTATTTAGGCAATTCAATATGGTTTAGCGGCTAAATGATATAGTATTGCGGTAATGCACAAACGAATAGCCGCTATACGACATAGTATTGCAGCAATTCATTTACGGATAGCGTCTGTTCGATATAGTATTGCGGTAATTCATTTACGAACAGCGGCTATGCGATGTTGTATTGCCGAAAAACACAAATGAATAGACGAAATTTGTTTGGGGATGGCTAGAAAGGATAGAGAAATGGGGAAAAAATCCTTTAACCTTGAAAATAATTGGGTGGTTGTTATATGGCTTTGTTGTTGAATTAGGCAGAACCAAAGCCGCTTTACGCAGCTTCGATTCAACAAATAAATTTAGCGATTATTGAAAAAACCATCTGCACTGATGTCTTCATCTATTGCCGAGGTTCGTGTCCCCACGAACCTCAATTAGTTAAATAAATTTAAAACACATCCATCAAGTTTTTTAAAAAGCCAAAATCATTTTTTCCATTTTCATAAAACTGTGCTGATGAGTAAGGATATTCAAGCGGCTCATCAACCAATCGCCAATGTTTTGCCAATGGATTTTGGTGCATGTAGTTTAACTTTTGCAATGCAGTAGTGCGATTGTTTAATTCAAATGCCAATGAATCGCGTTGCCAAAATTCATAGTTTTTATTTTCTGCTTCTACTTCATAAAGTTTTAATTCATGCGGCTTTGCAGCTTTAATATACTTCTTAAACGCATGTGCCGTGTGTTTCATAAACGAACCTTGTGCAGTTTCTTTTCCGTTCAACTCCAATGTTTGCCAAATCAAATGAATGTGATTGGGCATAATAACCAAACCATACACGTTGATTTTTTCAAGGTCGGATAAATATTTCAAAGAGTTGATAATGATTTGTTTCGGTTCATCATCGGCTAACAACTTCATCCAATTATTGATGGTAGCGGTGTAAAAATAAATTTTACCAATTTCAATAAACGATTGCCGCTGTTGTTTGAAATAATTCATTAAGCAAAGTTAATTGCTTTCTTGTTTTGAAGTATTGATGCCTCGGTTAGTGCCCTCACTAACCGAAATAAATGATTGATGTTCGTGGGGACACGAACCTCGGCGGAGAGGATAAATTGGTTAAAGTAAATTGATTGGAAATAAATGTTTGTGCTTTAACCGCAAGTGAAATACATACGATTAGTACAATAGAGAAGAATAACTTTTTCATTTAGGTTTGTTTAATTGTTTAGTGTTTGTGATTAATTTTATTACCGTTAAAATCTTCTAATTGTAACGCAGATTGTATTCATTTTGAAAAATCAATTCCATTGCTGTATGCCAATCTTCTTCAGTAAAATCAGCATACACTTGTTGCCACATTTTTTCTAAATAAGGCAATTGCTCATAATCCCAAAGTCCCTCCAATTGATAAAGCAAGTCAATATTGAAATCTAATTTTCCAGCCCAAGCATAAAATCCGATTGGATAAAGTTGAAACCAATATTTCAGCACCATGTCATTTGTCCATTTTATACCTTCATTATCTGCTAAACCCATCTCAACAATTCTGATTGGTATTTCATCTATAGCAATAAAGGGATTGAATTCGCCTTTGGTTGCATATTCATATTTTACACCACCCCAATACCATTTATCAATAAATCTATCAATCAATTCTTCACTCCAAGGCAAATATATTTCGGTGCTCAATTTTTCAAAATCTAAGGTATCAGCTTGAGCAATTATTTCTTCCAACGTGTATTTATTAGGTTTGTAAGCCACCTTCAATTTTTCTTCTTTTGGTTTTTCAAAAGGCTCTACAAGTTTTATATCACCATAAGTCATTCCCTGGTTTCCTAATTTGGCTTTACCCATTTCATAAACCTTGGTTGTAGCTTCATCTATCACTGTTATAATGCAATTATGTCTTTGTTCTTTTAATTGGTGTAAATACTTTTCAAAAAATGCTGGCGTACATTTATTAACGCACTGAAAAAAAGTTTCTTTATTTATTCTGTGTTCAAAATATTCAAACATTTCTACCGACCAAATGATGCTGCTATTTTCTTCAATGCCAAAATCGAGATTAGAATCTTCATCGCTGAATTTAATTTCTTTCTCAAATTCTTTCATTAATTCAAAATCCCAAGGGATATGCTCATTTATTGATAAATCGTGCCAGCTTATAAATTCACTCCATTGGCGAATGGCAGATAGGCTTAGCTGATGATAACGGCAATAATGTTTTATAGCCATTCGAGTATGGCGATACAAAAAATCTTTGGGCGATATTGTTTTAATTTGGTGCAGCATGAAATTGATTTTGCAAAGCTAAACCAACTTTTAAGAAGCTTTGAAAATAACTTGTGCCAACTTTAATTAATTCAATTCTTCGCTGAACATTATTAAACTAATGTTTTTTATTTGATTTTAATGTTATTATAGTCATTACAAGCAATATAATACCCAATGCAATTGCAGGGTATAATTGAGCAAAATATTTTATTGCTTGAAAGATAAAAAACAATATAATCCAAATAACAACCCCAATAATAAATGCATTTGGCTTTTCTTTTTGAGGTTGGTTATTTACGATGTTTTGCGATTTAGATTTTTCAGTTGGAAGGTCTTTGATTGTTGAGTTAATATCACTTGGACTTAGTTTATAAGATGGCTTGAGTGTTATATTATCTTTTTGTGAGGTTGTTATGGATGAAGGTATTTTAGGTAATTGCCCCTGTGTAATTTTAGGAAAATCAACATTGCTGTGAACTGTTTTTCCTAGTTCATGTGGTGTTTTTTCGAATATTATTTTAGTAGGGTTGAAAACTTTTTTTGAGCCATTTTTATCTTCAAAAGATATTCCTAAATAGCTTTCTCGGAAATAATTATCTGATAACTCCTTTGACTTAACTTTAGTCCAAAATGATTGTTTATCTAAATGTTTGCTCGATAAGTTTGGAGGTACAACAAATGCTTTGTTTATTTTTTTTAGTGTGTTTGCTATTACAGCACAGCATCCCAAAATGTTTTGATGCACTTGAAATTCCGAAAATCTAATAACTATCCACCCATTTTCATTAAAAAAAATATTCCTATTGGCATCACTTTCTAATGTATGAGTAGGCACTCGAGTCAATAAATCGTATGGCTCGTCAATTTCAATATCAATATAGATGTTTTGTTTTTCGTCGATTAAAGCTAAATCAGGAAAAAAAGTTTTTCTTTCCTTGATAGAATTTAGTGCTAAATTATTGTACACCTTAAACGAAGAAAATACGCAAATTAATTTTTGTATTTGGTCTTCCAATTTGGCTTCTAAAAAACCCTTCTTAACAACCGAGGCATCATTTAAAATATGTGGAATCAAAATTTGTGTGCCTTTTAATGGTACAGAGATAAACGGGTAATAGTTTTTATCATCATCAAAAAGTTGAATTAGATAATCAACAACTTTAATTTCCGCTGATTGAGTTAAAAGTGTACCCTTAACTTCTTTGGCATCATTATCATTGCTTCTACTTATAATTTCTTGTTTAGCCGAATTGTTGATTAATCTTTGAGATAACTGGAATTTTTTTTTTCAAGAAAATCAATTTCTTGTTTGAGAGTTTCAGTCTTAGTTTCTAGCAAAGAAAAATAATTTTTCTTATCATTTATTTCAGTACTTATCTCTGATTCTTTGTTTTTTAGTAAATTAAATTTTTGATTCGTTTCATTTAAATTAGCTATTAAAACAGAAAGGTTATTTTCTTTGTTTTTATACTGTTGTTCAATTGAATCAAGTTCAATTCTTCTCTTTTTTAATTTATCATTCAATGCCTCAAAATGCTCTTCTTCTTTTTTCTTAGAAATTGCCATTGATTCAATCTCTTTCTCCAGTTTCTTTCTTTCCTGTTTTATGCTTTCAATTAAGTCTAGCAAATTAGTATATTCATCTTTTATTCTTTCTCTTGTTTTTTTTGAGAAAATTATTTTCAAATAATCTATCATGTTGTTTTTTTATGCCTTTAGAAATTATACACCGTAGAAGTTAAGTTGTTGTTTGTTGAATCGAAGCTGCGTAAAGCCTTTGCGTTGTTGGCTTCGGTTCTTCTTGGTGCAAAAATAAAAATAACAGCGAATAAAAAGGGAAATTATTTTTACTCTTTCAACTATTTATTTCAGCATCCACAGCATCAATTAGCAGTTGTAATTTTTTGTCGCTAATATTTTCTTGTTCAGATTTATCGTAGATGGAAAGTAAAAAAAGTTGATTGCCTTTTTGGTATAAATAAGTGATGATTCTTGCCCCGTAGAAGTTAAGTTGTTGTTTGTTGAATCGAAGCTGCGTAAAGCCTTTGCGTTGTTGGCTTCGGTTCTTCGTGGTTCAAAACTAAAAATAATAGTGAATAAAAAAGAAAATTGTTTTGGGGTAAAAAAATTACAGAATTAATTGAACCTGTTTTTTCAAATCGGCTAAATCCATTTCGATAGTTTCCCATACAATAGAAATATTTACATTCCTATAATCATGAGCCATTCGGTTTCTCATGCCTTTGATACGATGCCAATTAATTTGTTGGTGTTAGTCTTTAAATGCTTCGGGCAACTTTGTAGCTGCTTCGCCAATGATTTCAAAATTTCTAACTACAGCATCCACCGTTTTGTTATCGGTTTTAAAACTATCATAGTTCATGCCTTTGGTGTAGTCATCAATTCGTTCAATGGCTTCAATAATATCTTGCAATAAAATTGAGGGTTGATTATACATATTGTAAATCAGGCTGAATAGTAGCTAAAAATTGCGGACGTAAATCTTTGTTACAAACCAAATCAACTTTGGTTTGCAAAATAGTTTCTAAATCGTTTGCTAAATCAATAAACCGAATGCCAATGGGTTCATTAAATTCAACCAACACATCAACATCACTATCCATGCGCTGTTCACCACGAGCATAAGACCCAAAAATTGCCATTTTTGTTAACGGATATTTTTGCAAAAGCTGTGCTTTGTGTTGCGCTAATAATTGCTGTATAAATGGTGTAGTAAACATATTTCGTTCAAAATGAACTGCGTCAAAATTATTCAATAAAACTTAAAATAGGAATATTTTATTTCATCAAAAATAAAAACAACAGCGAATAAAAAAGGCATTATTTTTCTGGGTGGTTTGAAAAACATGACTCTTGTCATTCTTTTTTACAATTTTTTTACCAAGGCTGAAACATTATTCTGTATTACTTGTTACCTTTGCATCACAATCATTTTCCCGAAAATAAATCATGCTCAAATTACCTATATATTTAGACAACAACGCAACCACACCAATGGACCCAAGAGTGTTGGATGCTATGATTCCATACTTTACCGAAAAATTCGGTAATGCTGCCAGCCGTAACCATCAGTTTGGTTGGGTAGCTGAAGAGTCTGTGGATTATGCTCGTGAACAAGTGGCAAAACTAATTGGCGCTGATGAAAAAGAAATCATCTTTACAAGTGGTGCTACCGAAGCTGATAACTTAGCCATTAAGGGTGTATATGAAATGTATGCTCAAAAAGGCAACCATATCATTACTGTAACTACCGAACACAAAGCAGTTTTAGATACTTGTCATCATTTAGAAAAACAAGGCGCTCAAATCACTTATTTAAAAGTAAATGCTGAAGGCTTAATCGATTTAACTGAATTAGAAAATGCAATAACTGATAAAACCATTCTTGTGGCTATCATGTATGCCAACAATGAAGTTGGTGTAATTCAGGATGTGAAAAAAATCAGCGAAATCTGTCATAAAAAAGGTACTTTATTTTTTACAGATGCTACACAGGCAGTGGGCAAAATACCTGTAGATGTAATTAAAGACGGAATTGATTTAATGGCTTTCTCTGCTCATAAAATGTATGGTCCAAAAGGAGTTGGTGCTTTGTATGTTCGCAGAAAAAATCCGAGAGTAAAAGTAACAGCGCAGATGGATGGCGGCGGACATGAAAGAGGAATGCGTAGCGGTACATTAAATGTTCCTTCTATTGTAGGTTTCGGAAAAGCTTGCGAAATCAGCATGACAGATATGGAAAGCGATACTGCTCGTATCATCAAAATGAGAGATAAACTGGAAGCAGGTTTAACTCAATTAGAAGAATCGTATGTAAATGGGAGCAAAGAACATCGTTTGCCACATGTTTCAAATATTTCATTCAAATATGTAGAAGGCGAAGGATTAATGATGGGCTTTAATAAAAATATAGCCTTATCATCAGGCAGTGCATGTACATCAGCATCTTTAGAACCATCATATGTTTTAAAAGCATTAGGATTAGGCGATGATTTAGCACATTCAAGTTTGCGTTTTGGTTTAGGTAGATTTACTACTGAAGACCAGATTGATTACACCATCAAAGCAATTTCAGAAACAGTTACTAAATTGAGAGAATTAAGTCCACTTTGGGAAATGTTTAAAGAAGGAATTGATTTAGATAAAATTGAATGGGCACACCACTAAACTTTAGTATCAGTGCATTGTTAATAGTTATTAAGAAATACAAAAAATAAAATCATGGCATACTCAGAAAAAGTTTTAGACCACTACAGCAACCCTAAGAATGTAGGAACGCTCGATAAAAATAGCAACACAGTCGGAACTGGATTAGTTGGCGCACCTGAATGTGGCGATGTAATGCGCTTGCAAATTGAAGTTGACCCTGTGACACAAATGATTACCGATGCAAAATTCAAAACCTTTGGATGTGGCTCTGCGATTGCTTCTTCATCATTAGCAACAGAATGGTTAAAAGGTAAAACCATTGACCAAGCGATGAACATTGACAACATGGATATTGTGGAAGAATTGGCTTTACCACCAGTAAAAATCCACTGTTCGGTATTGGCTGAAGATGCCATCAAATCAGCGATTAACGACTATCGAGCAAAAAATGGTTTAGCTCCTATTGTAGATAATCATTAATTTTGTAGAAGAATTAAAAGAACAAAAAATGATTTTCATTTCAGATAAAGCAAAGCAACACGTTGTTGAATTGAAGCAGGAAGCTAATTTAGATAATTCTTATTTTTTAAGAGTTTCGGTAGTTGGTGGCGGCTGTTCAGGGCTTTCATATAAAATGGATTTTGATAACGAAACCCAACCCAAAGACCAAACTTTTGAAGACAAAGGTATTAAGTTAGTTACTGACATGAAAAGCCTTTTGTACTTAATGGATACAGAATTAGATTACAGTGATGGACTAAACGGTAAAGGATTTCAGTTCATCAACCCTAATGCAAGTCGCAGTTGTGGTTGTGGTGAAAGTTTTGCAGTTTAGTTTTTATTCAGTTCCCACAGCGACCACACTCTAGTTTTTTGTTCCCAATTATTGAAATTAAATTTCAATACCCAATCAGGATAAGTACAATAAATTCTTTTTAAGCTGTAGTTCTCAATTCTACCTGAAAAAGAAATTTCTTCATTCAACATTAATGCTGATTTTATTGAATTTTTAGTGATGTGATTCTTTGCCTCATCTAATGTACTTACATCCACTTCTTTTATTGAATCTGCTTTGTAAAAAGAAACATCTAATCCAGATAACTTATACAACGATACACCTACACAGATAATTGTAACAGGTTTTTTGTTGTAATTATCATACAAATATTTATAACAATCGACTGCTTCTTGAGCAGGGACAAAACACCTAAACACAAGTAACCCCAAATTAATAAATAGTGTTATATGCCAAATTATTTTCAAAAATATATTGTTTAAATAAGGCTGTAGTTTTTCAAAACCTAATGCCACAAAAAAAGTAAAAGGAAAAATCATTGGAAAAATAAATCGCATTTCCTTATGATCTAAAACAATATGAGCTAACAAAAATGGGATAGCAGCAAATGCTAAAATATTTTTTGGTTTGGTAGCTATGCCTGTGAAAAAAAATAAAAACAGGAATATACTTACTGGAATAAACCCAATCAGAATAAACCATTGGAAATAAAAATACCATGGCTCAACACCATTTGCAGCTGCAATTCCTTTTGTGATGTTAAAGAAATAATAGTTGTATGGTGTGCAAACCCATTGCTCATACATCCAATAATCAATAAGCGTACAAATAGCCGCAACTATTAAAAATGCAATGCAAATGAATAAAACATTTTTAAACTTCTCTTTTTGAAAAAGCAACCATAATCCAACGCCAATGATTGCAAATGCAATTTGATACCGGAAATAAAATGAAAACCCTAAAAGAAGTCCGGCAATAAAAAAATGGATAGTCTTTTTTTCTTTTAACAAAAAGTAAATTGCTCCCAATAAGGCTATGGCACTGGCATTTTCAGATGCAAACCTTACATTAATATATGGCGTAAACCAAACGAAGAAACTAACAAATACAAAAAAAAATTTCCCTTTTTCTGTTGTAAAATTCTTCAACAAGAGTAGTATGAGTTTGCAAATAACTAACCATCCCAAAAATGCAATAATTAATCGCAATACAAAAGCATACAAAAACGGATTGTTGATATGAAAAAACTTTAACCCCTGGATTATTATAAATGTGATAGCCGGTTGCAATCCTGGTCGCATCTGTGCTTTAAATTCCCATGGTAATTGACTTGCTTCAATTTTGCCCAACTTATAATTACAAAATTCCAACACCTGAAAATGTTCATCAGGATAATGGTAGCCAAAACTAAACCATGCAGCAATTGCATAGATGAACAAGCCTGTAAAAAATATTTTTTTGTATCCACTAGCTAAAATCTCTTGCATCAGGCTTGTTTTAATTATTTTAAATATTTTTCGCAAATTTACCTAAATCAATTTCAATAAATAGAGTCGTATTTTTTTATTGATAAAATCAAGATTGCGCAATAGTTTTATTGTTCGAAATTTCATCATTAAGTTTATCTTTGAAAAAAAATAGAACTAATGCAGGCATTTAAAGCATCTGGGTCAAAAGAAAAAATTTTAAAACGAATTAGAAAAGCCTTGGAACATAAGGTACAACAACCTTTTCCGAATATTGACAACCAAAGTAACATTTATAGCAATCAGCATCAAGGATTAGAATTGCAATTTGCTCAATCATTTACTGATTTAGGTGGGCATTTTGTTTATTGCGACAATACCTCCGAATTAATTGAAAATTTAACAAAACTTATAACTGAGAGAGGTTGGCAAAATTTAATTTGTTGGGATGAAAACCTGATGCAAATTTTTCGAGAAAATAATATTTTGCAGATTCAAAATTTCAATTCAATAGATAAAACTGAACCCTCAGATGCTGGCATTACTGGTTGCGAATTCTTAATTGCTCGAACAGGTACAGTTACATTAAGTTCACAGCAAGATAGTGGAAGAGTATTACCAATTTTCCCACCACATCATATTGTAATAGCTTACAGCAATCAATTAGTTGGCGACATTAAAGATGCCTTACAATCCTTAAAAACAAAATATCCGGCACAGCTGCCTTCGTTAATAAATTTCGAAACAGGACCCAGCCGAACTGCTGATATTGAAAAAACTTTGGTGGTTGGTGTTCATGGACCTAAAGAAATTTTTGTTTTTTTGATTGATGAAAATTCAGGTTTATAATAAATTCATTAACGAATTTATTATAAACGATTACTAAATCTTACCTTACTTTTGCTCTTCAAAAATTTTGACACCAATAGGAAATGTTAGACATCAATAAAAAATATAAGCTGGTTGATAAAGTGGAAGATGAACAGGTTGAATTCTATAACAAATATGGGTTTGTACACTATCAAAATTTTATCACCCAAGAACAAATACAACGAATTCTTCAATCGTTAAACGAAAGCTATGAAAAGTTAGTTGCTGAAGGAAGAGAGAACATCAATGGAATCCCAATCAATTATGGTTTTGATGAAACTGGTAAACCAATAATACATAGATTACCATTCAGCAATTTAGTTGCAACTGAAGTGACAAAATTATACGAAGACCCTCGATTTAAGTTATTAGCAAAATTCATTCCTGAATATGAATCAAGATTAGGGTTAAAAGAAAAAGATGGTGTAGTTACTAATTATTATATCAATACAGACAAAAGCAATTTCCGTCAAATGGGTTGGCACACTGATGTAACTCGTGATGTAATGGTTGGAAAAAAATTATTTCCGATGATTAATATCGGAATTTGCTTAGATGATTCGAACGAGACTAATGGAGGATTAAGAATTATACCAGGTTCTCAACGCCAATCAGTGATGAGCATGCTATTTTCTAAAGTTCAATTTGTAAACACAAAAAAAGATCCAAAAGAAATCATGCTTACAACAAAAGCTGGTGATTTAACATTGCATGATGGTAGAACTTGGCATAGGGTTGGGAAATCGCCTCATTTGGGCGCTAAAAGCCGCAGAAGAGTTATGTATGTGCCATTAATATGTGGCCCAGTAAAAGAAAGAGATGAAAATGGCAAAACTCCTTTTTACCATAAATTGAATAAATTGGCTAAGCTTAAATAATTAATTATGGAAGAATAATTACCAATTTTTCCATTTCGCATTTTCAGAATTCCACATTTCTTCCAAATCATTCTTATCACGAAGTGCGTCCATACATTTCCAGAAACCTTCGTGTTTATAAGCCATGAGTTGATTATCTATACTCAGATTTTCCAATGGATAATCCTCCCACATAATATTAGTACAATCATCTTTTAGATAGTGGAATACTTCTTGCTTCAAAACAAAAAATCCGCCATTAATCCAGCTTCCATCTTCTTTACTTTTTTCCCTGAAACTGCTAACTACATCACCAGTAACTTCCATTGTACCAAACTTTGAAGGTGGTTTTACGGCAGTTACAGTTGCTATTTTTTGATGAGAATTATGAAAATGGAGTAATGCTTTCAAATCGACATCAGCAACGCCATCACCATATGTTAGCATAAAATCTCCTTCGCCAGTAAATTCTTGTACTCGTTTTAAACGACCTGCAGTCATTGTATTTAAGCCAGTATCAATCAAACTGATTTTGAAATTATCTGCATTTGTGCGATGATATGTGATGTTATTAGTGGCCACATCAATAGTAAAATCAGTGTTTTGCAAATAATAATTGTAAAAATATTCCTTTATCATGTGCCCTTTATACCCAAGGCAAATTACAAACTCATTAAAACCTTGTGCTGCATAGGATTTCATGATATGCCACAAAATCGGCTTACCTCCTATTTCAATCATAGGCTTTGGACGAAGATGGGATTCTTCGCTAATTCGACTACCTATCCCTCCTGCAAAAATTACTACTTTCATAGATATTGAAATTTCAGAATGCAATATTACTGAATTTTAATAATAGGTCACTCATGTTTGAAAACAAAACAGCCTTGATGAAATAATCATCAAGGTTGTTAAATTTTTTATTGATTTCAATAAAACTTATTTTTTGTTACTTCTGAATGATTTTCCTGCTTGAAATTTGTTTCCCTCTGGGCTTCCTAAACGTGCCATGGCACAACGGAAACCAATAGTTGCAGTTGATTGATCTTCTTCTAAAAATCTACGAGTACCAGGAGCAAGCATATAAGCTCTGTCAGCCCATGAACCTCCTTTATAAACTCGAGTGTGATTATTAATTAATGATGAAACACCATAAGAATATTGACCATTACGTTCTTTATCACCATCATTCACATCAATATTATCGCCACGACGATAGTTTCTGCGAGTAAGTAATTCGCTATCACTTACAGCTCTGTAACGCATTCTTCCCAATGAATCTCTATCTTCTAAAGAACCATCTTCTTTTTTCATTTTAGTTGCATACACGTTACCACGGAAGGAATTTTCATCATGCACATCAAATGGAGTCATAGGACGATAAATATCCATTGTCCATTCACTAACATTACCTGCCATATTATATAATCCAAAATCATTAGGCATATATGACTTAACGGGTGCAGTATAATCAGCACCATCATTCAAGCCACCAGCAGTTCCCATCAAATCGCCCCTTCCACGTTTAAAGTTGGCTAACATTGCGCCATGCCATTGTTCGCCACCTACGCCCGAACTTCTTAGGCTATAGCCATTCCAAGAATAAATTTTTCTATGTAAATCATTTTCTTCGCCTTGAGCAGGATTGTTTCCTATATTAGATAAAGCTGCATATTCCCATTCAGCTTCAGTTGGTAATCTGTAATCAGGTAACAAAACACCATCTTCTAATCTAACAGGTCTTTCGCCTTTTCCATCTGTGCTTGTAAAATCTTTTAAGTTCTTTTTAACTGTTCCAGTGTATTGACCATACAAATAAGTTTCAGATTGAAAATTTTCAGCTGCCGTTGCTTGGCTATGATCTAAAACTCCATCTCGTATTAAAATATATTCATTAACACGGTTGCCTCTCCACTTAGCAAAATCAACTGCCTGCAGCCAATTTATACCTACTACTGGATAGTCTTTATAAGCAGGATGACGGAAATAATTTTCTACGAATGGTTCATTGTAAGACAATTTATTTCTCCATACCAAAGTATCAGGCAATGCCTTTAACATTACTATTGGATATTCTGAATAAGAGTGTTGTAACCACCACAAATATTCTCGATATTGTTTGTTAGAGATTTCACATTCGTCCATATAAAATGAAGAAACCGTAACCGTACGAGGGATGTTGTTATATTCCATAGTTACATCCTGCTCAACAGCACCCATTGTGAAAGCGCCGCCTTCAATAAAAACCAAACCAGGTCCAGTTTCTTGACCATCATATGGATGATCTTCAAAACCACCCCATTTGGGGTCGTTATGCTTCCAGCCTGTTGAGCTTGATTCTTTCTCAGCACCCGTAGATCCGCTACCACCTGAACAAGATGCTAATACAACTGTGGCTGCAAATGGAAAGAGAAATTTTAAATTAAATTTCATGACTAAAATTTTAGTTTAGAGATTTTTTGATGATTAAATTCTATTCGGGCAAATATAATATTCTTTTCCGAAAGTTATCTAAAGAAATTAGGGCATTTTATACGCTTCTTTCTGTTATTTGTTTCATTTCTACCCCAATCATTTTCGCCAACACCGCTTTTATTATGCTTGAAAATGTACTGAATGCTTATTTCATGGGCATTTCGGGGCTGAAAATATTTTGTTGAAATATTGAAATCATAGCTGTATCCAATTCGAAAAATACCATTTAAAAATGCCAAATGAAAAATCATTGCATCGCTATTTGATGAATTTCTATATCCAATACCAGCTTGTGCATAGCCCAATCCTGCTAATGCAGTGAAATTAATTTCATGCATATTTTGTTGATTCAAAAAATAAATATTGGGCGAAAAATACCATGAATCATTTCTTTTTTTAGCGTCTTTTGGGCGAAACAAATAACCAGCTTGAATATTTAATAATATAGGTATGATATGGTTTCCAACCCAAGCATCATTTGGTTTTGTTAAATGCGACATTCCGATTCCTGCATAAAAATTATCATTAAAAATCACACCTCCTGCATTTACATCTATAAATATTTTAGAATTAGGTGCATTAAAATTTTCAACATTTTGCAAGGATTGTATCACATCGCCGGTTTGTTGACTAAGCATATTGTAAACTACAATTTTAGAGAAATTAATAAAATTAAAATTGCACAATGCCTCCATACCAAAACTAAATGCAATCTTTTTATTAATAGCATTTTGATAAGCATATGAAAAACCTGCATGTTGATTTTGCAAAATTCCATTTCCAACATCATCCTTTACAACTTCCAAACTTACTCCACCATGAATTCCAGGAACATAAGTATCATAACAAACGCCATAAGAAATATAAGAAGATGGCAATGCATTATATTGATTTCGGTAAATCAAGCCAACCTTAGACTGATTGTGAATGCCAGCATAAGCAGGATTAGTGAGCAATGGCAAAGTAAAATATTGACTAAAGTGTGCATCTTGCGCAACTAAAATTTTTGTGCTGAGGCAAATTAATAAAACAATATTTAGAGTATTTTTTTTCAACTTAATTATTTCAACTTGCAAGTCAGAATAGTTATATCATCGGTGTTTTGTCGGTTACCTTTAAACGAATTTAATCTTTCTAATATTTTAGTATTAAAATCTTGTGTGCTTAAAGTATAGAAATTTTTACAAAATAATTCAACCCCTTCCAAATCAAAAAACTCATCATTTTCATTCAGTAAATCTGTTAACCCATCGGTAAATAAAACTAAAGTTGTTTCTTCTTCAATAAAAATTTCACCTACTTTAATGTGCGGTAAATCGTTAAACATACCTAATAAGGTTGTTCCATCAATTAGCGGCTGTAAACCTTTACTATTGCATAAAAAAGGTGGCACATGACCAGCATTAACATACAATAATTTTTTTGAAATAGGATTGTATTTAGCATAAAAAAGTGTAATAAAACTTTCGTTTCGAGTCACTTCACACATTCTGACGTTTAATGCCTTTATTAATTTTTCGGTAGTATAATTTTGCTGCGCAAGTGTTCTTATTGTCGCCTGAAAATTACTCATTAATAAAGCAGCCGGAACACCTTTGCCAGAAACATCAGCAATACAAAATGAAATTTTATCATCTGGCATTTCAACAAAATCAAAATAGTCTCCCCCCACTTCTGTATGGGGTAAATATACAGCACTCATTTTTACGGCATCGGTTTGCGGAAGCTTAGCAGGAATTAGTAATTTTTGCATTTGCCGAGCCAAATCCATTTCTTTTTTATAAGCCTGCTGAATCAATTGTTTTTTGAATAATCTTTTATTTTCGATAGCTGAAATGATAATGTTGGTAATGGTTTGAATGAATTTTAATTTTTCTTCTTTAGTGCCATATTCATCTGCATTCACTTTGCTGATTAATGCAAAAGCCAATGGTTGTTCTTTATGAAAAACCGGAATTAGGTAGTTGAAATTTTCAATTTGTTCAATTGGTTTTTCATCCAAATTTCGAAGTTCTTTATTGTAAACAAATTGATTCTCCACTAAATAAGTTGGGTAAACTTTTTCGATTCCAAAATGAAATACGCATTCCCATAGATCGCGATGATAATATAAAATTGCTTCGCCTACGTGCATTTGATTTCTCAAAAACAACTCGTACAATTCATACAATTCATTCTCCTTTGTATTGTTATTAATGGCACGAGTTAAAGCCAACAACGAATCAATTTGTAATTGCTTCGATTGTAATAATTTTCCTGCTATCTGATTATCTGCCATAATTTTATTACTTCTTCAAAATTGGTTTTTCCTTTTTCTTATTGCTCAAAAACAATTCACCTATATGGTTAAATTCTTTTTTGTACGCCAATCCAATTCCAGTGCGATTTCGATTTCGCTCGTACAAAATATCATATTCTGTTTTACGAAATCCTCTTATTCGAACGGTTCCATCTTGAGTTAAATTATATTCAATATTAAAATCACCAAACAAACCATTTGTATTATTAATATTTACTGCCCCATAATCATATACTCCGCCGACATCTAACGTTAATCTGTCATTTAAAAAGCGTTTGGTAATGCTTACATTAAATTGTGAAAAATTTCTCTGCGCCGAAGCAATATCAGGGTTAGGATTTTGTTGGTCGTACAAACGATAATTTAGATTTAATTGCGTTTTATCATCTTTTGTGATTCTGTAAAAAGCATTATTAAGCAATCGAGTTACTTGTGTTGAAGCTAAATCTGTAGCAGATTGTTTGTAAGTTGAACCATAAGTTAGAGCATTATCGAAGCCAGCAATATTTTGCGGAGCAATAAAACTATTCATCGCTAATAAAGCAAACACTTGATTATTCAATTCATTCGGGTCAGTTTTAATAGTTTGCAAACGTTGTAAAGCTGTGAAACTTGTTGTAGTTGATGAATTTTCTGTTGGTGAAATATCAAATGCTATATCTGGTTTTTTCAAGGAGCCTTTCAGCATCATTTTTACTTGAACTGGTACTTTGTTTTTTGCTTTTGCGGCTTCTTCTTTTTGATCAGGAATTAAATCTGAAAATGCTGCACGAGTTACGTAAGTGCCTACCACATCTAATGTTCCATTGTAGGCATCGCCATCCCAAGTGATGGTGCTACCATTGTTAATGGTGAAATTTTTCGGAATGCTAAACAAGGTGAAATAATATTCCCCACGTTCCATTGTGTAATTACCATACATTCCAAAAGCCTTATTGGTACTAAATTCTACTTTAATATCGCCTCTGCCCCTACCTTTAATATAATCCCCTGAAACTAAATCCATCAATATATTCACTTCTGCATCTGGTGTGGTCTCAATGTCAAATTTCAAATTAAGTCCATCCAAATCAACCACATAATCCTTTTTATTTTTTGTTGAATCTTTTGCATTCGTTTCAAATTGAATGAAATCATGTTTGCCAATATCTCTGTCATCAGTAATTGGAATATTTACCGTAGTTCCTTTCAATGTTTTAGCTTTTGCAGCAATCGTTAAATTGTAAGTAACGCCAGTAATATCAATAATTCCAGCCGCATAAGCTTTTCCATAGAAAATATTGTTTTGTGTGATGTCAGTATTCATTACGAATAATTTTGGCGTATTAATGTGCAAATCAAGTAACACATGGTGCATATTATTCAAATCAATATTGCCCTTGAAAGCCGCAGGATTATTGAACGAATCGCGAATGTTAAATTTATCAAACACTAAAATATTGTTTTTACAAATGGCATGTAAATCATCAAATTCATAGTGTGTATTCAAATAGTTCACTGATGCGCCACCATTTCGTAAATCTATATCAGCCGATATTTTCGGGTGTTTTGGGTTACCATTTAATGCAATTGTACCACTAACATTTCCATGTTTGTGCGAAATAATATCATTAATCAAAGGCTCGATGGTGTTGATGTTGAAGTTTTTTAAAGCCATAGAATAATTCAAACAATTGGTGCTATCGCTTAAATTATAAAAGCCTGAAACCTGCGCCGAATTTGCATCTTGCTGAATAGCTATATCACTAAATATTTTTTGAACTGAATTTTGAAAGATGATTTTTCCATTGATATCGCCTAAGAAATTTTTGCCAACAAAGCAATTTTCGAAATCAATATCGCTCTCGATTTTCAAATCTGAATTGTAATTTTTTAAAGTAGAGGAAGCATTCAAAGTGCCTGATAAATCGGCACTTTTAGCACCTAACATCGTCATCAATTCTATCAATTTCACTTTTGAAAAATCGATTTTTAAATTATCGTGCTTTTCATTTTCGTCAAAAGAATTGATAGTAATCGCTTGTTCACCACTTGCTAATTCAATATCCTTTAAATCAAAATAACCATTGGCAAAAATGATTTCATTCGATTTTCGCAATAACCAATGATAGCCTTTCACAAAAAAATCTGATTGTGAAAAATGGGTTGTAATGCTTTCTGGTTGCATGGTTGATAATCCATTGATATTAAAAGCAAATTCAGCAGTATCGCCTGTCATTTGATAATTAAAATTCAAACTATCGTGCTTAGCTATGAAATGCAATTTTGAATCATGAATATTAAAGCTATCGTTTAAGAATAAATTATTTGCCGCTAAATCACCAAACAATTTTTCGGAATTACTTTCTAATAAAACGGTTAAAGGTTTTACTGTTTTTCCATTCCAATCCAATTCGTTCAAAGTTCCTTTCAGTGCTATTTTTGAGTTGGAGGAATTGAAAAAACCATTTATTTCGTTACTACCTTTTAAAGTAAAATTTGGAATCAGTAAACTCAATAAATTTTCTTTGTCATTAATTATGCAACTAAAACTAAAACGCTGTTGAGCAAAGTTTTTTTGAGCATTTGCCTTTACATAAGTTGGGAAATATTGACTCAGAAAATTTTGAAAAACAATAGGCAATTCAGAATAATTAAATTTCCCATCCAAGTTCAAATTCAAAAAATCACTTTGTAGTTTTAATTTTTTACCATCATTGATGTTGATTGAACTTAAATTGATTTCTTTCAGTGTAAAGTTTTTGTGCTGCACATTAAAATAAAAATTATCAATAGAAGCGGCTCCTGAAAAATTATCAATATTATTGCCAAAAGCATTGATATTAATGGTTCCGCTCGAAATTAGAAATTCGCTTTTAGAGAAGTTTAATTTTTGCAAATCAACGCTGTGCACTATAGAATTGAAATTAAATCGCGGCAATGAATCATTCAAATTCACTGAACCTTTGAAAGTAAAATTCAAATTTGGATCAGTTGAAGTGATGCTACCATCAAATTGGTTTTGTTTAAACAAACCATTTAATTCTACATTTTGATAATTGTAGTTGTTATAACCCAATTGCTGCAAAGTGCCATCTACATTCACTTCTGGACTTTGATTCAACCAATCTTTCCCATTCACATTGGCTGAAATCGAAATTTTTCCGAGCAAAGAATCTTGTGTTAGTTTTCCTAAATCGAACTGAACAGCAGCAATAGAGCCACTGTAGGTTAAATTTTTGTTGCTTCCGGTTTTAACATTTACATCTGAATTCACATCACCAAGTGAAGTTTTTAATTTTCCTTCTGCCACAAAATCATTCAAAAAACCATTAAATGAACCCGTGAAAAATAAATCACCCAGGCGTTGTAATAACTCGGGGTGATTGGTTGTAGGCAGATAGCTAATTACTTCATTGCCATTCGATGAAAATTGTTCGGCTTTAAAATCAATGAAAGTATTTTTAAAATCTGGTAAACCTTTTACTGCAAATCGACCTTTGAAAAAAGTATTACCCATTGTTAGTTCTACATCTTTGCTTCGCAGATTAGCAAGCGTTCCTTTCAGCTCTCCGACCAAGTTTACAGGTTTTAGCCAAGTTGGAATAGCAACAAAATGCTCCATATCTTTTGGATGAATTAGGCTGTTCTTTATTTTAGTATTGAACGAAATATTTTCAGGTGTTATGCTTTTGTTTTTTGCAAAACTGATTTCAATATTTTCATGCAAATTGCTGAATGGCGTTGTCAGTAAAAGGTTTTTGAGTCGTAAAGTGTTGTTTTGGAAATGGATATTTGTTGCAGCGGTTAATTGTAATCCACATTTTTCTTTCAATGATAATTCTTTTATTTGCGCAATAAAATCATTTTGATTGAAAGTAATTTCACGAGCATTCAAATTGATTTCATCCATTTTAAAATCATTCGGGTTGAATTGTTTAGTTGGAAAAATAGTAGAATCATTCTGCTGAAAACAATAAGTGAGATTTCCATCCTTAATAACAATATCGGCTGCAAATACTTTCCAGTCAAATGTTTTAGTAGTTGTTTCTTGTTTGGAAGAATCAGTTTGTGCTGAATTTTTTGTTATTGAAATTTCATTTTTACTGAAATTAATTTTTGGTTCTTCTATCATCAACGAATGAATGTTGAAGATTTTTTTATTCAAATTCAACTCTTCAATATTCAACTTTAAATGTTTTAGCGAAGCATGTAAAATTTCTTTTTGTTGCTTGTTGTAATTCAACGCAATGTTGTCGAGTTCAATAATTCTGAAATTCAATTTCCAGGCAATCGAATCTTTTTTTGTTGATTTGGAAGAAAGGGCATCTAAAATAAATTGATAATTGAAAGTGCTATCGCTGTTGAGTTTGTGAGCATTCAACACAACACCATCTAAACCAATATAGCTGAACGTTGTATTTTTTCTTAGAAAGAAAACGTCAGTCAATCTCAAACTTAATTGATGAGCAAATATTAAAGTATCGTTGTTTTTATCTTTTACTAAAACATTTCCCAAAACTAAAGATTGAAACAAATTAGAATTCACTTTTTCAATATGCACTTGAGTATTTAAATTTTTACTTAAAATTTTTGTTGCTTTTTGAATCAACCATGCTTGCGTTGATGGACGACTTAACCACATCGCAAACCCTGCTGTGAAAGCAGATACAGCGATTAAAACAATGAACAATATTTTTAAAAACTTTTTTATTGCTATAAAGGGTTATTTAAAATTTACAAGTTAGTTTTAAGTTAAATCGTCGGGCCGTTAGATAATTTGGAACTGCATAAGTAGTGTTGTAAATATCTTTCACCCATAAATAACTCACTGTATTAGAAACACCCAGCAGATTGAAAATTTCTAAAGTAGCCCAGATGTTTTTGATGTTTTTTTTCCAACTTTTTTTATACTTGTCTTTCTTGCCATCGAAAATCTGTGCCGAAAATCCTATATCAACTCTTCTGTATGTCGGCATTCGTAGTGTATCCTGATAGCGATTGTGATTGGGCGGACCAAATGGCAAACCACTGCCAAACAATAAATTTAAGTGCACTTGCAGATTAGGATGCTTAGGAATATAATCGCTGAAATAAATGCTCACATTCACTCTTTGGTCTGATGGACGTGGAATGTTACCTGGATGAATGACAGTATCTTTTAGTACATTTTTATCTTGGTTAGTACTCGAAATTCTTGGGTCAATAATTTGGTGTACATTGTTTAATTGTGCTGTATAAAAATCATCAGTTAAATTTTCTTTCGTGTTTAAATAGCTCAAACTAATCCAAGATTGTGCATCTTTTACCACTTCGCCAATCAGTCTACAATCTGCTCCTGTAGCGAATGCAACGGCATCATTTTTTGCTAAATATCTTATACGGACATTATCAATTTCATACGGTACTACATCCCAAAGGTATTTATAGTAAGCTTCAGAAGTGAAGGTGAATGGGCGTTTCCATAATTTGAAATTATAATCGCTCCCCAAAACTATCTGATAAGATTTTTGTGATTTCAAATTTGTATTGATGTTTCCATTCAAATCTCTCATTTCTTTATAAAAAGGTGGTTGATCGTAAAAACCAGTTCCCAAGCGGAAAATCACATCATGTTTCCAGCTTTTGGGAATAAAAGAAAGTTGCATTCGGGGTGTGATTAAAAATTCTTTATTAACGTCCCAATAGCTAAACCGAGTGCCGATATTTATTTTAAAACGGGAGGTATCAGTAAAATTAAAAGTGTTTTGTAAATAACCCGAATAGCGGAGGGATTGTAATGTGATAGCAGTTTTTAAATACGAGAACATATTTACAATAGTATCGGAATAAGGCGTCGAATAACCAGCCGAATCAGTGCGATGCCATTCTTTAATATTATCAATTATATTTTCTTGTTGCACACTCAAACCCCAGCCCAATGTATTGTTTTTTAAAAATATTAATCCGCTATGCGAAACATTGAAAACAGTGCTGTTTAAATAATTCCGAGCATAATCATGTGATGTACCAACGCCCAATTGATATTTGATTTGATTATAGTTTGGCTGGCTAATATCGGTTTGAACTTCGCCAATTAAATACTGCCCGATGATATCAAAAGTTTCATCTTCCTGCGATGTATAGGCCGATGTTTGAAATTTTAATTTCACATTTTCTTTAGGATGAAAAATGGCTGCTAATCCACCCATTGCATTGTTAAATTGGTCAATTTCGCTACCATCAAAAAACATTTGTAATCGAATAGTTTGATTCACTAAGCCAAAAGATGTGACACGGCTTTGCGGTATGAATCGAAATTTATTTAAGTTTAAATTTCCTATGGCTTGTAGTTCAAATTTTTTACTAAACTGATAAGTAGAAAAAAATTGTAAGTCGGTAAATATGGGTCGGTATTCGCCTGTGGTTTGTTGGCTGGCTAATAAAATTTGATTGGTTTTATTTCTGAATCCAGTAAGCCAACTAAATTTCTTGTTTTTACTACATCCTTCTAATTCGATAGATTGACTCAATAATCCAGCCGATACTGAGCCTCCAAATTTTTTGGGTTGTTTGTAAGTGATATCTAAAACTGACGATAATTTGTCGCCATACTTGGCCTGAAAACCACCAGCAGAAAACTTTAAATCATGCACCATGTCAGGATTAGCAAATGATAAACCTTCTTGCTGGCTGCTTTGAATTAACATTGGGCGATGAATTTCAAAATCGTTTACATATACTAAGTTTTCATCGTAATTACCACCACGAACATTGTATTCGGAACTTAATTCATTGTTGGAAGAAACACCATTTAAAGTTTTTAAAGCGCCTTCTAAATTGCCACTGGCATTGGTCATCAACTCAATTATTTTGGGGTCGATAGTTTGCATACCTTCTACACGGGTAGCTTGGTCACGTATATACACCTGATGAATAACGTGAGAAAACGTTTTCAATTCAACGTCGTGTTGTATTTCCTCGTTCGGTTTTAAAATAAAATTTGTTGTATCGTTTTTGAAACCAATATATGAAAACACAATACTAAAGGGCTTTTCCGCTTGTATTTCAAAATAATAAAAGCCTTGTTCGTTGGTCTTTAAACCAATGGTTGAATTTAAAATCTGCACGGTAGCATTTTCAATCGCATTACCATTTTCGGATTTTACAACGCCGAAAATTTTAGCTTTTTGCTGAGCAAATGAGTTTTGTGTAATCACAAAAAACAGCACAAAAAATAATTTATAAAAATGTTGTTTCATTAGTTTTTAACGCTATTTCAAAACAATTGTTATGTATGGAATAAGTATAACTTTTTAAAGATAAAATAGAATAGAAAAATACAAGGAAAGTAGGGCAAAATAATTTTAACAAGCTTTTGTAATCTGCCCTTTTTAAAAATCGTTTTAATAAATATCAATATTTGTTATCTTTCAAAATGCTGATAAAATGCTTGATGGGCAAGACTTTGATCAGCCAACCAATTGTTAAACACAACATCATTAGTGTAAGCTGATTGAGCAAAAATGAAGAAGAAATCAAACAAGAATATCGGGCCAAGAAAATAACTGCCATTGCCCAAGGCAGCCAAAGCAATAATTTTTTGAAATCGAAATTTAATTTGAAAATTTTTCTTGCAAAAAAATAATTTGCTATTCCCATACCTGTTAGAGTGATGAAAGCATTGATGGCTGCTGCCATTGCGCCATACTGCGGAATGAAAATAATATTTGAAATGGCATTAAAAATAACCGCTGTTGCGGCAGCTTTATTTTGCAATTTCAGATTGCCCGATGCTGTAACTGCTGTGCTGTAAATGTATTGCAACGCAACGCCAAAGAAAGATGCAATCACTAAAACCATTACATTGGCAGCGTATAAATCGTTGCGATGATACAATAATTTCAACCATTCTACTTTACCAAAGAAAATACTGCAACATACTATCCATGCGGTACTCAATAAAATAGGGGATGATAATTGAATTAAATTATTCAACGATTTTTTTTCAGCAATCAGTTTACTGAACATTGGATACAGCAACATTGAAAATAAAAATGCGAACATGTTTATCATATCTAACAAACGATAAGCAGCAGCATAAATGCCTGATTCTTCTTGCGCTTGGTGGATGGAAAGTCGTTCAACTAAAACGCTATCCAATCTGAAATAAATGGTCATCCAAAGCAACAACATAGTAAATGGTCGTGCATTTTTAATAATGATTTTTAACTCATTGATGGCTGGTTTTTCAACTGGTCTTCTGAATTTTATGACCAAGAAAAACGATAAAATAAATGTAATGAAATAAGCTGCAAACTGACCAATGATAAAGGTTTGAATAGTAAATTGTGAGGTGTTGAAAAACAAAAAATATCCAATAATCACAATCATCAACCCTTTATCGCAAACCGATAAAAAACTATCTAAAAAATAATATTGCATGGCAGACAATGTGCTACGGAAAAACAAAATAAACGACACTAGTATTTGCGAACCAACCAACCACAATAGCCACGAAATCTTTTGTACATCATATTTCCAAAGCCATGCAAAAAAAATACAGACTAAAATGTAAACCACCGATAGCAACCATTTGACTGAAAAAATATTGCCAAATAATCGGGTAAAAGCATTGTTGTTTTGCGAAACCTCACGTTGGTGAAAATTGGTTAAACCCAAATCTAAAACAACGCCAAATAGATAAGTAATGTTGAGTAAAGCATAATAAACACCGTATTGGTCGAAGCCCAAATGAAGCTGTGCATTTCTATCAATCACAAAAACCCAGATAGGTTTTATGATTAAATTAATGGTAATCAGAAACAGTAAATTGGTTACAAAACTGTATTGTAGATTTTTACTTCGCATGCTGTTGGGCGAAGATAACGTTTCAAAATAAAAATTAGTTTAGATTACTCTTTTACCAATTGCCCCATCAATCGTAGCAATTCTGTTTCTGAAGATTTTGAATTAAACTTTGCATTCACCAATCTACTCATTGCACTGGTGTAGCTAGTTTCAGCTTGTCGCATTTCAATGGCAGTTGATTGCCCTAATCGAAATCTTTCGGTAGCGATTTTCAAATTTTCATCTGCAAGCAAAATATTTTCTTGTTCTAGTTTTAAAGTTTGTTTCGCTTTTTCAAAATCTTTTTGTGCTTTAAAATACTTTGTGGCAGTGAGTAAATGTATTTTTTTGAAAGTTGTTTCGGCATTCAATACATTGATATCAGCCACTTTCACTTGCTTTTGTGTTAATGTACCATTGAACAAAGGTACATACAAACTTAGGCCTCCACTGAAACCTTGTGTTTGATTCAATAAGGTAAAACCAGCGCTGTTTTTTGATTGATTAAATCCGTAAGCCCCATTAACAGTGAGTTGTGGCAAATAATTGCTCAATATTTCATTTTTCGAAAACTGAATCGCTTCTTTATTTTTTGCTGCTATCAACAATTGATAATTCCTTTTATCCAATTCGTTGGATGATAACAAACTCAAATTATCATTGAACGGAATTGAATCAATGGTTGAAAAATTATTGTCGGGAGCTAATGCCAGCAAGCGATTGAAATCAGCTTTCTTCTGTTCAATTAATGTTTGCTGTGCAATAGCAGCACTTTTTTCCTCATTCAAATCTACCCGAGCTTGCAACCAATCTACTTTTGAAGCCGAGCCAATTAAAAATTGTTTTTCAGTTAGTTTCACTCTTTCTTCCGATATTTTCATCGCATCATTCAAAGCTTTCAGTTGCATATTCGAACTCACCACATCGTAGTAAGCTGTAATAACTTGTGCAATCAGCGTTTGCAGCGTATCACGATAATTTAATTCGCCAATTTCCTGCAATCGTTTCAATCTGTTTTTTGTGGCAAACATTTTCATGCCATCAAATAATGTCCAAGAAACTATTACAGAAGGATTAATATTGCTGCCTTTCACACCATCTCTATTCACTTCAGTGTTATTTGAGAGTTGTTGATGAAGGTGATTGATTGAGCCGCCAGCATTCACATTTAATCCTACTTGCGGTAAAAAATTTGCAACACTTGCTGAACTGTTTATAGCAGTAATGGTAGATTTATTTTTTACAATTTGCACATCATAATTGTTCTGCAAAGCCTGTTCGATGGCTTGATTCAAGGTAAATACATTTTGCCCGAGTACAACTTGAGCAAACAGAAAACACAATATGAAAAATAGTTTACGCATGATTTTTCTTTCCTCTTGACATAAATGAATATACGGCTGGAATTACAAACAGGGTTAAAATCAAAGAAAACAATAAGCCCCCAATGATGACAATGCCTAACGGAATTCGGCTCTGTGCGCCACTTCCCAAAGCTAAAGCAATTGGTAATGCACCTAAAGCAGTTGCTAATGTTGTCATTAAAATTGGCCGCAAACGAGATGCCGCTGCATCAATCACTGCCTCCATTTTTGCTTCACCTGCTGCTCGTTTTTGATTAGCAAATTCAACAATTAAAATTCCATTTTTGGTTACCAATCCAATGAGCATAATGATACCAATTTCAGAAAAAATATTCAATGTTTGATTAAACATCCACAGGCTTAACAGCGCACCAGCAAAAGCAAGCGGCACTGTAACCATAATAATTAACGGGTCTATAAAACTTTCGAATTGCGCAGCCAATACCAAGAAAATTAGCACCAATGCTAATATCAAAGCAAACGAAGTATTACTGGAACTTTCGGCAAAATCTCTTGATGCGCCATTCAAAGAAGTAGTGAATGATTCATCCAAGTTTTTCTTAGCAATGCGTTGCATTTCGGCAATTCCATCACCAATTGTTTTGCCTGGCGCAAGTGATGCAGAAATTGTAGCAGATTTATAACGATTGAAATGATACAACTGTGGAGGGCTGCTCTGCTCCTGCATTTTAACTAAATTGTCTAATTGAATTAGCTCACCTTTTTTATTGCGAACATAATAAGAAGCCAAGTCCAAAGGCTTGTCGCGATTATCTCTATCCACTTGCCCAATCACCTGATATTGTTTGCCGTGCATAATAAAATAACCCAACCTGCCTGCACTCAAAGCCAATTGTAATGTTCGTGAAATGTCAAACATCGAAACGCCCATGTCCGCAGCTTTCGTACGGTCAATGGTAATTTGCAATTCGGGTTTATTAAATTTCAGATTAGCATCAACACCTAAAAACACTTTGCTCTTTTGTGCTTCTTCTAAAAATTTTGGTAACGCATTTTTTATTTTTTCAAAATCCATGTTCTGAATTACAAACTGCACCGGAAGCGATGTTCGGGCTGCAACACCTACTGAAATTGTTTGTTCCTGAATCACAAAAACTCTACCTTCATTAAATTTCGATAAATTTTTATTCACCATGTTCACTACTTGTTGTTGGCTGCGTTTTCGTTTGTCGGGGTCGGTTAATAAAACTCTCACCATTCCTGTATTCACTGCACCGCTGCCCACAAACCCAGGAGCAACAATAGTTGTAGAAACTTGCTTTTCAGGAATGGAATCCACCACAAAATCTCCAAGCTTGTCCATGTAGTTTGCCATACGGTCATAAGATGTGCCTTCAGGACCTGTAACGCTCATACGAAACAAGCTTCTATCTTCCATAGGTGCCAATTCCGATTGCAAAATATTCATGAACAAAACAATCAAACCAATACAAACTAAAATGATAGGAATCGCCATCCATCTGCGTTTCATAAAAGTGTTCAACATGCGCCTATAGCTGTTATCCATCCATTCAAAAAACGGTTCGGTTTTGTTATAGAACCAACCATGCGATGTGTTTTTTGAAGTTAATAAAACATTCAACACAGGGGTTAATGTAAGCGATACAAAGGCGGAAATCAAAACCGAACCAGCTACTACAATTCCGAATTCACGAAACAATCTTCCAACAAATCCTTGTAAAAAAATAATGGGTAGAAACACTACTGCCAATGTGATGGAGGTAGCTATGACAGCAAAGAAAATTTCGTTGCTGCCTTCTTCGGCCGCCTGATACTTGCTTAATCCTTTTTCTAATTTTTTAAAAATATTTTCGGTTACCACAATTCCATCATCCACCACCAAACCCGTTGCCAGCACGATTGCCAGCAAGGTGAGGATATTGATACTAAAGCCAAAAATGTACATGATAAAAAATGCACCAATTAACGAAACAGGAATATCAATCAGCGGACGAATGGCGATTAGCCAATTTCTGAAAAACAAAAAGATGATGATAACCACTAAGAAAAATGCGATGGCTAAAGTTTCACCAACTTCTTTTAAAGAACGTTTTACAAAACGTGTATTGTCCAACGATAAATTGAATTCAATATCTTTTGGCTTTTCTTTTTCGATTTGCGCTAAGCGTTTATAAAACTCATCGGCAATCTCAATATAATTAGTGCCTGGTTGCGGAACGATTGATAAAGCTATCATCGGCACTCCTGATTCTTTTAAAATAGTTTGTTCGTTTTCAGGTCCTAATACCGCATTGCCAATGTCCTTGAAGCGAATCGTTTGATTTGGGTTTGCTTTGATGATGAGATTATTAAAATCATCTTCAGTAGTTAATCGCCCAAAAGTTTTTACTGTTAATTCAGTGTTGTTACCATAAATTTTGCCAGCAGGTAATTCAACATTTTCGTTGCCCAATGCAGTTTCAACATCACTAAAAGTTAATTTGTAAGCGGCTAATTTTTGTGGGTCAATCCATAATCTCATCGCATATTTTTGTTGCCCCCAAACTTGCACATTGCTTACTCCGGGAATAGTTTGCAATCTGTCCATCAACACATTTTCGGCGTAATCATCTAACTCTAAAATGTTTCGTGAATCGCTTTTTATCGTCATCGAAATAATTGCATCACTATTAGCATCAGCTTTTGAAACCACTGGTGGCGCATCAATATCTTGCGGTAAAGTTCTTACTGCTTGGGCAACTTTATCTCTCACATCATTGGCAGCGGCTTCCAATTCTCTACCCACATTAAACTCAACTGTAATAACACTCGAACCCTGATTGCTGGCAGATGAAATAGTTCTGATTCCTTCAATACCATTAATCGCTCTTTCTAATGGTTCGGTAATTTGTGATTCGATTACATCTGCGTTTGCGCCTTTGTAATTTGTCATCACGGTAATCATTGGTGGGTCGATGCTTGGATATTCTCTAACCCCTAGAAAATTAAAACCAATCACACCAAACAAAACAATCACAATGCTGCAAACTATTGCAAACACTGGGCGTTTAAGGCTGAGGGAGGAAAGACTCATTTATTGTTTTCGATTAGGTGTTTGAATATTAATTGCTCTGACTTTTTTTGATTTTCAAAACTGAATTTGGTTTTACATACAAAATGCCCGTAGTTACAATGCTGTCGCCACTTTCAATGCCACTGGTAATTTGAATCATCGATTCATTTCTGACACCAGTTTCCACTTTTCTGAAATCGGCTTTACCATTTTTTACCACAATTATTTTTTTAAATCGGGCCTCAGGAATAATACTTTGAGTTGGCACTAACAAAGCCCCATCAATACTTTTCAAGCCCAAATCAATCTTTGCAAATGCGCCAGGCAACAAAGCGTTGGAAACATTTTGTACCAATGCACGGGCTTTTATGCTTCGGGTTTCGGCATCAATTTGTGGTTCAATAGCGTAAGTTTTTGCAACAAAATTTTCGTTGCTTCCATCCACCTGAAATTTTAAAACATCACCTTTTCTGATAGTAGAAGCATATTTTTCAGGGATAGTAAAATCCATTTTCAACTGACTAATGTTTTGCAATGTTGCAACCGATTGCGTTGGTGTTAAATAGGCGCCAATGCTGACATTTTTCAATCCAACTACGCCATTAAATGGTGCTCTGATTTCTGTCTTCTGAATTTGGGCATTCAAATTATCAATGTCGGCTTGCAAACTTTTTTGTTGTGTAAAAGCATTATCATAATCTTGCTGACCAATGCCATTGATGGGCAATAATTGTTTTAATCGTTGTTCGGTTTTATCGGCAGTTTCTTTTTGAGCTTGCAATTTTTTTAATTGCGCTTGCAAATCGGCATCAAATAATTTTACCAACAAATCGCCTTTTTTTACTGATTCACCTTCATTCAAATTTAATTGTGTGATTTTTCCAGCCACATCGCAGTGTAAATCCACTTCATCAAACGCCAACAAAGTGCCCGAAGCCAAAATATTATTTTCTAAATTTTGCGGATGCACTACATACACTTCGACATTCACAGGCACATTTTTATTGCCTGCATTGCCCATAGGTTGGGTATTTTGTGGATGTAAAAACTTATTATAAAAAATTATGGAGCCTACTAAAATAAGCAAGCCAATAAAAAACCAAGCTAAACGCGACATGAATTTTTTGTTTGAACAAATGTAAATTAATCAAACAAAAAACAATGTTAAAAGTTGTGAATGAAGTCTTTATCAAAAAGTATAATCTTGTTTTTTAGGATGCAAATTAACAGGCAAAAACCAACCTATTTTAATTGCCATTAATCCATCAAATCTTTTTTGTTTTCCTGATTCGCCAGTATCAAAATTCACACTTCTAACACCTTGTGTGAATCCTTGCATAAACTCTAATCCAATTCGATAATTGATGAGATGGCTCAACGACATATGATTATAAAAAACTCCTTCTTGCATGAAAAATCCTGCTGTAAGCCTATCATAGCCAATTTTATACGTTTCGGTTAACTGCAAAATATTATCTCCCAAAATTTTTATTTTATGTTCGGTATAACCACAACTGAACCAAAAACTTAAGCCTGTATTTTTATTACTCGATAATAATTTATTGGATATAAAACCAAATGTTGGGCCTACATAATAGCCTCTTTCATATAATCTAAGCTCAGCATAATCACCAGTTTCCGTAATAATATGACCATCAGAAGTAGAAATATTTTTAAACAGATTTGAATCTTTCACATTACTACCAAAAAAATAATCTGCCATTATTCCAATACAGAAATTGGATTTTGCTTTATAGTAAATTGACATTCCAATTGCTTTAGAAAAACCAAAACGATTATATAAATTACCATAAGGTAATTGCAATGATCCTTGCAAACTGAAGCATACGGCAGCTCTTGAAGAATCTGGAAAGAAACTTTTATAGGAATAATTTTTCGATTCGGTATTCTTTTTATTTGCTTCATGCATTCCGCCACGTTGATATTGGGCAAATACAATTTGATGAACTAAACAAAATAATAATACGATTGATAAGTTTTTTTTCATGATTAAAACTAAATTTCAAATTCGCCTTTAAATACTTTTTCCGTAGGACCACATAACCAAATATTGTTAAACGAAGAATAAGACGTCATATTGCATTTCACAATCAATTCGCCACCCAGTGTAAATAATGTAACAGCATATTTACCTTCAATTTTTTTTCTTTTGCTTAGTGCACAAAGTGCAGCTGCAGTTGCTCCTGTGCCGCACGAAAGCGTTTCATCCTCTACCCCACGTTCGTAAGTACGAATATTTAATTGCAAAAATTCTAGTGATTTATTTTCAACATTTTCTAATTCCTCAACAAAATTTACATTTATCCCTCTAGGATATTCGGGCATAGTTTGAATGTTACTGCCAGTTGCTTTCACATCATATTCTTCTGTACTTACAACAAACCAAACCAAATGTGGTGAACCAGTATTAATTTCAAACACATTATTATTCAGTTGATTTAAATCGTCCACATCATTCATTTTTAACTCGACAAAATTATTTTTGACAATAGCTTCATGAACACCATCTGTTGCTTCAAATGTAGTTTGCTCTCCAATAATGTTCAGGTGCTTTGCAAAAGTCACTATACAACGCCCACCATTGCCACACATGCTGCTGGGCTTGCCATCACTATTAGCATACAACATCTTAAAATCGTGCTGCTCACTCTTTCTTAATAAAATCAATCCATCAGCACCAATGCCAAATTTTTGTTCACATAGATAGCTGATAAGTGCTACGTTTTCAAAAGGAAATTTTTCGTCTCTATCATCAATGATGATAAAGTCGTTACCTGTACCTTGGTATTTGTAGAATTCTATTTTCATAGTTTGCTTCAAAAAATTTTAACAAAAATAAGAGTTTGTTTTAGATACTTTTAACATTGCTGTTCGTTTAATAGATAATTATTGAAATAATTTTGTTGCATGAAGAAATAACAATTACGCTTTTTTACTTAATCAATTAATTTTTAAACATTAAACAAAAATCAGTTATGAAAAACAGCCAATTGAAATTTTATTTAACCACAGCTTTAATTGCAGTGACCACCTCATTATTAACGGTTGGAGTATTCTCTTATTTTATTCAATCGAAAAATTCTAAGTGGATGACCCCAAATACCCCTACTAATTATGCCTCATTTAACGCAATGCACTCGACCCCAAGTGTTGATTTTACAAATGCCGCTGCCGAAGTTACACCAGCTGTTGTTCATATCAAAACAACTATTTCACCACAACAAAATACAGCTTTAAGATTTAATCCATTTGGAAACTTGTTTGGAGATGATTTTTTTGGTGGTTCACCTTATCAATCAATGCCACAGCAGTCAAGTGGTTCGGGTGTCATCATTTCTGAAGATGGCTATATTGTCACCAATAATCATGTGGTAGATAATGCTGATAAAGTTGATATTGTTTTAGCCGACAAACGCACATTAACTGCCAAAGTAATTGGCACTGACCCTTCTACCGATTTGGCTTTATTAAAAGTAGATGAAAAAGATTTGCCATTTATTTATTTCGGTAATTCTGATTCAGTAAAAGTAGGTCAATGGGTGTTGGCAGTTGGCAATCCTTTTAATTTAGAATCAACTGTTACTGCTGGAATCGTTTCGGCAAAAGGCAGAAACATCAATATTATTAAAGATAAAAACAATTCTGCCATTGAATCATTTATTCAAACTGATGCGGCTGTGAATCCTGGAAACAGCGGTGGAGCTTTGGTTTCAACTAGTGGCGAATTAATTGGAATCAATTCAGCAATTGCAACACCTACAGGTTCTTATGCTGGTTATTCATTTGCTATTCCTGTTAACATTGTGAAGAAAGTGATTGATGATTTAACCCATTTTGGCGTAGTTCAACGTGCATTTTTAGGCATCAATCCTCAAGAAATGACGGATGAATTAGCTGCTGCCGCAGGCGTAAAAAATTTAAAAGGCGTTTATGTTGAAAGAGTTTTAGCAAATAGTTCAGCCTATGAAGCAGGTTTAGAAAAAGGCGATGTGATTACAAAAATTGATGGGATTAATGTTGGTTCTGTACCAGAATTATTAGAAAAAGTTGGCGGCAAACGTCCGGGCGACAATATAAAAATTGAATTTTTGAGAAAAGGAAAAATAGTAACTGCCGAAACTAAATTAAGAAACAAAGACGGCAACACTAGCCTATTAAGTAAAACAGACTTGGACGAACAAAAGTTTAATTCATTGGGTGCGTCATTTAGTGAATTAAATTCTGCTGAAAAAGTAAAATATCAAATCAATAATGGTGTGAAAATAAGTAGCATTGATAAAAATGGAAAATTTGCTCAAACTGATATACCGGAAGGATTTATTGTAACCAAAGCCAATAAGAAAAACATAAATAGCATAGATGATTTAAAAGAGGTAATGAACAATGCCAAAGGCAATGTGATGCTCGAAGGCATTGTGCCTGGCTACCCCGGAAAATATTATTTTTCATTTGGATTATAATTCAAGGTTTTGAAGATTAATGCAAGCGCACTTTTCAATTTGTTTTGAAAGGTGCGTTTTTGTTTTATGCAATTATTAGCTTTGCAAAAAATATTATTAGTATGAGTAAAATGTGGTGGAAATTTTTGTGTGTTGCACTAATGGTTTATGTTTTTGTTGGTGGATTCATGATGCCAGTGCCAAGTTTGGATATTTTAAATGAAACTATCCGAAATCTTTATTTTCATGTCCCCATGTGGTTTACTCAATTGTTTTTATACACGGTTGGTATATTTTATAGCATAAAACATTTGATGCAAAAACCATCAACCAATCATTCAAACCCAATGAAATTTGATATTTATGCCAAAAGCGCTATCACTGCCGGAACAGTGTTTGGGTGCTTAGGATTAGCAACAGGCATGATTTGGGGAAAACATACATGGGGCAGTTATTGGAGTGATGACCCAAAATTGAATTGTACAGCAATAGGCATGTTGATTTATTTTGCTTATTTTATTCTTCGTGGCTCTATGGATGATATGGATAAAAGAGCTAAGCTGGCAGCAACTTACAATATATTTTGTTATGTCCTTTTTGTGGTTTTGATTATGGTAATTCCTAGATTAAAAGAATTTAGTATTCACCCTGGAAATGGAGGCAATCCAGCATTTGCTAAATACGATTTAGATAGCAATATGCGAATGGTTTTTTATCCTGCAGTAATTGGTTGGATTTTATTAGGCAGTTGGATTACTTCTTTATTAATAAGAGTTGAAAATATTAAAGCAAAAATTGGATTTGGTAATTGATTAAAAAGCAGAATAAATTTTCCATGTCATCATCAACCAACCACCAATAAAACATATGCCACCAATCGGCGTGATAGCTCCAAGCCATTTCATTTGAGTGAGTGTCATTAAATAAAGCGAACCGCTAAAGAAGAAAATTCCAGCTAAAAAAAGCCATACTGCTGATTGTAAATTCAGTTCAGTTTTACTCAGTAAAATCAAGCCGCACAAAGCAATAGCAAAGGTGTGATAAAATTGATAGCGCACTGCTTTTTCAAAAATATCTAAATAGTAAACATCCACCAATTTTTTTAACCCGTGAGCAGCAAAGGCACCTAAGGCTACACTTAATGCTCCCAAAATTGTGGCAATTATTAAAACAGATTTTGCAGTCATGATTTACATTTTATTCATTCCAATAATTTCTCTTACACCATTCAAAGTTTTACTGGCGCTTTCTCTTGCTTTTTCTGCGCCCATTTTCAACACCTTTTCTTGATAAGTTTTATCGTTAATGATGGATTTTATTTTTTCTCTCATCGGGTTGGTGAACAGAATAATATCTTCAGCTAATTGTTTTTTTAAATCACCATAGCGAATGGTGCAATTATTATAGGCTGCTTCAAAATGAGCCACAGTAGATTCTTCTGAAACTAATTTCATAAGCGTAAAAATATTTTTTATCGAATCGGGCATTTCGGAATTAGGTTGTGTTGGACCACTATCCGTTACAGCTTTCATCACTTTTTTACGAATTACCTCTGGTTCATCGCGTAAATAAATTCCGTTGCCATCGCTCTTGCCCATTTTGCCTGTACCATCCAATCCCGGCACTGTGATTGGATTTCCACTAAATGTGAAAGGAAAACATTCAGGGAAGAAATCGTTTTTATACAAATGATTAAATCGGTTGCTAAAATTTCTTGTCATTTCTAAATGCTGCACTTGGTCTTTGCCCACAGGTACTTTGGTGGCTTTGTGAATTAAAATATCTGCCGCCATCAACACTGGATAAGTGAGTAACCCTGCATTCACATTTTCATCATGCTTGCGGATTTTATCTTTGAATGATGCCACTTTTTCTAACTCCCCTTTATAAGCAATCATATTCAATAGCAAATACAATTGTGGTATTTCGGGCACATCACTTTGTGCATATAGCACCACTTTTTCAGGATCCATACCACAAGCCAAATAATCAATCAACACCTCATTGGTATTGCGCTTGAAGTCATCAGGGGTTGGGTGGGTGGTTAACGAATGCAAATCGGCAATAAAAAAGTAGCAATGATAATTTTTATCATCTTGCATTTTCAAAAAATTGCCTACTGCACCGAAATAATTTCCCAAATGAAGGCAGCCTGTGCTGCGAATTCCACTTACTACTGTTTCCATTTAACAAAAGTAATTTTAATTTATAAAGTTGCTAATTAAATAGTCCAACTAGTCATTCCTCGATTTGCAAATTCAAAGCGTTTGAATTCACCGCCAAATTTTTTAACTGCTTCCATCACTTTGTATCTTGTATTACTTGGACAATAAAAAATCATAAAACCACCACCACCTGCGCCACTTATTTTTCCGCCTGTAGCGCCAGTATTCATGGCTGTTTCATAAATTTCATCAATCATTACGTTGCTGATTTCAGTAGCCATTTGTTTCTTGAATTGCCAACCAAAATCTAAAATTTTCCCCACAGAATCTAATTTTCCCATCAACAAAGCTTCTTTCATCATCACACTTTGTTCTTTCAATTTGTGCATGGCATCAATTGATTTTTCTTTTTTCGCCACCACATTTTTTGTTTGTGCGTCAATAATAGAAGCACTCAAACGGCTGGTACCAGTGTAATACAGCAAAATATTATTTTGCAATTCATTCAAATATTCATCTTTAATTCGCAATGGATTTACAATCACTTTATCATTGGCATAAAATTCCATAAAATTTACACCGCCAAATGTCGCAGCATATTGGTCTTGTTTTCCACCAGCCATGTTCAATTCTTTGCGTTCAATTTCATATGCTAACATGGCTAAATCGTATTCGCCCAATGGCAAATTTAACCATTCAGCAAATGCACCAATGATAGCAACAACCAATGTAGATGAAGTACCCAAGCCGCTTCCAGCTGGCGCATCTACATAGGTAGTTAATGTGAATGATAATTTTTCTTTGCTAAATTTTTGTTGAATATTTCTGAAAACACCTTTTAACAAATTCAATTTACCATCAAAAATGATGGATTCGTTTTCTTTCAATTCCACCATTTCATTTTTATCAATGGAATGAAAAATTATTTTCCCATCAGTTCGTGGTTCAATATTTGCATATGCATACAAGTTTATTGTTGCATTCAAAATTGCCCCACCATACAAATCGCTGTAAGGACTTACATCTGTTCCACCGCCTGCCAAACCTAATCGCAACGGGGCTTTGCTTCTTATAATCATAATAATTAAATGAAAAAAAAGTGCTATTTTCGGTTCAAAAATAGCGCAAAAAATGTTGTGATGTTTTTTATTTATTATAGTTGTAGAATTAAGAAACAAAAAGATTAGAAATTAATTCATTTTACTTTTTCAAACTCCTTACTAAGTATTCATTCACCTTTGTTCATTATTCATCATTCTTTTACTACCTTTGCCATCGTTTTAGAAAACAGATACAGCTATTTTGACGAGTTCATATTTTTAGTCAGTCCAAAATTTACTTCTTTTTCCGAACCGTCAACAACATATTTATTACATTAAATCGCAACATGCAAACTTTTGAATCATTAGGTTTATCAACAAAACTTTTACAAAACTTAGAACAAATGGGCTTCGTAATGCCTACGCCCATTCAACAAAAAACTATTCCTTTTTTATTAAAAGAAAAAAGAGATATGCTGGCAATGGCACAAACCGGAACAGGTAAAACTGCTGCATTTGGTTTACCGTTAATTGAATTGTGCAACGAAAACAGTCAGCACACACAAGCTTTGGTTTTAGCACCCACTCGTGAATTGTGTGTGCAAATCATGAACGATTTAGTGGTGTACTCGAAAAATGTAAAACCATTAAACATTGTTGCCGTATATGGCGGCGCAAGCATTACTGACCAAATGCGCAGATTGAAAAAAGGTGCTCAAATAGTAGTAGCTACTCCAGGCAGATTAATGGATTTGATGGATAGAAGAGCTGTGAATATTTCATCATTGAAATATGCCGTATTGGATGAAGCTGATGAAATGCTAAACATGGGCTTTGAAGAAGACATCAAAAAAATATTAGGCGATACCCCTGAAGAAAAAAATGTGTGGTTGTTTTCAGCTACAATGCCCAATGAAATCCGCCGTATTGCTGCCCGATACATGAAGCAGCCCGAAGAAATCAGTGTAAGCAAACAACAATTATCTAACTTAAATATTACGCATCAGTTTGCCATAGTGGCCGAAAAAGATCGCTTCGCAGCATTGAAAAGAATTATTGATTTCAATATCGAAATGTTTGGTGTAATATTTTGTCGCACAAAAAATGATACCCAAATGGTAGCCGAAAAATTGATGAAAGACGGTTACAATGCTGATGCTTTGCATGGCGATTTATCGCAAGGGCAACGCGATAAAGTAATGAATAATTTCCGTAATCGTTCGTTGCAGTTTTTAGTGGCCACCGATGTGGCTGCCAGAGGAATTGATGTAAACAACATCACTCACGTATTGCATATGAACTTGCCAGATGAAATGGAATTTTACAATCACAGAAGTGGTCGTACGGCTCGTGCTGGTAAAACAGGTTTTTCAATTGCTTTGGTTACTCCTAAAGAATCATTTAAGATTAAGCAAATAGAAAAAAACATTCAGGCAAAATTTGAAAGAATACAAATACCTGGCAGCGAAGAAATTTGCAAACAAAAAATGCTACACATGGTGCATCGTTTGCGTCAGGTTGAAATGGATAACACTGGCTTATCAGCTTTGTTACCTGCTGTTTATGCCGAATTGAAAGATTTAACCAAAGAAGATATCATTGGCAGATTTGCTTATTTAGAATTCAATCACTTGTTAGATTATTATCGTGGTGCAAGAGATTTAAATATAATAGAACGTGAAGAACGAGGCGCAAGAAGAGGTGATGATTTCCGTGGCAGCGATAGAAGAGACAGAGGCGACAGACGTGGTGATAGGAATGACAGATTTGAAGGCCGTGAAAGTGGCGACAACCGCAGCTATTCAACTGGTGAAAGATTATTTATCAATTTAGGAAAAGCCGATGGATTAGATAAAGGCACTTTACTGGGTATGATTTGCGATCGCTCCAGAATTAAAAAACATAGCATAGGCAAAATTGATTTGAAAGGTGTTTATTCTTTCTTCGAAGTAGAACCTGGTGTTACTCATACCATTATGAATAATTTAAATGGATTTGATTTTAAAGGTAGGATTATCCGCATCGAAAATCAAAGCACCGAACCAAAAAGAAGAAAATAAACAGTTATTTTTTAAAATTTCTTCCTTTCCAATTAAAGCTTCCGAACTGGCCAATCAAGCCAACACCAATTACATAAAAAACATGTATCAATTGGGCAGATAGAAATATTTTCATCAATCTTTTTTGCTGAAAAAAAGCGGTGATAGTATTTAAAAAAATAAATTCAACTATTGATTTAATAAGCAGTTGTGTGATTGCCATGTAAAAAAAGCAAGGTTGAATAAATCCAAGCAAAGCATTGCCGATTATTGAACAATTAAACAAATACACCATCACCAGTATAGCCGTGATACGCTTATCGGCATAAGATGTACTTTTGCTTGTCCATCTTAAACGTTGATGTAAAAATTCTTTCCAGTTTTGTTTCGGATGTGTTATAACACAAGCTTCATTACTTTTTAAAAATGAAATTTGAGTTGGGTATTTTTCGGCAATTTTATGCATTAAAAACATATCATCGCCACTGCTAATATTATCGTTGCCTTTAAATCCGTTCACTTCATAAAATGCTTTTCGTTCATAACATAAATTTGCACCATTACACATATTATAAAAACCCTGTTGCAATGATGCGCCAGTTATACCAATCAAGCCTATAAAATCTAATGCCTGAAATTGTTGAAAAAAAGAATCGTCAAAAGTATATTTTACTGGAGCTGCAATTAATTTATGCTGAGTGGCTTCATAATGTGACACTAAACTATAAAGCCAGTTTGCAGGCATCATACAATCGGCATCAGTGGTTACAATAAAATCACCTTTAGCTTTTTGAATAGCTAATTCAATTGCTTTTTTTTTGTAGGCATTTTCTATTTTGCCAATATCTGCCAAATGTAAAATCTGGTATGCAATTCCATTTTGCCTGCTTAATATTTCATTTGCTACCATAGCAGTATCATCAGTAGAATGGTCATCGACCACAATTATTTCTAGTAAATTCTTTGGGAAATTTTGTTGCAAAACAGCTTGTAAAACATTGGCAATATTAGCCGATTCATTTCGAGCAGGAATAATTACGCTAATTAAAGTTTTAATTTCAATTGATTTAAAAGCCGCTTCTGATAACTTATTCCAACCCACTAAATAATTGAGCATTAAGCCGACATAAAATATTGTAATCAAAAATAATACAACCCATGTAATCATTCAGCAAATGTAAATTGTTTGCCTGACTTAGATTATTGTTTTTAGAAAGCAATTTAAAATTGCACTTACAAACTTTTTATTATAAGCCTACCAAGAATAAATTTAATTCTTAATCTGACTTATTTTTTTGTTTCATATTTTTCATTCAATGTCATCATTTGAGAAAATTATCAATGCCCGATTTTCATTAATTAAGTGAAGCAAGATCAACTTGCTATAAACCATTCTTAATAAATACCAAAACAGCGAAGCATCATCTGATACTTCGCTGTTTTGGTAAAGAGCAATAAGTGTTGAGGTTTATTTTTGTACCACCAGTTTTTTAGTTTGCTGGTAGCCTTCTGTTTGAACTTCTACTAAATAAATGCCTGCATTCATATCTGATAA
>CANFST010000012.1 GCA_947449695.1 Chitinophagales bacterium
AAAACACCATTGAGTGCCATTGCTTGTCAGAATATAATTGCTGATGTTTTAAAACGAAATAATGTTCCTGAAGGTGTTTCATGTTTGATAGTTGGGGAAAGAAACATTGGCGAAAAAATGTCGAATGATGTTCGTGTGCCTTTAGTAAGCGCTACCGGCTCAACCAGAATGGGTAAATCCGTAGGAGCTGCTGTTGGTGCCCGTTTAGGAAAAAGCTTATTAGAATTAGGTGGAAATAATGCCATCATTGTTTCAGAACATGCTGATTTGAAAATGGTTTTGACAGGTGTGGTGTTTGGTGCTTGTGGTACTGCTGGTCAGCGCTGCACCACCACAAGAAGATTAATTGTGCATAAATCTGTTTATGATAAAACAAAAGAAGTTTTGGCAAAAGCTTATTCGCAATTGAAAATTGGAAATCCACTAGATGAAACCAATCATGTTGGACCGTTGATTGACAAATTAGCTGTGGAAGGTTATTTGAATGCCATTGAAGCAGCAAAAAAAGAAGGCGGCAAAATTTTGGTAGAAGGTGGAGTGTTGAGTGGAACCGGATTTGAAAGTGGTTGTTATGTAAAGCCTTGCATTATTGAAGCTGAAAATCATTACAGCATTGTGCAGCATGAAACCTTTGCTCCTATTCTTTATGTAATGAAATACAAAACCATTGAGGAAGCAATTGCTTTACAAAATGGTGTACCACAAGGATTGTCAAGTGCTGTGTTCACCAATAGCTTGAAAGAGGCTGAATTGTATTTAAGTGTGAATGGTAGTGATTGCGGAATTGCAAATGTGAACATTGGAACAAGTGGTGCCGAAATCGGTGGTGCATTTGGTGGTGAAAAAGAAACAGGTGGCGGACGTGAAAGCGGCTCTGATAGCTGGAAAGCTTATATGCGTCGTCAAACAAACACCATTAATTATGGTAATCAATTGCCATTGGCGCAAGGCATTAAGTTTGATTTGTGATACCTCACAAATATTTTAGTTGATGTTTATTTTAGGAGCTTATATAAAACTTCGTTTCCCTCGTTTTGCGTTGAAAAAGAAAATGAATTGATGATTTTAAATTATTACTTTTGATTTTCTTTTCTCATTTTTTAAACTTATTGTCTTATGAATTTCAACAACAGAAAGCTATTGTTGGCTTGTGCCACTTGTGCTTTATTAAGTGGTTTGTTTTCATTTTTTATTGCACAAAATTTTTATCAAAACAAAGAGTTAGCTAATTCACAACCACCCAAAAACTTAAGCGCTAACCAATGTGACATGAAGAAAATTGTTGCAAAAAATTACAAATTTATTAAGCCAATTTTGATTCTGGAGAGAAGTTGCGAATCAGAGAATTTATTTCCACTTAAAACCCAGTTATCTGATTTAATAAGCACCATGCAAACTAATAGTGAATTAGATTTTGCATCAGCTTTTGTAATTGATATGAATAGAAGTGAATGGATTGGAGTAAATGAAAATGTCGGCTATTTGCCAGGTTCGCTTATTAAAGTTCCTCTAGCTATTAGTTTGATGAAAATGGTGGAAGATAAAAAATGTAATCTCACTGATAAAATTGAAGCCCCAAAAGAGCTTTTTAATATTCACCAGACTTACACATCTGAAACAATCAAACCTGGTGAAACTTATACGATTGAGCAATTGCTGAAATATTCTTTAGCTTTTTCTGATAACAATGCAACCCAAATTTTAAATCATAAAGTTGATTTGAATTACTTCAAAAGATTATTTCAAGATTTAAGTTTGACCGAACCTGATGTACATGATATGACTTATACAATTAGCGCAAAAGATTATTCCAGATTTATTTGTGTGCTTTTTAATGGGACCTATTTATACAAAAGACATTCGGAACAATTGCTTGAAATGATGAGCAAATCTTCCTTTAAGGATGGCATTGCAGCTTCAATTGATAAGAACAAAGCTTATTTAGCCAACAAATTTGGCGAAAGCGCAATGAATGGTGAACATCATTTTCATGAGTCAGGTATAATTTATATTAATAATTCTGCTTATTTGATAACTGTAATGACTAAAGGAAAAGATGTGGTCAAACTTTCTTCTTCATTAAAATCAATTGCTAAGTTGGTTTATAATCAAATGACATCAGGCAGCCTAAACACGTCAGTTGCTAAGCTATAATTAAAGTAGAAGCATAGTTTCAACTTAAATAACTTAATTAATTAATTTTAGGTGCTTACTTTTGCTACTCAATTTTTTTATAACAATGACAAATTTATTTTCAATTATTTTAATGAGTGGTGCTCCAAATGGAGGTGCTTCAGGTGGTGGTATGGGGCCACAAACAATTATTTTGTTCGGTGGCATGTTTGTGGTGATGTATTTCTTCATGATTCGACCACAACAAAAAAAAGCTAAAGAACAAAAAGCTTTTCAGGATGCAATTGGTAAAGGAGATAAAATCGTTACCATGAGCGGCATTCACGGTAAAATTTTAAAAGTAAACGATTCTACTTTTGAATTAGAAATTGCTAATAATACAACTATCACAGTTGAAAAATCAGTAGTTTCTTTGGAAGTGACAAAAGCTGTTTATCCAAAAGAAGCAAACTAATTTCAAATTTATAGTGTGAAAAAAATTGGCATAACTGGCGGAATTGGCTGCGGTAAAACTACTGCTTCTAAAGTGTTTTCGCTGCTTGGTGTGCCAATTTACAATGCTGATGAACGTTCAAAAACTATTCTTGATTCATCTTCTGTTGTCATTGAAAAAGTAAAGCAAAAATTTGGTGATGACATTTATGAATCAAAAGGAATTAATCGAAAAA
The DNA here is from genome assembly GCA_947449695.1 of Chitinophagales bacterium. Lineage (GTDB taxonomy): Bacteria > Bacteroidota > Bacteroidia > Chitinophagales > CAIODY01 > CAIODY01. Next base: position 2,802 of record CANFST010000012.1, read on the forward strand.
AATTAGCTGCAATAGTTTTTGCTAATCCTGAATTACTAAACGAATTGAATCAGATTGTGCATCCAGCCGTATTTGATGATTTTGACAACTGGTGTTTGCTTCATGAAAATGAACCTTACATTTTGAAAGAAGCGGCTTTGATTTTTGAAACTATTCTTCATCAAAAGTTGGATAAAATAATTGTTATTACTGCATCAGAAGAATTAAGGTTAAGTCGTGTAATGCAACGTGATGGCTCTACACAAGAAGAAGTAAGGAAACGAATTCAAAATCAAATGAGTGAAAAAGAAAAAATTGAAAGGGCTGATTTTGTAATTCACAACGATGAGCAACAATTAATTATTCCTCAAATTTTATCTATTCATGAAATTTTGAAAAAATAATTAACTTTAGGAGTTATAAATTTTCAACTATGAAATTTTTGAACGCTACTCTTATTGTTGTTTTGCTTTTGCTCACAATTACGGCAAAATCGCAGGTGGTGATTAACGAATATTCTTGTTCAAATGTTACTACTATAACAGATAACTTTGGCAATTATGAAGATTGGATTGAGTTGTATAATACTTCATCATCTGCTATAAATTTGAGTGGTTATTATTTGAGCGATAAAATAAATAATCCTACCAAATGGGCTTTTCCGGCAGGTTCTGTTATTGGTGGAAATAGCCATTTGTTAATCTGGGCTTCAAAAAAGAATACAGTAGTTGGTTCAAATATTCATACCAATTTTTCACTTACACAATGCACACCTGATGCAATTATTTTTTCGGATGCAATCGGAAATGTTTTAGATTCACTTACTTTAAAGCGAACACAACAGGACCATTCAAGAGGCAGAACAACTGATGGAGCAAGCACTTGGTCAGTTTTTCTAAACCCAACACCTAATACTTCTAACGCCAATGCTTATAAAGAATATGAGCCTTTGCCAACTTTCGGTTTAGCTCCTGGCTTTTATACTGGCTCACAAAGCATTAGTATTGCTGATTTGGACCCAACTGCAATTATCAGATACACTACTGATGGCAGCAATCCAACTACGAGTTCTGCACTTTACACTACACCAATTAGTGTAACTAATACAACAATAATTAAAGCTGCAGCTTGGAGTTCATCAGGCCCATTAGTTCCAAAAAGTTTTATCGAGCCTAACACTTATTTTATCAACGTCAGTTATACTTTGCCAGTAGTTTCATTTGGTTCGTTAGATTTGGATACCTTGATTGATCAAGGTTTTTCAATGCATCAAGTGCAAGATGCCAGCATGGAATATTTCAATGCCAATAAAAATTTCAAATTTCAACAAGTTGGAAGTGCTAACAAACACGGCAACGATTCTTGGGCTTACAGTCAACGTGGGTTTGATTATGTAATGGCAGATGAACAAGGTTATGACAATCAAATTGATTACAAACTATTTCCAAATGTTACGCAAAGAAAAAAGTTTGGCAGAATAATTTTAAAAGCTGCTGCATCTGATAATTATCCTGGCAATGGCTTACCATCATGTCATTTGAGAGATGCATTTGTACAATCATTTTCGCAATGGCGACATTTTGATTTAGATTGTCGTTCATGGACACCTTGTATTTTATTTTTGAACGGACAATATTGGGGTGTTTATGAAATCAGAGAAAAGGTAGATGATAACGATTACACCAATTACTACTATAATCAAAATACCAATGATTTAGATTTCTTGCAGTATTGGGGTGGCTTAATCACAGCCTATGGTAGCGATACATCTTGGACTAACACTTACAATTTTGCAATGACAAATTCATTGACCAACAACGGGGCATTCAATTATGTGATGAGCAAAGTTGACGCCAGCAGTGCAATTGATAATATGGTTTACAACACGTTTATTGTTGATAGCGATTGGATTGATTGGAACACCATGTGGTGGAGAGGAAGAAACACTGCTGGAAAAAAATTGAAATGGCGTTATGCTTTGTGGGATGAAGATAATACTTACAATCTCGGGCAAAATTTTACAGGCTGGCCAACTACCAATTCAACTGCTAATCCATGTGATTTGAACTTAACATGGGGAAGCCTAACCAATCCGCCAGTTCCAGAAGAAGGGCATGTTGCATTATTTAATGCGATGATGCAGAATAATATTTTCAAAACACAATTTATCAATCGTTATGCTGATATGCTCAATCACGATTTGAATTGTGATACCATTTTATATTATTTGCAAAGTAGAATGTTAAATGTACTTACACCTGAAATGCCTGGGCAAATCAATCGTTGGGGCGGCACAATGACGCAATGGCAAAATAATGTAGATACCATGATTGCATTTATTAAAAGAAGATGCACTTATATGGATAGCTCAATCATCAATTGCTATAGTGTTACGGGTCCGTTTCATGTTGCGTTTGATGTATATCCGCATGGAAAAGGTAAACTAAAAATTAATACCATTCAGCCTGGATATTATCCTTATGATGGAAACTATTTTGGGGGCGTTTATTTGCCAGTGGTTGAAACTGCCTTAGATACTTGTTGGCATTTTGACCATTGGAAATTATTGCATCATTCACTTTCAGCTGATACTCTAACTAATGATACGTTATTTGTAAATTTGAATGCAGATGATTCAATAGTGGCTGTTTATGTAAATTATTGTGGTCCAAAACCGCCATTACCAATTAATGACAATATCTTTATCCCATCAGCATTTTCACCAAATGGAGATGGAATAAATGATGTGTTTAAAATTTCAGGTAAAAACATCAATAGTATTAATTTGAAAATTTTTAATCGTTGGGGAATGTTAGTATTTGAAAGCAATGATGTAAACAATGTATGGGATGGGAAATTTCAAGGTGCAGATTTGCAATCGGGGGTGTATGTTTATACCGCCTATATTCGCAACAATGACGGAACGGAAAAACAAACATCTGGGAATATTCTTTTATTGAAATAGTAAACAAAAAAAAAGAAAAAAATAATTTTTAAAAAATTTGCGAATTCAAAAAATCGGTTGAATTTTTACAGCAACAAACAATAAAACAAAACGATTATTGTATGGCAACCAAGAAAACTACACCATCAAAGAAAGCAGCCAAAAGTGCTGCACCAAAGCCTGCTGTAAAAAAAACAGCATCTAAATCAACACCTGCACCAAAGAAAAAAGGCAAATCAGTCGAAGACGATGATTTAGAACTTTTGAGCGGTGAAGATGAATTTAAAGTTGACAACGAAGAAATGGACATGAATATATTCAGCGATTCGTATGATGACGATGATGATGATTATTAATCCTTTAAAAAGCGGTTTGTAAAATTAATTCTATCAACAAATTCAGCTTACATAATAACAAAGAAATCTTCTTTGAAAATGCCCTGCAATGGGCATTTTCTTTTGATGTATGTTGCATTTTGCACAACAACAATTACCACAACTATCCTTTTCAACAATTCGATTTTATTGCAGCAATTGGAACAAAACATGAATTGATAGGCACTTCAACTAAAGATGCTTTTGAGCAAATTGAAAATTTTAAAGCCCTTCATTCCAATCAATATTGTTTTGGTTATTTCGGCTACGATTTAAAAAATGATACTGAAGTTTTAGGTTCTGCATTGCCTGACCACGTTGGTTTTCATGAATTTTATTTTTTTATTCCCGAACATATTTTGATTTGTAAAAATGGAGAATTAGAAATTATTTCAAACGAATCTGAATTAATTTATCAAACGATTTCGCAACAAGAATCAGTAACTTATTCAACATACACACAGATAAAATTTCAGCATCGCACCTCAAAAGAAAAATATTTAGCCGATGTAAATGATTTACAGCAACACATTCGCAACGGAACAATTTATGAAATAAATTATTGTCAGGAGTTTTTTGCAGAACAAGTTGAAATAAATCCGTTACAAGTTTTTAAAAAACTAAATGAGAAAAATGGCGGTTCATTTTCTGCATTTTTCAAACAAAAAAATTTATTTGCCATTTGCGGCAGCCCCGAACGCTTTATCAGCAAACAATCGGGCAAAATAATTTCGCAGCCCATAAAAGGAACAATTAAGCGAAGTAATGATTTAGCAGAAGATGAAAATTTTAAAACAGAATTGCTTAACAACGAAAAAGAACGGGCTGAAAATGTGATGATTGTTGATTTAGTAAGAAATGATCTAGCTAAATCAGCAACAACCGGAACAGTTGAAGTGCCTGATTTATTTGGCATTTATAGTTTCAAGACAGTTCATCAAATGATTTCAACTATCACAGCCGAAGTCAAAAAAAATATTTCAGCAGTAGAAATAATTAAAAATGCTTTCCCGATGGGTAGCATGACTGGCGCACCAAAATATACAGCCATGCAATTGATTGAAGAATATGAAAAAATAAAACGAGGCTTGTACAGCGGCTCTATTGGCTACTTTGCACCTAATGGTGATTTTGATTTTAATGTTGTAATCAGAACATTACTTTATAATTCCACAAAAAAATATTTGTCTTATAGCACAGGAAGCGCCATCACTTTAGATGCTGAGGCAGAAAAAGAATATGAAGAATGTTTGTTGAAGGCAAAGGCATTGTTTGATTTATTTGCATAAAATCAATAAGCATTTGCCGATGGTAATTCCATCCATCTATCAGGAAATTTTAATGTACTAAATCCAAATTGGCTATATAATCCATGTGCATCTTTTGTTGCTAAAATCCAACGTCGTAAGTCTTGCAATTGTGGGTGGCTTAACATGGTTTCCATTAACCATTTAGATAAACCTTTGCCACGAAATTCATCAATTATAAATACATCGCCGAGGTATGCTACAACAGAAAAATCAGTTACCACACGAGCAAAACCAATTTGTTGATGATGGTGATAAACCCCAAAACACAAGGAATTCTCTATGGCAATTATAGTCTTTTCTTTGCTTCTGTTGCTTGCCCAATAGCTGGTTTTCAGAAATTGATGAATCAAATCAATCTGCAATAAATCTTTGTTGGTACTGATAATAAAATCATCTTTTTGAATTTCATAATTTTTCATTTGTCAAAAACGCTAAGGTGTTTATTTTATTTTCTGTTAGCTACATCAGTAAAAAAATTGATAAGCATGCAATTAAAATTCCCGTTAACAGTAAAGTCGATATTTTTTCTTTAAAAAAAATTATACCAGTTATGGCTGAACAAATTACAATGGACACATTATTAATAGGGAAAACTATTGAGCTTTGCCAACCACTATTCGATAAGGCTTTTATTAAATAAAACATACTGAAATAGTTTGGCACACCTAAGCAGATACCTGCTAATATATTTCTCCATTGCCAGATTTTCTTTTTTAATAAGAATAATACGATTAATAATATTGAACCAATGATTGCAGCAATTTGAAAAATCCAGATTACAAATAGTCCACTCTCCTCTGCTGGTAACATTTTTTTTTGCACATAATTTACCACACTATCATTAAATCCACTGCCAATAAAAAGTATGATAGGTAAAATGAAATGCCAAATTGAAATGCGATGTTGAGTATCATTTTTTTGATAGGTAACCATTACTACAGCTATTATGGCTAAAGCAATTGCAGTTATTTTCAGTATAGTAATCTGTTCATTAAAAAAGATAAAAGCCGCCACCACTGGTATAACCAATGATAATTTATTGGCGACTGATACAGCCGTTAGTCCTACTTTTTGTGCCGTATAACCCATCAAATTGAATAAACCAATAAAAAAGATACCTAATAAAATAGCTGGTAAAAGCCATTCATGATTGGTTACTTGTTGCCAGTTTTGAAAGGTGTAATAATTTTCAATAACCCCACCAGTGATAGTGCAAACCCAATAATTAATCACAATTGCTTGAAAAGTATCAATTTTGAATCGGTCAAATAATTTTAGAATAATTACTAATGAAGTTGATGTAATAATTGATAGTACTAAAAACAGCATATAAAAATTTGAACTGTGAAAGTAAAAATCTCAACATTATTTTACGTAAAAGTAGCCAACGAACTTACTAACTTTGTGCTACATTATGTTGCATCTTAAACTACATACTGACCCACGATGGGTGAATCTTACTGAAAAAAGTGTAGAGGATATTTTAACCGATCATTGCTACTGCGAACAGAAAGCAGCTTCTAATTGTATTTCACTGATTCAAAAATTTCCTGATAAAGAAAAGCTTGTTAAGGAATTGTCTCCAATTGTAACAGAAGAGTGGGGGCATTTTAGGCAGGTATTAGCCGAATTAGAAAAACGAAATTTAAAATTGGGCTATCAGCGTAAGGATGATTATGTAAATAAATTGTTGGATTATATGCGCAAAGGCGGCGACCGAGAATTGCGCTTGTTAGATTCGCTTTTGGTATGCGCATTAATTGAAGCCCGAAGTTGTGAACGATTCAGATTATTAAGCGAAGGAATGAATGATGAATACTTTAGAGAATTTTATAAAAAATTTATGATTGCCGAGGCTGCTCATTATCGTCTGTTTATTGATTTAGCCAAAGAATATCAACCTGAAGAAAAAGTTAAAAAACGTTGGGAAGAATTTTTGGATATTGAAAAAGATATTTTGCTGAATTTAGATTTACGGGGTGATAGAATGCATTAAAATAAAAAACAAAAAAGCCAATTTCTCTATAAAGAAAAATTGGCTTTTTTTAATCGTCGAATAAAAAATTATTCGCCTACTACTTCAACATTTACAGAAACTGAAATTTCTTTGTGTAATTGAATAGTAGCAGCATAAGTACCTAAATTTTTAATTTCTTCGCCGAAAGTAATTTTCTTACGATCAACTTCAATACCTTTTTGTTTTTTAATAGCATCAGCTACTTGCAAAGCTGTAACAGCGCCAAATATTTTTCCGCTTGTGCCGGTTTTAGCACCAACAGTAATCACTGCATTGTTTAATTGTTCAGCAATAGCTTGTAATTCAGCCAAAACTTTAGCAACTTTTGCCTCGTGTTGTTTCACTTTATCAGCAATGATTTTTTTATTAGAATCATTTGCAACTAAAGCTAAACCTTTTGGTATTAAAAAGTTACGTGCAAAACCTGGGCGAACTTTTACAACTTCATTGTAAGCGCCTACTTTATCTACATCTTGTGTTAAGATTATTTCCATGATAAACTTCTTTTTAGATTAAAAAATTATTTCAAACCATCAGCCAAATAAGGCAACAACGCAATATGACGAGCACGTTTTACTGCTTGAGATACTTTACGTTGAAACTTTAATGAATTACCAGTGATACGACGTGGTAAAATTTTACCTTGTTCGTTCACAAATTTTAATAAAAAATCAGGGTCTTTATAATCAATGTATTTAATACCTGTTTTTTTGAAACGGCAATATTTTTTGCGGTTTCTGCCCAAGTTAGGGTTCGATAAAAATTTTATATCTTTCTTTTTGTCAATTGCCATGATTGTTAAAATTTAAAAATTAAGAGTTGGTTGCTTTTGGTTCAACTGTTTCATTAGCTACAGATTCTACTTTTCTGGTAGAGGCACTTCTTTTGGTTTTACCTACCAATCCTGCACGTTTGTCATCATTGTACTTCAATGCATATTTGTCTAATAAAACGGTTAAAAAGCGAAGAACTTTTTCGTTATCACGAACTAATTCTACTTCTAATGTTCCTACTACTTCGTTGGTGGCTTTGTATTCCATCACAAAATAATAACCTGAATGTTTGTTAGCTATCGGATAAGCTAACTGTTTAAGTCCCCAATTCTCTTGATGCACCAATTCGGCTTTGTTTTTCTTTAACCATTTGGTGTAGCCTGTAATGGCTGTTTTAAGCTCATCTTCACTAAGAAGCGGGGAAAAGATTACGACTGTTTCGTACTGTTTGAGCATGGTTTATGAATTTTTGTTTTTAAAATTTGGACGGCGAAGGTAGCACTTTTATTTCATTTGGCAAAATGAAAACTAAAAAGAATTTAAAGTAATTCATAGTTTTGAAAGCGCCACAATTCCTTTCCCGTAAGATTTTCTATAAACTCAGCCACTTTGTGTTTAATTTTTTTAGGTTTAATTTTTTGCGGATTAAAATCAAAATGCCAATTCATTTTCTCAATTCTCTCTTTCATCACTACAGGATGTGAACCTGTAAATTTTGTTAAGGAGTCAATAGTTGAATAATCAAATTCATCGGCTTGATGTTTTTCTTCTATCCAAGTATCATCATGCCAAAGTTTGTCAAACTCTTTTCTTTTTTCGGATTGTTTTTTCGGGTGCTTCACCCAGCCATAGTGGTAGATAGTAGCGTCAACAAATTTGCATTTCAATTTCTTTTCATTTTTTCTGAAGCTCATGGCATCTTTCCAACTGCGAATTTCTTTATCATTTCTAATTACTCTCACTTCATTTTTCACCCATCCACGGCTATCGGCTTCATAATCATAAGTAGCGAAAAAATTGATATGCTTAAATACCAGGCCCTGAACCTTACTATTATTCAAATGTTCAAGCATGGCTGCTTTTATTTTGGGTAAATCATTTTCATGAAAAACTTCATCGCCTTGTACATAAAAACACCAATCAGTATCAGCACTCACGGCATCTAAAGCTTTGTTAGTTTCAACAGCTAAAACATGTCCGCCTTCACGGAGTGAATCGTCCCATATAGTATCAATGATTTTTATTTTAGGCGAATTTATGGCTTCGATTCTTTTTCGTGTATCATCTTCGCTATTGCCCACTGCAACAACTAATTCATCGCAAATTGGAAGAATAGATTGAATGGCTTCGATAAAAGGATAATCGAATTTTACGCCGTTGCGAACAAATGTGAAACCTGAAACTTTCATTTTTTAATCTTTTGAATACCTGATTTTATTTGAACTCGATAACAATGTGTAAATACTTTTTTTAGAAAGATAGTAACCACTCACTTTATTTTTAAAACTACCCAAACCTTCGCCTGGTCTTATTTCTATACGGCGCATTTGCATTAAATCATCTTGCCAATTCATTGGGCCAGTATTGGTCGAAACTGCAAATGGTACTCTCGAATTCTTCATCAACTCTTTTACATTTTTATTGATGCCTCCAAAAGGATAAGCAAAACTAACCACTTCCTTTTGTAATAAATTTTTTACATCGCTGATGCAATTTTCAATTTCATTTTTTGCATCGTTCAAATCAATTTCATTCAATGCTTTATGTGTGCAAGTATGTCCGCCAAATTCAATTCCATAATCACTCATTTCTTTGATTTGCTCAACAGTCATTAGGTTGCAAGCTGGTTCTCCTTCGGTTATTCCCCATTCATTGCGTTGCAACTTTGTAACCAGATAAATCACTGCTGTGAAGCCATATTTTTTTAACAACGGAAAAAGCAAAGTGTAATTATCTTCATAGCCATCATCAAATGTCAGGATTACTTTCTTGTTTAAATCTTCATCAGGCTTGGCTTGCAATAAATTTTTGAAAGTGATAGTGGTAAAATTGTTAGCCTTTAAGTAAGCCAATTGCTCTTCCATTTGTTTTTCATACACATAAATTTTATGTCGCCCAACTTTGTCAGAACGCTTTACTACTCTATGATAGAGCAGAATCGGCAATTTGTGTTTTGCATCTTTCATAAAATATTTCAGGCAACCACTTGATAAATATCTGGTAGGTTTCTACCATAGCCATCATAATCCAATCCAAAGCCTACAATAAATTCATTCGGTATTTTAAAACCTGTATAATCTACTGTTATTGGATGTTTCAACGCCTCTGGCTTTTGAATTAATGAAGCAATTTTTATTGATGCAGGTTGATGTTCGTGCAATTGTTTTAACAATTCATTCATCGTGTTACCTGTATCAACAATGTCTTCAACCAAAATAATATGCTTGCCGGCAATTGGCATATCCAACCCAATTATTGAAGTAACTTTTCCTGTGGATGAAGTGCCAGAGTACGATGCAACTTTTACAAATGTAATTTGCGAAGGCAAAGTGATTCGCTGATATAAATGCGATGCAAACATAAATGAACCGTTCAAAATAGCGATGAACAAAGGCTCATCAGCCTTATAATCTTCATTGATTTGCTTGCCCAATTCTTTTATCCGCTCATCAATCTGCTGATGAGTGAGATAGGTTTTGAAGCGTTTATCTTTTACAGTAATTTCCATTTTCACGAAATTAAAATTGTGGGAACAAAGGACGAGCCCAAGGCATTGAACCTAAAATCAAAAGCATAGCAAGTGTAAACCAGATGAATTGTTTTTTAAATTTAGAAGTATCATCAGTTGATTTTTTGGCTAAAATTCTTCCAACATGTATTAATGCAATTGCTGCAATCATGCCTGTGATATGCTCAACAGCCCAAAAACGAGATTCATGATTTTTCATAATGCCTTCTGTTGAAAGGATTGAAGCCATGAAATCGCCTAAGAAATATTGCCATAAGCCAATCAGTAATTGTGTGTCAGCACAAATCATTAAAAACAAACTCAGCATATTATCGGCTTTGCCGTATTTGCTTTTAGAAAGCCAGCCCATCAAGCTTTTGATAATGACAATGACTGCTAAAATTACGATTGCCCAACGGAGTAAATTGTGAACTACTAAAATTGTATGATTCATTTTAAAATTGTTTAGTGGTGAAAAATGAATTGCAAAAGTAGGGAACAAAAAATTTACCCGTTATCTTTTTAAGTAATAAAGCAAAAATTAAAGTTGGGCAATTACAAAACGAGGTTTACCAAACATATCATTCAAAATTTCGGTAGTATAAATAGGATGGAAAATATTTTTTACTGCTTCAGCTAATTCAGTATTTACCTCTAAAAAAATTACACCTTGTTTATTGAGGTTTTTATCAGCCAGTTTTTTTATTTGTTCATAAAATATTAATGGTCTATCATCGCTTACAAACAAGGCGACATGTGGCTCAAATTGTAATACGTGGTGCTCTATATTAGCCTTTTCTGATTCTTTTACATAAGGCGGATTGCTAATGATATAATCAAATTGTTGATCTGAATCAAACTTAAAAATATCATCTAAAATCCAGTTGATTTTCACCTGATTGATTGTTGCGTTTTGCTGAGCAACTTCTAATGCTTGTTCGCTTTTTTCTAAACCATAAATTTGAGATGGGGTAAATTTTTTAGCTATAGCAATAGCAATACAACCGCTTCCGCTGCAAACATCTATTAATTTGATATTGTTTTTTTTGTTTATTCTTTTTATAGCAATAGCAGTAAGTTCTTCTGTTTCAGGTCGGGGGATTAATACATTTTTATTGACCTTAATTGTACAATTTAAAAAAAATACTTTACCCAAAATGTGCTGCAATGGCTCATTTGATGATAATCTATAAAAATAATGCTGTAGCTGTGCAAAATACTTTTGTAGCAAATCGGGTTGTCGCCATAATTTTTTATCACGACTTTTAAATACATTTTCAAATACTAAACTTGTAATGGCTTCCGCTTCGGAGTTGTCATGCGTAAGTGATAGATGTTCAGTAAACTGTTGATGAAGTAAGTTATTCAATTCAATATTTATTTACTCATCAACCGACGTATTTCATCCATTTCAGGCATAGACATGTAAGATGCAAAGGTTGGGTCATTTTCAATTTTGCTAAAATCTTTCAAACCATTTTGATAAGCCATTTTAAGGGTATTGAAAACTTTTGATACATTGTTTTCTTTGGCGTATAAGATTGCTTGCATTAAATCACAATCAGGATTAGTTGGGTCGGCCATTTTGTAAACGGTAATTATTTTACCAGCTTGGTCGTATAAACTTTGTTGAATCATTTGGTTCGAGATAGAATAGCATGCCAGCGAAATAAAACCTATCAATCTGTCAGCCATTCCATTATTGTTTGGTTTCATTCTTTCGTTATTTAAGCGTAAAATTTCACGAGCCCAATAATTCACATCGTAGTTATGCAATGCTTCAATATATTGCTGATGAATAGTTTGTTCTTGTGCCATCAGTTTTAATTTTTCTGCATCAAAATGAGCCGGTGAAATTTTATTCATTTCGTCATTTAAAAAATAAAATGCTGCTTCAAATGCAGAGGCATCAGGCCATTCGTGTTTACCATACCATTCAACACAGGTATTGCTAACGTTACTTGGTAACTGACTGGTTGAAAAACTAACCATTTCGCTGTAGTTCATATCTTTTATACCGGCAAAACCAAGCAATTGCAAAGGATGATTGCATTGTTCAATCGGTAATGCTGCACCGCAATAAACCACTTTTGACACGGCGCTTAATTGTGTGCCTGCATTAATAGCTACTTTGGCTCCGCCACTAAAACCACAAAACATGATATGCTTTTCATCTATGGATAATATTTTAGGAATTTCATTTACTAATTCGCTGGCAATAGAAAAAGTTTCATTAAAATTTAATCCGTTTTTTGAATTATTACTTCCTACCAAAATACAATTATGTTCTTCTGCTAACTTGGCATAATGCTCAATTGCATAAGCTCCGCTGCCATGGGGGTCGAAAAATATCATCAATTCTGATTTCGTTTTTGTTGAATATTTCGCTGGTAAATAAAGGGCAAATGAATGAGCAGGATTTGATGTTAGTTTAATATCATTTATCAGTATACTTTTTTCTAAATGAATATCGGGTAGAGTAGGTGTATGCTCTGCATCTGTATTATCAGTTTTCGGGTTACTACTACCACAAGCCAATAACAATAAAAAGCAGGGAAGAAAAACAAAATATTTCATTCGCAAATTTAATGAGATTTTTCACTCATTTTAGGACATTTATATAATTTTCGTTTTTTCGGTTCATGATATTTCAAGCAAGGTGATATTAGCAGTTTGCTGATGGTGATGCCATTAAAAAAATACCAATCTTTATAATTAGGATTGCCACGGGTAAAACCCGGATGCCAGGTTAATGAGCCATCATAAGGTGTTCTGTCTGCTAAAGCTACGGCTAAGCCGCCAGTATTGGCAGCAATGGCTTTTGGGGCGGCATAAGTAGTGCTAACATCATCCAGATAATCTGTAAATGTTTTTCTGAAACCTATCTCTATTCCTATGATCAGATTTTGTTTGAGTGCTAATTTAAATCCTGTTCCAAATGGTATTGAAATTTGAGTAAGTGCATAAGGCTTTCTTTCGGGATAATCTGGTGAACCTTGCCCTTCAGTATTAAGTGGTTGCAGATATACTAACTGACCATTATAAAATGTGTAAGGATTAAAATGAAAAACAGCAATGCCTGCAAAAAAATATCGCACCAGTGATTTATGCCTGCAAACTGAAAATGGTGAAGGAGAAAATTCTGCAATCAAATGCCCTTCGTTGATGTTCGATTCAAAATTAAGGTCACGGTCTTTAAAATAGTCTTTATACAAATAAGCATCATTTCCTGATATAGCGCCTTGATTATAACCTGCCCTGAAAGCCCAGTACGGATTATATTGATAGCGAACAAAAAAGCCTCCGGCAAAATGCAGGATGGAAGGGCTCGGGATATAACTTGCCAAATCACCAAAGTAATGTGTTTCAGCAAGCAAGATGCCTACCTCCCAAGATTTAATTACATTTTTGGGCTTGTGTTTATATTTATAGGTATGGCTTTCGATAAATTGTGCAGCCACTTGTTGGGTTGGTAAATAAGCTATTGTCCACACCAATAAAAGGAGTAGGATGCTTGATTTGATATGTAATAACAAATGTTTCATGCTATGTCAACACATCAAACTGACTGTATTAAACTTAAAGAGTTTAAATACAGCAGCTGAATAGTAAGATTGATTTTGAAAAGGGTAGTGTAAAAATAAGAAATTTATTTTTAAGAATAGAAACTTGAAAAATCAATATTTACTTTAAGGTAATAAAAGCATATTCAATTTACAACAAAAATTTTGTACTTAAAGTCAATAAATCCATAGCGAAGCATAATTGAAAAATTTGCTTTGGCTAATACTTCGTGCAGAAGATTGACGAATGAATTCAGATGCAATTGATTAATTTGGCAAGTGGCGTTTATTTTATGAAAAAAGAAATCTTTTTAATTGATAGTGTGCCCGAGAAAGGAGTCGAACCTTCATGAACTTTCGTTCGCTGCGACCTGAACACAGTGTGTATGCCAATTTCACCACTCGGGCAACGTGAGTTTGTAAAGTTAAAAAGTTCATAAAGTAGAAAGTAAAACCTGCTACTTTATAAACTTTTCACTTGATGAACTTTACAAACTGATTATGGGAAAATACCCAATTGTAAATAGCTTTCGCCAATTTTATTGATTGCATTCACAAATGCAGCTGTACGCATATTGTCAATCTTTTTGTTGGCTTTATAGATTTCACGGATTTCATGGAATGAACCAATCATGGTGTCTTCCAAGCCGCTATAAACTAAATCAACTTCATCAGGACCATGAGCAATAACAGCTCTTTCAGCCGCAGATACTTTTTTTCCAGTCATTTCTTCTACTGTTTTCAACATCGCATTATGGTTGTTTTCTTGGAAACGTTTTTCCATACGACCATAACGAACATGGCTCAAATTTTTTAACCATTCAAAGTAAGAAACTGTAACACCACCTGCATTCAAATACATATCAGGTACTACTACTGCTCCTTTTTTTATCAAGATTGCATCAGCATCAGGCGTTAAAGGTCCGTTTGCTGCTTCACCAATGATTTTAGCTTTTACTTTTCCAGCATTGTTTGCATCAATCACATTTTCTAATGCAGCAGGAATTAAAATATCGCAATCCGCTTCTAAAACATCACTTGCTTTTTTAGTGCTTTTAGTGGCGCCTTTGTAATTCAGAATTGAACCAGTTTCTTTTTTGCATTTGAATACTGCATCAACATCTAATCCTTTAGGGTTGTAGATAGTTCCTTCCATTTCACTCAATGCAACCAGGATTGCACCATGCTTTTGGAAGAAATAAGCAGCATGATAACCAACGTTTCCTAATCCTTGTACAGCAACACGTTTACCTTCAATGCCAGTAGTCAAACCTAATTTTTTCATATCCTCAGGCACGTTACATAATTCTCGAACACCATAGAATACACCTAAACCTGTAGCTTCTTTTCTACCACGAACACCTCCTTGAGAAATTGCTTTACCAGTGATACAACCAGCAGCATCAATTTCACCCGGTTTCATGGAGGTGTAAGTATCTAAAATCCATCCCATTTCACGTTCGCCTGAACCATAATCAGGTGCAGGAACATCAGTGCCAGGTCCGATGAAATTTTTCTTAATCAACTCAGCCGCATAACGACGGGTGATTCTTTCCAATTCATCCACTGTATATTTTTTAGGATCGATTTTGATACCACCTTTACCACCACCAAATGGTACATTCACTGTAGCACATTTGTAAGTCATTAAAGAAGCCAACGCCATTACTTCATCCTGATTAACTCCCATACTGTAACGTATACCACCTTTACAAGGTAATTTATGATGTGAATGTTGCACACGGTAAGCTTCGATAACTTCAATTTTGCCACCAATCTTAACTGGGAAACGCATTTGATAAACGCTATTACAAGCTTTTATTTGCTCCAACAATCCTTGTTCATAATTAGTAAATTTCGAAGCTTTATCAAACGAACTTTCAACACTTTGAAAAAAGCTATACTCTGCATGTGCATTAGTAGATTTCTTTGCCATAAAATTTTAGTTATTGTTTTTTATCTTGATTAAGTTGTTTTTCTACCGAGGATACTTTGCGGTCAATAGTAAATAGAAAAATAAAAAGACCTAGAAGGATAATAGTAACAACAGCTACTACCACCCATATTTTTCCGTCATTTCGCAAAGCATCAGCCATATCAGCGGCCGATGCACTTTTTGATACCAATGCTGCAATAATTAAAGCAGCTATATTTTTGATTCGTTTGGAAGGTTTCAATTTTTAGTTTTTAAAATTGAGGCAGCAAACGTACAGCAATTTGATTAATTGTGCAAAATAAATTTGAATGTTAATAAACAATGCATTGTTAAAATATCTTTGAGCAAATTTATTATGGCAGGTATTTATATTCATATCCCGTTTTGCAAACAAGCATGCAATTATTGTAATTTTCATTTTAGCACTTCCTTGCATTATAAAAATGATTTGTTGAAAGCAATATTACTAGAAATAAAAATGCAACAATATTTTTTAGAAAATGAAAAAATTGAAACCATTTATTTTGGAGGAGGCTCTCCATCCATTTTAGAAACTGATGAAGTGAAACGAATAATTGAAGTTATCTATAACAATTATAATGTAGGTGATTTGAAAGAAGTAACACTTGAAGCTAATCCAGATGATTTGTCAGGACAAAAAATTAAAGAATTAAAAAACACTGTTATCAATCGTTTTAGCATTGGTGTGCAATCTTTTTTTGATGAAGATTTGATTTGGATGAATCGTGTGCATAATTCACAACAAGCAGATAGAGCAATCAAAACAGCCCAAGATGCAGGTTTTCATAACCTTACCATTGATCTGATTTATGGTATCCCTACTTTAAGCAATGGAAATTGGATAAAAAACCTTTCTAAAGCTCTTGATTTGCAAGTGCCCCATATCTCAGCTTACGCTTTAACAGTTGAAGAAAAAACACCACTGCATAAAATGATTTCAAAACATGAAAAGGAAAATGTAGATGAAAAAAGATCAGCCGCACAGATGATAATGTTGATAGAAACTTTAATCAGCAATGATTTTGAACATTACGAAATAAGTAATTTTGCAAAATTTAACCAGTATGCATTGCATAATACAAACTATTGGAAAGGTGAAAAGTATTTAGGAATTGGTCCTTCAGCGCATTCATTTAATGGCAATGAACGACGTTGGAATGTGAGCAACAATCAACAGTATTTTCAAGGCATTTTTAGTAATAAATCAATATTTGAAAATGAAATTTTATCAGCTAAAGATCAATTCAACGAATGGTTAATGACTGGTTTGCGAACTCAGTGGGGATGCGATTTAACTGTAGCGAAAATGAAATTTGATGAAAGCTGGATAAAAGAAATTCTTCAAGATGCCGAACCTTATTTTAATGCTAAAAAAATGATGCAATTAGAAAACAAATTAATTTTGACTAATGAAGGCAAATTAATTGCCGATAGAATAATCAGTGATCTGATGATTGTAAAATAAAAAAGGGATGATAAATCATCCCTTTTTTATTTTCAGAAAATTATTTTTTTTCTGCTGATTTTTTTGCCGCTTTTTTAGGCGCAGCTTTTTTTACTGCGGCTTTTTTAAGTTTTTGCGGACGAGTATTGCCGAAAGAACCAGCAGCAATTTTCCCTTTTTTTGTGCGTTTATCGCCTCTTCCCATGATATTTTTGTTTAGTTGGTTAAAAGAATAATTTTTTTCAAAGCTCAAAAGTAGTGTTTGATTTTGATAAAATAAAAAAAGCAAGATTTCACAACCTTGCTTTTTTTAAGAGTGATGCAAATAAAATTATTTGTTCACTTTGCCAGATAATTGTTTGCCAGCTTTGAAACGAACCACTTTACGAGCAGCGATTTTAATCGGTTTGCCAGTTTGAGGGTTACGTCCATTACGAGCAGCACGTTTAGAAACACTGTAAGTGCCAAAACCAACTAAAGTGATTTTGCCACCTTTTTTCAAAGTGTCTTCTGTGCTTTTCATGAAAGAATTCAAAGCTGTTTCTGCTTGAGCTTTGCTGATTTTTGCATCAGATGCAATTTTTGAAACTAAATCTCCTTTGTTCATGATAAAATTTTTGTTTGGTTAATTAATTAAATTACGAAATCAAATATACGCATAGAATCAACCATTTCAAGGCTTTTTTAACCTGAAGATGTTGATAAACCTATGCTTCGCAGATTGGTGAAAAAAGCGAATGCTTTTTTGCATTGAAAATCAATGTAAAATAAATAAAAAAATAATTGTTTTAAGTTTTTTAAATTATTTGAAGTGTTGATAAATAAAGGCTTTAACACTTGACATGCTTCTGAAACAGGCTTTAAAGGCTGTTTTATAGACCATCTAAATTATTATAAATGAGATGATATTTAATTGCACCCCACATTCATTAATATTAGACAATACACATTTTTGTTTTACAATTTTTTGAATTGAAAAAATATTAGCTGCCATGCAAAAATTATTTTTGAAAAAAAATGCAAGAAATTTATGAGCAAATTAAAAGGAGGCGAATTCGTCATCAAAGAATCAATAGCTGAAGATATTTTTACACCAGAAAGTTTTACTGAAGAACAAAAATTAGTAGCTCAAACTTGTCATCAATTTTTGGTTGCAGAAGTGTTTCCAAATTTAGATAAAATTGATAAGCAAGAAGACAACATTATGGTTGATTTGCTGAATAAATGTGGTGAGTTAGGTTTGCTTGGAGCAAGCATTCCTGCTGAATATGGTGGATTAGGAGAAGATTTTATCACAGGTACATTGATTAATGAAACATTAGGTGCTGGTAATTCATTCGCAGTAGCAAGTGCCTGTCATACAGGTATTGGTTCGTTACCGATTTTATATTTTGGTAATGAAGCAACTAAACAAAAATACTTACCAAAATTGGCAACGGGTGAATGGAAAGGCGCTTATTGCTTAACCGAACCAGGTAGCGGCAGCGATGCTTTAGCTGCAAAAACAAAAGCTGAATTATCGGCCGATGGTAAACATTATATTTTGAACGGACAAAAGATGTGGATTACCAATGCAGGTTTTGCTGATGTATTCAGTGTGTTTGCAAAAATTGATGGCGATAAATTTACAGGCTTTGTGGTTGAACGTGGCTTTGAAGGCATTTCATTTGGTGAAGAAGAACACAAAATGGGCATCAAAGGAAGCAGCACAAGGCAAGTGTTTTTTAACAATTGCAAAGTACCTGTTGAAAATGTTTTAGGTGAAATTGGCAAAGGACATAAAATTGCTTTTGATATTTTAAATATTGGTCGTTTGAAATTGTGTGCTGCAACATTAGGCGGTGCAAAACGCTCAATGAATATAGCTTTAGACTATGCTCAAACTCGTCAGCAATTTAATTTACCATTAGTAAAATTTGGTGCAATTCGTCATAAGTTGGCTGAAATGGCAATCAAAACATTTGCTTCGGAAACAGCTTTGTATCGCACTGCCAACATGATTGATGAAATGGAAAAAGAATTGCAGGCTGGCGGAATGGATGTATCAAGTGCTTTATTAAAAGCATCAGAAGAGTTTGCAGTGGAATGTGCAATTTTAAAAGTGTTTGGTAGCGAAGCTTTAGATTATGTAGTAGATGAAGGTGTACAAATATTTGGCGGTTATGGCTTTAGTGAAGAATATCCATTAGCTCGTGCATATCGTGATTCAAGAATCAATAGAATATTTGAAGGCACTAATGAAATCAATCGTTTGCTTTCGGTAGATATGTTGTTGAAACGTGCCATGAAAGGTGAATTAGATTTACTAACGCCTGCCACTGCTGTTCAAAAAGAATTGATGAGCATTCCTGATTTTAATGAAAGCAATGAAGGTTTATTAGCAGCAGAGAAAAAAGTGATTGCTAATTTGAAAAAAGCCATCTTATTAACTGCTGGTGCTGCGGTGCAAAAGTTAATGATGAAAATTAGTACCGAACAGGAAATATTGATGGATTGTGCTGATATGATGATTGAATTATTTGTCAGCGAATCATTATTATTACGTGTTGAGAAAATGATTAAAGCCAACGGCGAAGCTGCTTCGGCTGTGTATTTGGATATCTTAAGAACTTACATGAGCGATGCTTGCGAAAGAGCTTTTGTGAGTGGTAAACATGCAGTAACAGCATTCACCGAAGGCGATGAGCAACGCATGTTGTTATTAGGCATTAAACGTTTTACAAAAATGGATTCATTTAACACCAAGGATGCAAGACGCAGAATTGTGGCTAAAATGCTAGAGAAGAATAGTGGCATTTTTTAATCATACATTTTTCATTTAAACAAAAACAATTAGTTTTGTACGGAATAATTAATTTTACACAGGCGAAAAAATAAAACCATACTATGCAAAAAAAAATATTTTACTTTTTGCTTTCAATTGCAATTCCGCTTGTATTTACGCAATGTTCAGACGATATGTACCAAGCTAAAACAGATACTAAAGGCAATACTTTATATGTGGGCAAAGGCAACGAACAAGTTTTTTTCGACCATGAAGATTTGTATTGGTTTCGTTCAGGCTATGATGACTATAAGCCCAACAATGATACAATTGAAGAATTAAAAAGATGGAAAAATGATATTTATTTTATAGTTTTTGCAGGTACTTGGTGTGATGATACTAAAGATTTATTGCCAAAATTTTATAAAATGGCAACTGAGGCTGGATTCACTAGAAAAGAGGTAACTCTTTATTTGGTTGACCGTGACAAAAAAAGTGCTGATGGAGCTGCTCAATTATTACATATTGACAAAGTGCCTACAATTATCACATTCCGAAGTGGTCGAATGATTGGCCGAATTGAGGAAAGTGCCTCTAAACCTATTGAGCAAGAAATCTTAGATTTAGTAAAAACCACTTGGTAATTTTTTCTATTATTTTACTGCAACTAATTAATGCCGATGAAAGCTATTATTGAAAATATTATTCTGTCATCTATTGATGTAAAACAAAAATTATTAGCTGAGCCTTTTGTTTTGAATACTATCGAAAACATTGTTGATGAATTGGTAGAATGTTTTAAAAACGGTGGCAAAGTTTTATTTTGTGGCAATGGCGGAAGTGCAGCTGATGCACAACATATTGCAGCTGAATTAAGTGGTAGGTTTTACACCGATCGACCACCTTTATATGCTGAAGCACTACATGTAAATACTTCTTATTTAACTGCTGTGGCAAATGATTACAGCTACGATATAGTTTATAGTAGAATGGTTGAAGGATGTGGAAAAAAAGGCGACATATTGTTTGGTATTAGTACAAGCGGTAATTCGAAAAATGTAATCAATGCATTAAATGTTGCTAATGAAAAAGGAATGATTACTATTGGTATGACAGGGGATAGTGGAGGCAAAATGAAAACTATTTGCAAATATTTATTGAATGTACCATCTAACGATACTCCAAGGATTCAGGAATCACATATCTTGTTAGGACACATCATTTGTCAGCTGGTAGAAGAAAAAATGTTTTAGTCCTTTTAGGTTTTTAGCAAGCTTTTTTTAATAAATCATTCATGTTGCAATTTCATCAATATTGCCAAATTTTAGAGGTAAGTGAAACTGCTCCTTTAGATGAAATTGTAAAGGCGTATCGAAAAAAGGCAAAGGCAGTTCACCCCGATATTAATCCTCATCCGCAGGCACATATACAATTTGTATTGTTGAATGAAGCTTTTGTTTATTTGAAAAAACACAAAGCACAACCTCATACAACATTTGCTCAGCAAAGTTATTGGGAAACATGGCAGCAAGAAAAACAAGCTGCTAACCAAGCTGCGCAGCAACAAGCCGACATGCGTTATCGTGATTATATCCAATCGGATGAATACCGGTATCTAAATTCGTTAAATATTATTGTTGACCATATTGCAATTGTATTATCAATGGCTTTGCCGATCGCTTTACCATCTTTATTTTTTTGGTGGCTTGGTAAAAAAGCATGGCTGATAGTAGTTATATTTTTGCTATTGCCGGTTCCTTATTTCATAGAAGGATGGCGCATTAAAAACAAATTTAATCCCAACCAGTTTTATGCGGCATTAAAATTTTCAATTCGGTTTCATGATTTTCAATTATTGCTTTTATCTATTATTAATGTGGTGTTGTTTTGGAACTACTGCTTACCTACCATGATTTTTATGCGTTACATTTTATTATTATTTGGAATAGGCATTTTAGTTTGTTTTTTGCTATGGAAATATTTTTTTAAAGAAAAAATAAAATCTCATTGGAGCAGAATAGTATTCGGCATTGCACCTTTGGTTTGTAATTTATTGTTTGTAATAAACTATTTTTTGTGCACGAATTTGCACCATGAAAAATTCACATTCAGAGTAGCTGCCAAAACCACAGAGATTGAATTGAAAGATGGTGCTTATAAAGATTTTACTTATATCCGATTTTTTGTTGAGCCTGATAAGCTTCTACATTATTCAATTGTAGATTACCAGTTTGCCACAGGAATATATGGGTGGAAGGTGATGAAAAAATGTGATTTTGAATAATTTTATTTTTTTGTTAATCATGTTAAATCAATGTAATTGGTAATTAATAACATATAAATAAGGATAGATTAAAACATAATCAGGCAATACATATTCTCCGTGGTTGCAGAAAGCTGCAACTTTCATTTTTTTATTTTCAAGTATTTTCAAATCTGTTGAGGATATTAATTTTTGGTAAGCAGTGATAGATGGGTTATAAAACATTAAATCTACTTGCTGGCAGAATGGTAAATTAATTACTATTTTAACATCAGGAGGCAGAATATTATTCAATTGTTTATAGATATTTGTATTGTAAATTTTTGAATTTCGTTCAGGTGAATAATTGGTCCGTAACCAAAGATCAATCGGGTTAAGGCTATCGAACAATACTATTAAGCATAAACCAACAAATATTATTCTTTTTGATTTAAAAAAAATGAAAAAATAGTTTAATGAAATAGCTGCAAATACCAATCCAATTGGTGCAACACAATAAAAAAAAGCGATCATTTTCGTAGTGACTACAAACGAGAAAAAACAAAAAGCAATGCTAAATAAAAGTAAAAGATGAAAACCTGTTTGTCTGTTTAGTTTATTATCAATTATAAAAATCAGCACACCTGAAAAAAACAATACGGAACCAATAATGCCGAAATAATCAAAAAAATTATTAAAATAATACCACCCATTTCCTTCATGACCTTCTAGTGCTTCCCAGATATGTCTGTTATTGAAATCGTTTTCAAATTTCGCTTCAACAGGAAAACGGTGATAACAATATAATTGCCATGGCATGAAAACAAGCGCACAAACCGTTAGACTTATAAGGAATGGAATAACTGATTTGTAATTTCTGTTTTGATAGAAATCAAATATCAATTTTGTTCCCCATGCTGCATAAATTAATAAACCTGTGAGCCATTTATTTAAAATGGCACCCCCAGCTAATATTCCAATTACATATATCCATTTCCAATGGGACCGATGCAGATATTCAACATAAGCCCAAATGCTTGCTAACAGATAAAACCCAAATGCAACATCGTTGTGATCTGTACATTGTCTGCCCGAAATTAATTGCCATTGAAAATGAGAAAAACAAAGAAGAGTGGCTGAAAATAAAGCTGTCAATCTGTTTTTGGTAAATAAAATTGAGATGCGATAAACTAATAAAATCATTAGTGAAGACATAATTGCGCTAGGCAATCTAATCGCCCATTCATGGCAACCAAAACATTTAAGACTTAGTGCTATTTGCCATAAAAATAAAGGCGGTTTATGCAACCAAATATGATTACTTGACCAATCTGAAACCTTATATCCAACTACAGGATTACCAACCAGCATGGGTTGCAGAGGATGCATCAACATATTTTGAGCAACTAGTGCATGAAATCGTTCATCCCAGTCTTGTAAAAATGGGTCAAGATGAATTAGCCACAATCGTGATAAAAAGCCAATTAAAAAAATAATGATTAGGGCTGAATTGTTTTTAATTTTCTCAACCAAAAAGGAAAAATTAATTGCCACTTCTTAAGAATAGATTTTTAAATAAAAAGCTTTAATGATGATAAATTTCAACTAAAAATCGTTCATCAATAGCATCTAAATAAATAGCCGCATCATGCGATATTTTAATAGAGCATCGTGTGTTGCCAACCAACTCAGGAATTTTACCCAATATCTTTACATATACTTCATTGTCATTCATTGGGTTTTTTAATTTCACAATGGTTCCTACCTTCAAATCATTATGAAATGCATAAAATCCTTTTTGATAATTACCAACTGAATCAGGTATCATTCCTAATGCAGTGCCTTTTTCGAAGGTTTCGGCAGCTTCAGTTTTCGCATATAATTTTTCAAATATCTTTTGCTGCGCTGATGCTATTTTCGGCTTAGCTAAAGAATCCGCAATGGTATTTGGTTTTAACGTGTCTTTTTTGACAAGCAGCAATACTTCTTTTTTTATTGTATCTTTTTTTATAACAGTTTTTGGTGCAGATGGTGGCACTAAATCAATATTAAAAGTAGCTAAATAGCCCACTAATAAATGACGTTTTGATTTAAAATCAACTTCGTTCTTTTTCAAAAATTCATCCCAAAGTTTAGCGTCAATCGGTAAAACAGTTTTCAAATATTTTTTTGAAAGCTGGTGAGTAGGTTCGATGTATAAATTTTGATAACTGATTTCTTTTTTGGTTTTAGAGGTTTGCAAAACAAAATTTTTTCGATTAAGCGGAATGAATAGTTCAACGCCTTTTGAAATTGAATCCCCCTCCAAATTATTCATCTTTTTAAGTTCTTGCACCGAAGTTTGGTAGTATTTGCTGATTCGATATAGATTTTGACGAACGGCTACGGCATGCACTATATAAGCTTTGTCACCAATCAAAGTAATGGTTCGTAAAGATTGACCGATTGTTATTTTACAAACAATAAAACAGAAAAATAGTATGCTGATTGTTTTTTTCAAGTGTTCAAAAATACGAACTACCCCTCTGATTTTTTTTGAATTTTGGAGATTAAATAAAATACTACTTTTGCGTTCACAATAAAATATACGTTCAAACCACTTCATTTTGATTCATAAGAAAATTTATAGCCTTTTTATTGTTGCTATTTTGAGTTGCATGGCAGCAATGGTTATTTCATCATGTGCGAATCAAAAAGCGCACAAGCATCATAAAAAGAAAAAGCATGTTGTACATCGTGAAGAAGCTGAAGCGCAGGACACTATTCCTGCCCCATATCACTATAAATACAAGATGGAGAAATTAACACATGCCGATTCGTTTCAAATAAAACCTGTATATAAAGTTGCTTTAATTTTGCCATTTGATTTAGATTCATTTTATCCTAATAGATCTGCCATTGCTTTTAATAACATTCCCAAAGCTGTTTACCCAGCATTAGATTTTTATGAGGGTTGTTTAGTGGCTGTTGATTCATTTAAAAATACCAAAGTAAATATTGAGTTGAATGTGATCGATTATAGCAACAGGCACAATTTTGAAACTATTGCTGCTAAATACAAATTGAATGAAATGGATTTGCTGTTAGGCACTTTAAATAGCTCAGATGCTAGAGTAGTAGCTGATTTTGCTAAGACAAATAAAATAAATTTTGTATCGCCAGTTGCAAGCAGTTTTGTGCCCGAATTTAATCCTTATTATTTGGCTTTGAATCCGAATGTTGCTAATCAGCAAATAAAATTGCTTGAAATTATTGAGCAAAAATATGGTAATGAATTGAACACTTTGGTGATTAGACAAAATAATGCAGCCGAAGAGAATGTAGCGTCAGCAAGCATTTCGAATGTAATGAAAAAATTTGCAGGTGCTCATCCTGTTGAGTTGATATTACCGAGCAGAACAGCTGTTGATTCAATTGTGGCTGAGTTGGATTCAATCAAACACAATGTGGTTTTTTTAGCATCCAATGATTGGGTATTTGCAAATGCAGTTTTGAAAAAATTATCAATTGTGGCTAATCATTACCCAATAACAGTTTTAGGCATGCCATCTTGGATAAATCATGATAATTTAAAAAATGCGGTAGGCAAAAATTTAGAAGTTTTGTTCACTAATTCATATTTGCTTAATCGTACAAATTACGAGTATCAAAGATTCCATCGGAATTTTACTAATCGCTATCATATTCGTCCAAGTGAATTGGCTATTCGTGGTTATACTACAATGCTTTTATGTGGTGCTATGCTTCAACAATACGGTGCCAGATTTAATTATTTTATGCACGATGTATATCCTTTGCTATATGGCAAATTGCAACTTAAACCAGTTTGGGGTAAAGAACGTAAACGAACTTATATTCAATATTTCAATAATCAGGAATTGGAGGTAATGCGATTAAATAACAATGGTATTCAGCTTTACAAAGCCCAATAGTTTTAGCTTTAAATATTATGGAATAAGTTTTTTTTGATTATAAATTTTAGTTCCTCAATGGTTTTCCACTCGTCAAAATACTTTGCAAACGCTCCATTGATTTTTTAGTAGTTACCAAACTCAAAAATGCTTCTCGTTCTAAATCCAATAAATATTGTTCGTTCACTAAAGTAGCAGAAGTTAAATCGCCACCACACATCACGTAAGCTAATTTTTGTGCAATCAATAAATCATGTGCGCTAATGTAGCCGCCTTCCATCATGGCGTAAGCACCTGAATACATCGGTCCTAAAGCCATTCTGCCCAACACTTTGATGTCTTCTCGGTGTTTTGGTTGCACATAACCTTGTTCTACCATTTTCAGAATTTCAGTTTTTGCCTCCGCAATTACACGATTTGAATTCATCACAATTTTGTCGTGTCCTTTTCTTAAAATTCCCAAACCAAAAGCTTCGTGTGCACTTGTAGAAACCTTTGCCATGGCTATATCCATGAATCGTTTTTGTAAAGTGGGTAATTGCACATCACCTTCAAAATATGAATCACTTGCTCTCAAAGCAAACTCTTTTGAGCCACCACCAGCAGGAATAATTCCTACGCCAACTTCCACCATTCCGATATAAGTTTCGGCGGCAGCTACAGCCATATCGCTGTGCATCGTAAATTCGCAAGCACCTCCCAACGCAAGCCCATGTGGTGCCACAACTACTGGAATAGATGAATAACGAATGCGCATCGAAGTGTTTTGGAACATGCGAACAGCCATATCCAACTCATCATATTCTTGTTCCAATGCCAACATAAACATCATCGCTACATTTGCGCCAGCGCTAAAATTTGCGCCATCATTTCCAATAATTAAACCAGCATAATTTTGCTCTGCTAATTCAATTGCTTTCATCACTCCGCTCAAAACTTCACCACCCACCGAATTCATTTTTGTAGTGAACTCCACATTTAAAACCCCGTCGCCAATGTGTTTTACCAACACACCGCTATTTTGCCAAACAATATTTTCTTTGAAATTTTCAAGAATAATGAATGAAGATGTGCCAGGAATTACCTCATATTTTTTGGTAACAATATTGTAGAATTTCCTTTCGCCATTTTCGCTTTTATAAAATGTTGTGTTACCATTTTGCAGCATTTCATTCGCCCAATTTGGAATGGTAAAATTGAAAGCGGCAAACATGGATATTGTGTTTTGCAAACCAATGGTATCCCAAATTTCAAAAGTGCCTAAATCCCAGCCAAATCCAGCTTTCAAGGCATCATCCACTTGATATAAATGATCAGCTATTTCAGGAATTCTATTCGATGCATAAGCAAACAACCCCAAATAACTTTCACGATAAAAATCACCAGCTTTATCTTTTGCTGCAAATAAAATTTTTATTCTTTCTTTCAAATTATCTTGCTGTTTTGCATCAGCAATTGCTTTGAATTTTGGTTTTGAAGATGATTTGTAATCCAACGTGTTTACATCCAAAACAAGAATTTCACTTTTGCCTTTTTCATTTTTTACTTTCTTGTAAAAGCCTTGTCCCGTCTTATCTCCCAGCCATTTGTTGTCATTCATTTTGGCAACATAAGTTGGGATTTCAAACAAATTTTTCTGTTCATCATTCGGGCAATTTTGCGACAAACCATTTGCCACTTTTATCAAAGTATCTAAACCAACTACATCACAAGTTCTGAATGTTGCAGATTTTGGTCTGCCACAAACTGTGCCTGTTAGAGAATCAATTTCTTCTACATTTAATTGCAATTTCTGCATCAAATGAAAGGTCTGCATAATGCCGTAAACTCCAATTCTGTTAGCAATAAACGCCGGAGTATCTTTACAATGCACTGTTGTTTTTCCTAAATACAAATCGCCATAGTGCATCAAAAAATCAACCACTTCGGTTTTCGTTTTAGGCGTTGGAATGATTTCAAATAATTTCAAATAACGTGGCGGATTGAAGAAATGCGTACCGCAAAAATGTTGCTGAAAATCTTCGCTTCTGCCTTCTAACATCAAATGAATTGGAATGCCTGAAGTATTAGAACTAATCAATGTTCCAGGCTTTCTATATTTTTCAACTTCAGTAAAAATAGTTTTTTTAATATCCAGATTTTCAACCACAGCTTCAATAATCCAATCGGCATTACTGATGGATTTCATATCGTCAGTAAAATTTCCAGTGGTAATTCTTGAAGCAAAATCTTTTTGATACAAAGCCGCAGGATTGGCTTTGAACGTGGCTTGCAAAGCATCGTTCACAATTCTATTCTTCACATTTTTATTATCCAATGCTAAGCCCTTTGCTTTTTCAGCATCGTTCAATTCTTTAGGTGCAATATCTAACAACAACACTTCCAAACCAATGTTGGCAAAGTGACAAGCGATACGACTGCCCATTACTCCACTCCCTAAAACTGCTACTTTTTTTATTGTGCGATTCATCTTTTGAAATTTGAAGTGAAAATAGATAAAAACAAAAGGATGGAATATTATTGAAGAATTAACTTTCTTTGAGTTTATAAACAACAGAATTAAAAAATAGACGATTGAAAAAGCTTGAATATTCCATATTTACCATTGTATTTTTTTTCGGAATGTTTTTCTTAAAGGCGCAAACGATACAACCTGATTGGAAAAAATTTCAATCAGGTCAAGCTTCGTATTATAGCCGTCGGTGCAACGGAGTAAAGACTTCGAGCGGAAAAATTTTAAATGCAGATAGTTTGGTATGTGCTCATCGAAGTCTGCCATTTGGCACCAAAGTAAAAGTCATTAATTTGAAAAATGGAAAATCAGTAATTGTGAAAGTAATTGACCGTGGCCCTTTTGGAAAAGGAAGAGTGATTGATGTAAGCTATGCTGCTGCTGATAGTTTGGGATTAATAAAGAGTGGTGTGGCGCAAGTGGAATTGTGGCTTCAAAAACCTTGATGCAGTTAAATTTAATCATTAAGTTTATTGATTAAGATTATTTATTTATAAAAGTTCCCCAAACTTTTTTCCAAGCCTTATTTTTGCCATTCAATTTTTAAAAGATGTACAGAACAAAAACTTGTGGAGAGTTGCGAATAGCTGATGTTGCAAAGGTTGTAACACTTTGTGGATGGATTCAGAAAATCCGCAAAATGGGCGCTTTAACTTTTATTGATTTACGCGACAGATATGGCATTACACAAATTGTTTTAGATGAATCGAAAAATCCAGAACTGCTGAAAACTGCATTGGGAAGAGAGTTTGTGATTCAAGCCAAAGGCAACGTGATTGAACGCAGCAGTAAAAATCAAAACATTGCAACAGGTGAAATTGAACTGGAAGTTACTGAATTGAATGTGTTGAATGCAGCATTAACACCTCCTTTCACTATTGAAGATGATACCGATGGTGGTGAAGATTTGCGCATGAAATATCGTTATCTGGATTTGCGCAGAAATCCTGTAAAACAAAATATGATGTTGCGTTATGGAGTGAACCGTGAGGTGAGAAATTATTTACACGACCAGGGATTTTTGGATATTGAAACACCATTCTTAATCAAATCTACGCCTGAAGGTGCAAGAGATTTTGTGGTGCCAAGCCGCATGAATCAAGGGGAGTTTTATGCGTTACCACAATCACCGCAGACTTTCAAACAATTGCTAATGGTGAGTGGTTACGACCGCTATTATCAAATCGTGAAATGCTTTCGTGATGAAGATTTGAGAGCTGACCGTCAACCAGAATTTACGCAAATTGATTGTGAAATGGCTTTTGTAGAACAAGAAGATATTTTGCAAATGTTTGAAGGTTTGATAAAGCACTTATTTAAAACCGTTAAAAATATTGACTACACTGAAGTTGTACCACGAATGACCTGGGATGATGCGATGTGGAATTATGGCAATGACAAACCTGATATTCGATTTGAAATGAAATTGCAGAACTTAAAATCGCTAGGAAAAGTGTTTGCTGATGTTTTGAATCAAACAGATTTCAAAGTATTTAATGATGCCGAAACAGTGATTGCGATTTGTGTTCCGAATGCTGCAGAATATTCCCGTAAACAAACTGATGAATTGATTGAATGGGTGAAGCGTCCGCAAATTGGTATGGGTGGTTTGGCTTTTTTGAAATGCGCTGCTGACGGAACTTTCAAGAGTTCGTTTGATAAATTTTATGATGCAGAAAAATTAAAATCATTGGCTACATTTTGCAACGCAAAACCTAATGATTTGATTTTGATTTTAGCCGGAACAGAAGAAAAAACCCGTAAGGCTACTTCTGATTTACGCATGGAAATGGCTACACGATTAGGTTTCCGCAAACCAGATGAATTTAAATTGTTGTGGGTGTATGATTTCCCATTGTTTGAATTTGCATTGGAAGACCAGGATGGAGGCGGCGTAGGCCGTTGGGTGGCTCGTCATCATCCGTTCACTTCGCCAAAGCCTGAGCATATTGACATCATGGTGAACAACAGCCCGAAGGTGGAAAATCTGGAAAAATATTTAGAGCATCCTTATGCACAAATCAAAGCGAATGCTTATGATTTGATTTTGAATGGGAATGAATTAGGTGGTGGTTCTATTCGTATTTTCCAAAAAGATTTGCAACAAAAAATGTTTGAAGCATTGGGCATGAGTGAAGAAGAAGCCAATCATAAATTCGGATTTTTATTGGGCGCATTTGAATATGGCGCACCACCGCATGGTGGCTTGGCATTTGGCTTTGACCGCTTATGTGCCTTATTAGGTGGCAGCGAAATTATCCGTGATTTTATTGCCTTCCCAAAAAATAATTCAGGCAGAGATGTGATGATGGATTCGCCATCAACAATTGCTGAAAAGCAATTGAAAGAGTTGGGGTTGAAAGGATAATTCAAAAACAAAAATTCAAAATCAAAAAATGAAAAAAATTGTAGAAGTAAAAATGGATGAATGCCTTTCTTCTTCTATTTACGACCCATCTCCTCACAGGTTCAGACCTAATGAGAAAAGTGTTTCTGACAGACAAGTTCCAATTCAATATCAGTGTGAAAATTGTGATTACATAATTTCTTTTAAAACAGAAGATTTTATGAAGCATACGAAATCTAGTTTTTCAAATTTAAAACCAGATGATTTTGAGTTGATAAAAACTTCTGAATTAACAGGCAAAATATCATTCTTAGATTTTTATTGTCCGAAATGTAAACAAGCTACAGCAATCATTTTTGACGGGGGTATGGGTGGATATTGTGGTTATGAATTGAGAATTCAAAATGTTATCGTTATTAAAGAATCAGAATTTTAAAGATTCTCAACAAGTTTAAGAACTCAAGAAAATCGATAGCGATTATTTTGGTGAGGAATAGTTTTTTGAATATGAATATTTAATTCTCAAAAAAATCTTTCATTAAACCTGCATTCTATAAATAAAAAAAAGCGATTTAGTTATGTGAATTCTAAATCGCTTTTTTTATTCCTTAAAATTTCTGAAATTTATTTTAATTTCATTTCGACTCTTCTGTTTTGTGCTTTGTTTTGCAAAGTTGTATTCGGCACCAAAGGCGCAGTATCGCCAAATCCTTTAGCAAAGAGACGTTCAGCAGCAATACCTTTTTTTATTAAATATTTTTTTACTGCTTCAGCTCGTTTTGTACTTAGTTCTAAATTCTTTTTTGCATCGCCTACATTATCAGTATGTCCGTTAATATCTAATCTGTAGTTTGCATTTTCTTTTAATATTATCGCCACTTTATCTAAAGAAATATTACTGCTTTGCAACAATACATCGCTGCCTGTAGCAAAATTAATATTGTGTATTAATACATCTAATTTCTTTTGATCTTCCACTTTTACCAATGGGCAACCCATATTTTCTATTATTCCTTTCACTTCAGGGCATTTGTCATCTTTATCTGCAACGCCATCTCCATCTTTATCTGGGCAACCATTTGTAGATGAAGGACCTCTGTCGTTAGGACAAGCATCTTTAGTATCAGGTATGCCATCTCCATCCATATCAGATGGGCAACCTTTGTTGGCTGCAACTCCTTTTACATTGGGGCATTTATCCATATAGTTAGGAATTCCATCCCCATCTGTATCAGGACAACCATGTAATTCAACACTTCCTTTTTCGTTAGGGCAATAATCTTGGTCGTCAACAATTCCATCGCCATCTGTATCAACACTTTCGGGGCAACCTTTGTTAGCAATTGTACCTTTCACAGTTGGACATTTATCAAAAAAATCAGGCACTCCATCGCCATCTGAATCAGCAGGGCAACCCTTATCATTCACTTTTAAACCCATTGCTGAATTTGGGCAATCATCTCTCCAGTCAGGCACCCCATCGCCGTCTGAATCTCTTTTAGTGTGAATAGGAAAACTGAAAGAAAATCCAACTGTGTGTTGTGCAAATCTATCACCATTACCACTCAGCAACCCATCAATTTCATCGTTTTTTAAAATGCCATAAACCGATTGTAGTTGCAAATGCAAATTCTTCGCTAATCGGATTTTCAATCCATAACCTAATTCAAATGCAACCGCCGATGTACGCCCAATGGTATGTTCTGAATTAGCAAATACGGCTGCTGACCCAATTAAAAAATAGGGGGCAATCCTAGCATTTTCCTTTAAAAACTTACCATTATTCAATTTCAGATGCAATCTTGCACCATAGTCGAAAAAATCACCACTGAATTTTTCTGCATCACTTTTTTTATATGCCCAATTAGAATAATTGGCAAATGCAACCCCATCCAGATAGGAGTTGATATAGTAACTTAATGACAAACCATAAGTAGATTTTTCGGTATTAAATTGATAAAAAATATTATCTCCCAAATCGCCACGATAGCCTGAGCAGCCAACGTGTAAGCCTAATGCCCAACGGTCAGTTTTGTTTTGGCTGAAAGATAAATTTGCAATAAATAAAGTGAAGATTAAGATTGAAATTTTCTTCATAACTAAAAAAGGATTTTTGATGTATAAAACAAAAGTAGAATTTTATTTACTTAAAATCACGAATCAATGCAGCCAATTTTTCAACACCTTCCATTGGCATTGCATTGTAAATGGCAGCTCTAAAACCACCTGCGGTTCGGTGTCCTGAGATATTGATGATTTGATTGGTTGAAGTAAGGTGTATAAATTTTTGTTCCACGGATTTTTCTCTTGCTTTAAAAACCACATTCATTTCGCTTCTGAATTCTTTTTCTACTTCGGAGATAAAATTATTATTTCCATCTATAGCTTCGTATAAAATTTTCGCTTTCAATTCATTGTTTGAAAAGATATTTTTCAAAGTTTGCTTTTTTATCCATCTCAACATCAAAAGGCTCACATATACTGCATAAACTGATGGGGTGCTGTAAATTGATTGTGCATCCACATGGTTTTTAAAATTGAAAATGGCTGGCACATTTTCGTTTATTTTTTCCAATAAATTTTTCTTGATCAAAACAATAGTGCAACCTGCTGTTCCTAAATTTTTATGCGCACTAGCATAAATAAAATCGAATTGATTGTAGTTGATTTTTCGGCTCAACATATCGCTGCTCATGTCAGCAAATACTGGTATATCAACAGCTTCAAAGTTTTTCCATTGTGTTCCTTCAATCGTATTGTTGGTAGTAATGTGCAAATATTCTGATTCTAAATTTTTTGCTACGATGCTTGGAATGTAGCTATAATGCTTATTTTCAGACGATGCAACAATTTTTACTTCACCAAAATTCAGGGTAGCTGCTATGGCTTTTTCACTCCAATAACCTGTGTTTACAAATGCTGCTGATTTATCTTTTACAAGAAAATTCATTGGTATCATCGCAAACAAATTACTTGCGCCACCATTTAAATAAAGGATTTCAAAGTCATCATTCAATTGACATAATTCTTTTAACAACAACTTTGCTTCGTCTAAAATTTCTTCAAACAAATGGCTGCGATGCGAAATCTCAAGAATGCTTTGATTGGCTTTGTAATGCAAAACCGCTTCTGAAGCTTCCTGTAAAACTTCGGGGGATAACATTGTTGGACCAGAATTAAAATTGTAAATCATTATTTGTAAAATTTAGGGTGAAGTGATTTTGAAAATTTGCAAGCCATAAATTTTGCCTTTTGTGATTTCCTCAAAATTATAGAACGAACTCAAAGTGTCTGATTGGTCTGGCTTCCAGTGCCAATAAAAATAATAGTTGATGTTGTTTTTCTGTAGCTCATCTTTCAGTTTTTCTCTTTCGTTCCAATGCTCTGGATTTATAATCACATTTTGCAAGTCGGCTGCAAAGCAAGCGTACTGTGTATCTCTGTATTTACCACCTTCACCATATACTAAGCCCTTTAGGTGAAATTCTTTCTTTAATCGTTCAGCAATTTTATGTGAATAATTCATAGTATCATAGAAACGACTTAAAATTTGAACTGGATGAATGCAAAAAGAAATTATAAACAAACTGCTCAACAGAATTTTTATATGGGGTTTAATATCGAGTTGAAATAAATAATTTTCTAATAGCCAGACCCCCATCACTATGGTGACGATAAAAATTATAATAAAATAGCGTTCTTCACAATAAGTCATTAAATAACCTATTGGGTAGATTAATAAAACACTAAAATAAAAAAGTAATACCTTTTTTTGCTTTGCAGTTGAAAATTTAGTGATTAAAAGGAAAAGTAAAAAAAACAAAATTGTGAAATTTAAAAGACTAACCAAATTAATTTGTTCTTTAAATAATTTACAATTACTTTTCAATTTGGTAACCTCATTATTAAAGGTGTAAGCTGAATCAAAAACGCCCAAAAATCCTCCACAGATGAGGGTAATATCTTCTGTGAAATCTACAGCAGTAGAATTATTTGGCATCAAAAAATATCCCATTTTAGAGTCAATTATTTTCCAATTACCATTTAGTACCTGAGTGAGATTTACTTTACCACTAGTGCAAAAAATTAATCCGACATCATATTTTTTATTAATTGAAATTAACCATGGCGAAATAGTTAATAGAAGTATACTAAAACATACAAATACAAATTTTAATTTTTTAAAGACAGTGATTTCCTTTGTATAGAAATGTTTTATGATAATAGTAACAGTTAAGTGAACCAAAAGAAAAGGTAGCAGATAGTATTTTGAAAAATAACAAAATGCTCCAGAAATGCCTATAAATAAAGCATCTCTATAAGACCAATTGAATTTTTCATGCATTAAAAGTGAAAAATAAAATAGTAGACTTGTTGCTGCTAAAACATCTGCACCTACCTCAACATTACTAAAGGTAAATAAAAATAAAGCGCTTGGAAATAGAACAATGAATTTAAATATATTTTTTTTAATTAGGTTGCTAATAAATTTATTCGTTATAAATAAAGCTAACAATCCAATTGAAAGGCTCACAATTTTACCTACTAAAAATTTACTAAAACCAGTAAAAAGAAAAGGTGTTATTAACCATGTTACCAAAGGACTCCAATAGCCATTTATGGCATCTTTGAAGTTCCCTTTATAATATTTAACTGCTAAATTTATATAAGATTCGCCATCAGGGTCAATAGCATATTTGTAATGTTGATAGGTTAGGGCACAAAGTAAAACATAAAACAATACACTGATTTTTAAATAGTTTTTTTCAATAAATGAAATCGCCTTTTTCATGCAATTAGTTTTTCTAAAACCATACCCCTTGAACCTTTCAATAAAAAAGTATGCTGATTAAAATTATTTTTTACAAACCAATTTTTCAATTCATCCACATTTTTAAATAACAAAAATTGAGTAGAATTATTGTTTACTCTTGCAAATTCTTTACCCACTAAAATTGTTTTTTCAAATTTTAAATCGTTCAACAACTTTACGATTTGTTGATGCTCAAATGCACTGTGAGCGCCTAATTCAAACATATCTCCCAAAATCGCAATTTTATTTTCTAATGGCAATTGAGCAAAACTTTCTAATGCTAATTTCATGCTGCTGGGATTAGCATTGTAGCAATCTACAATAAAATTGTTGCCATTTTTTTCAACCCATTGCGAACGATTATTGGCTGGTTTATAATTTTCAACTGCGTTTTTTATTTTAGATAAATCAACTCCAAAATAGCTGCAAATGGAACTTGCAGCAATGATATTGATGAGATTGTAATTGCCTGACAATTGCGATTGAACTGAAAAAACTCCCTCATTGATTTTTATTTCAGCTTCTAAAAATGGGAATGATTTTTTGATTGCACCGAAGCAACCAACTTGCAAACTATCGCTGTAAAATATTTGTTGCAAACCAACCGACGCTGTTTTTAAATCCATATCGCCAGCATTTACAAATGCAGTTCCATTATTGGTTTTCAAATAATCAAACAACTCGGCGTTGGCCTTTTTCACACCTTCAATATTCCCAAAACCTTCTAAATGGTCTTTGCCATTATTGGTAATTAATCCAAAATTTGGCTCAGCAATTTCACACAAAAAATTTGTTTCCAACAAATGATTGGCACCTATTTCAATTACTGCAATTTCAGTATCCATAGGCATTTTGAGCAAAGTAATCGGCACACCAATGTGATTGTTGAAATTACCCGAGGTAGTATGTACTCGATATTTTTCACTCAATACTTTGCTCACTAATTCTTTTGTTGTTGTCTTTCCATTCGAGCCACCGATTGCAATTATAGGAATCGAAAATTGTTTACGGTGATGATTTGCCAATTGTTGCAAACTTTGCAAAACATCTTTCACGAAAATACATTTTTCATTCAGCACAAATTCTATTTCATCGACTACAACATAAGCTGCTCCTTGATTTATGGCTTGTTCGGCAAATTGATTAGCATTGAATTTTTCACCTTTCAACGCAAAAAAAATGTCGCCTGAATTTATTTTTCGCGTATCTGTTGTGAACTTAAAATTTTGCTGAGCAAAAATTTTATAAAGATTTTCGATAGTCATTTTTCAATAAATTATTCGCCCCATTTAAATGATTTTGTTTCAAAGTCGGCTAATTGCAAAACACGGTCAATCACAGTGGCAGCAATTTGTTCAAGCGTATGTGGTTTGGAATAAAATGATGGTGTTGCAGGGCAAATGATGCCACCAGCCAATGTTACAGTTTCCATGTTTTTGATGTGAATTAAATTCAATGGTGTTTCACGAGTTACTAAAATCAATCGCCTTCTTTCTTTAAACATAACATCAGCGGCACGAGTGATTAAGTCATCTGAAATACCATTGGCAATTCTGCCTAAAGTTCCCATCGAACAGGGGCACACAATCAATGTATCATAGCCAGCTGAGCCACTTGCCAGTGGTGAACTAAAATCATTTTTATCAAAAAACTGAAACGTGTATTTTTTGAAATCATCATTATCTAATTCTAATCTCCAAACTTCTTTTGCATTATTGCTCATCACAATCCCACATTTTTCAACAGGTGTTGAAAGTTGCGAAAGCTTATCCAACAATACTTTTGCGTAAATACTTCCGCTTGCACCTGTGATGGCTACCCCAATTTTTCGAGTTGAATTCATGCATCAAATATCTGCTTTTTCAATTTAAAATTGTTTGCTAAAAAAATATTTTGACAATTTGCGAAATGGTTTATTTTTGTTGCATCTTTAAATAATAAAAAACATTTACTCAAAAATCAAAAATGGAAAACAACAACGGAAGCGACAAGCGAATGAATGACAGTGTTTACTCTCAAAAATTTAGAGCTGGAAAACGTCGCACTTATTTTTTTGATGTACGCAGCACCAGAGGAAATGATTATTTCATCACTTTGACTGAAAGCACCAAACGTGCTGATGGCAATGGTTACGACAAACATAAATTGTTTTTGTACAAAGAAGATTTTAATGAATTTTTAGCATTATTGAATCAAACCATCAATCATGTTAAGACAGAATTGATGCCTGATTATGACTATGATGAATTTGCAAAACGCCGAGCTGAAATGCAAAAGGCTTGGGAAGAACAACGATTGAACGGCGGTGACAATTTTAACTCTGTTGCCGATGAGCCGATTCAAAAAAGTTCATCTGATAAAGATGATAATCATGAGGATGTAGATAAATGGTAAGTTAAAAATCGATTACCTCTGTAAAAGGGAAAGCTGAACTCAAATTCATCTTTCCTTTTTTTATTGCCTTTATTTCAGTTTCTTTGCGCCCTCAAAATCTATATCAATTATGGCTCTTCAATGTGGTATCGTAGGCTTACCAAACGTAGGAAAATCAACACTTTTCAATGCTTTGAGCAATGCTAAAGCGCAAGCAGCAAACTTTCCTTTTTGCACAATCGAACCGAATGTTGGTGTTATTACTGTGCCAGATGAACGCTTAACAAAATTAGCCGAACTAGTAATTCCTGAAAAAATTCAACCTACAACAGTTGAGATTGTCGACATTGCTGGATTGGTAAAAGGCGCATCAAAAGGCGAAGGATTGGGAAATATGTTTTTAGGCAATATTCGCAGTGTGGATGCTATTTTACATGTGATTCGTTGTTTTGAAAATGACAACGTAATTCATGTTGACGGCAATGTAAATCCTGTTCGTGATAAAGAGATTATTGATTTTGAATTGCAATTAAAAGATTTAGAAAGCATTGATAAGAAAATTCAGAAAACAGAAAAATTAGCAAAAACAAGCAACAAAGATGCATTGGAATGTTTTGAGGTTTTACAACGCTTCAAAAAACATATTGAAGAAGGCAAATCAGCTCGTAGCTGTGCTTTGGGTGAATTAGAAGTAAAGCATATTGAAGACTTGCAATTGCTCACCATTAAGCCTGTGATGTACGTTTGCAATGTAGAAGAAGAAAATGTTTTAACTGGAAATTTGCATACAAAAGCATTGATAGAAAGCGTAAAAGATGAAAACGCTGAAATTATTTTCATCAGTGCTGCCATTGAAGCTGATATTGCTGAATTAGAAAGCTATGAAGATAAGCAAGCTTTCTTAGCTGATTTGGGCTTAAAAGAACCTGGAGTAAATCGTTTAATTAAATCGGCTTATCATCTTTTAAAATTGGCTACTTATTTTACCGCTGGTGTAAAAGAAGTAAGAGCTTGGACCATCAAAAAAGGATTTACTGCACCTCAAGCTGCAGGTGTAATTCATACCGATTTTGAAAAAGGATTTATCCGTGCCGAAGTAATTAAATACGTTGATTTTATTCATTACAAATCTGAAGCTGCCTGCCGTGATGCCGGTAAATTAGGAGTTCAAGGCAAGGAATACATCGTGGAAGATGGCGACATTATGCATTTTAGATTTAATGTATAGTAATTCTTAATCAAATCCACCAAGATAAGATTTTGCCCATCCCATTTTTACAGCAAATACTGAAAAAACTACAATTGATAAAATTACTCCTATTAAAATTCTAAACCCAAGTTTATAAATTTTAAGTTGATGCATGGTTTTCATGTGTTCGCCAATATTGTTGAAAATATTTTCGATGCGCATAAATGCACTTTCGCTCTTTACTACATAATCGTAAGCACCGTTTTTCATGCATTCTACAGCTACGGAAATTTTATCTTGCCCCGAAAGCATTATCACTTGCGCTGTTGGACAGGCTTCTTTCATTTTCTTCAAAATCTCAATTCCGTTTTCAGCAGATTTATTTATACTCATTAAATGGTAATCCAAAATTACAATTTCAGGATTTAGATGAATATTTGCCAATGCTTCTTCGCCTGTGGAATATTGATATAACTTCATTTCAAAGCGTTCATCTAAATAATCTTTTATCATCTGCAACTGCATATTGTCATCATCAACTAAAAAAATGATGCGGTCTTGTTGTGCCATAATTTGTTGTGAGTATTTTATTAAATTAATGTTTTCAAAATTCAAAAATAGAATTTAGTTTTTAAAGTGAATTTATTTTTTCAGAAAGTTCTGTAATTGATTGACTTAAAACTGAATTTACTTTTTCCACCAGGGTTGGAAGTTGGTCTAAATTATTTTGTTCATTACAGCTATGTTCTACACTAACAATATCGGCTTCCACCGAAGTTATGCCCATATATCGGGCTTGTGACTTCATTGTATGGGCAGCCACTTTAAGCGTTTCGTATTCTTTGTTTTGCAGTGCATTTTTCATCACT
Organism: Chitinophagales bacterium; assembly: GCA_947449695.1. Classification (GTDB taxonomy): domain Bacteria; phylum Bacteroidota; class Bacteroidia; order Chitinophagales; family CAIODY01; genus CAIODY01. The sequence continues at coordinate 42,911 of CANFST010000012.1, forward strand.
TCCATTTTTTGTTTGGAAGTATCCAAATACATTTCTATGTATTTTTTCATTTTGGCCTTATCACCTTTTGTAAATTGTGTTAAGAAATCTAAATTTGTTACCATTGATTTTTATTTTTTAAAATGAGTTTTTATCCCTTAGTGTGCTTGTAAATTTTTCTGATTAAATCTTCTTCTTCAAATGGTTTGCTGATGTAATCATTCATACCAATTGCAAAACATTTTTCAGTATCAGTTTTTAAAGCATCAGCCGTCATGGCAATGATTTTTATTGCATTACCAGTTTTACGAATAGCTTCAGTGGCTTGATAGCCGTTCATTTCGGGCATTTGCAAATCCATCAAAATAATATCGTAATGACTTGTTGCAATTTTTTCAACAGCAATTTTTCCGTTTTCAGCCACTTCAACATTCACATTCGGAATCATAGATTGCAACGAATCTATCGCAACAATTTGATTGAAACCATCATCTTCGGTCAATAAAATTTTTAAGCCCTCTAATTTTTTTGCTAATTCTAAAAAATCATTAGCTGCTGCTTCAACGGCTAAAACTGATGCTGCATCTGCTGTTCGGCATGGTATAGTAAACCAAAATGTTGTTCCATTGCCATAAGTGCTATTTACACCAATGCCACCACCCATCATTTCGCATAATTGTTTTGAGATGGTTAATCCTAAGCCCGTTCCTCCAAACTTACGACTAGTGTCACTTCCAGCTTGAGAAAAACTTTCAAATACTTTATCTAATTTGTCTTCAGCAATGCCAATTCCTGTATCAATTACATCAAACTGTATGAATTTGTGTTGTTCAGAATTTCGCTCATTTGTACTGCTGAAGCTATGCACATTCAATGTAATGCTTCCTTTCTCAGTAAATTTAATTGCATTGCCAATCAGGTTGATTAATACCTGAGTTAATCGAGTTGGGTCGCCAATTAAATTATCTGGTAAATCTTTTTCTACCACAAATATTAATGGCAGATTTTTTTCTTCCGCCTTAAATTGTAAGGTACTTGAAACGCCATCCAATAAATGTTTTAGTGAAAATGGAATCTGTTCAATTTCCATTTTGCCAGCTTCAATTTTTGAAATATCCAAAATGTCATTTACAATTACCAATAAATTATTTCCAGCTTGTTGAATAGCATTCAAATATTTCATATTGTCCTCATCTTGATTGCGTTTCAACATCAATCGCGTCATTCCAACAATGGCATTCATTGGCGTACGAATTTCATGACTCATATTAGCCAGAAACTGGTCTTTGAATTTTGCCGATTCAATGGCTAATTCATTATCTAAGGCTTCTTTTTGCAATTGCGAATTTCTGATTTTCAAATCCAAACTTTCCAATGCCAAATCAATAGTCATCTTCAATTCCTGTTCCTGCCAGGGTTTAGTGATATAGCGATAAATTCTACCAGTGTTAATCGCTCTGATAATATCTTCCACGTCGCTAAATCCTGTTAGAATCATTCTCACAGATTCAGGATATAATCCAACAGCTTTTTCTAAAAATTCAACGCCAGTCATTTCAGGCATTCGCTGGTCGGTGATAATTAAATGAATGGAATTGTTGTTCATGATTTCAATTCCTTCTTTCGCACTGTTGGCAGTAAAAATGTTGTAATGTCTGCGGAATGCGGCTTTGAACGAATTCAAATTGTGTTGCTCATCGTCAACATAAAGAATGTTGTAGTTTTTGGTGTCTAACATTTTTGGTGATTTTTTATTTTAGTTGATGGGTAATGATATGGTAAAAGTAGTTCCTTTTCCTATTTCACTTTTCACTTCAATTTTTCCATTATGGCTTTCGATGATACCATAAGTGATGCTCAAACCTAATCCTGTTCCACTTCCCACATCTTTCGTTGTAAAAAACGGGTCAAAGATTTTTGACTTAATTTCTTCTGTCATGCCTTGCCCATTATCAGTAATTGAGATAAAGGCTTTATCATTTTCGCACCATGTTTTGATATTAATTTTTCCTTTTGTGTTTGAAGCATCAATTGCATTAGCAATGATATTCATAAATACCTGATTGATTTTCCCAGCAAAACATTTTACTAAAGGTAACTGCTCATATTTTTTTTCAATCGAAATTTCTTTAGCAACAATTTTTGAATTGAGCAATAGCAATGTGCCTTCTAAACCTTCCTGAATTTCATATTCTGATTTTTTTTGTTCATCAGTTCTTGAAAAGGTTTTTAAACCTCTTACGATATCAGCCGTACGTTTTGCACCTTCTTCAATGCCTTTTAATAATTCTTTTATTTCGGTAAATGTATAATCAATATCCATGTCCTTAATCATTTGTTGCAGCACTTTATCATTTGGTTCTATACCAGATTCTTTGTACCGTTTGAAAATAGTTTCTAAGTCAGCGAAATCACGTTTTAGTGGTGAAATATTGCTACTCACAAAATTGATTGGATTATTGATTTCATGAGCAATGCCAGCCGTGAGTTGACCAAGTGATGCCAATTTTTCATTTTGAATCAACTGACTTTGTGTGTGCTTTAAATCTTCCAAAGTGTTGTTCAATTCTGAAGTTCGTTCACTTACTTTTGATTCTAAAATCAAATTTTGTTCTTTCACAATTCTCTCATTTTCCATGGTTGATTCCAACAATTTTTCGGTGGCTTCTAATTTCATCCTTTCCAATTCTTCTTTTTCCCACTCAAATCGTTTTGAAATTAAGAAAGTGAAAATGAATGCTTCAATCAAAGTTGCTAACCCAACATGGCTCAAACCAATGAAGTATGGAGGTTTACCTGTTTGTATATAAGTAGCTTCGGTAAGCACTAATAAAAAATAGATGAAGTAAGCCCATGCAAAATAAAAACCCAACCGGTTTCCTCTTTTACCAATTTTATAACCAACATAACCCATTAAAAAGTATGATAACAAAGCATTTACCGTATTAATAGCTAAGGTAACTTTAAGCGGACAGAAGAAACGAATCAAGGCGTAAGCGATAAAATAAATTGTAATCCCAACAACAGTTTTATACAATTTTGGTAATGCATTTTTAACTTCTAAAAACCATAAACAATAAATGGTTTGAATAGGGACACCAATGGTTGGAATAACCACATACCAGAACATCATATCAATATGAGGGAAAAAATAAACGATGAATCCATCCATTACCATAGCAGCATATGAGGCATAAATACAAACTACTAATGCATAAAATAAATACAATCGATTGCGTAATGAAAAGAAGAAAAACAGATTGCTTAAAATCACAAACAACATAAAACCTAAATAAAAACCGTAAACCATTTGTTGGCTATCAGCTTTTATTTCATGTGCATCTTTCTTGAAAATCTTTACTGGCAAGGGATGTGAGTTGCTCAACAGTTTTACATAAAAAGTATGTTTGCCCATTGGCAACGGAAAAACCTGAAAATGACTTTTGATAATTTTTTGATGAACAGGAATTTTATAACCTGCTTCCATCTTCACAAATTTTCCTGTTGAATCAGCGTAATACAATTCGGTAACTGGCAAAAAAGCATGAGCAATTTCTAAATACAAATCATCGTTGATAGAATTATCCAATGAAAATTTCAACCAATAGTAAGATTCAGTGAAACCAAAATTTAAAATTACTTTTTCAGATGGCATAAATTTTTTCTGAAAAGAATCACTGGTAATTTGTTCAATGCTGAAGCTGCCTTTAGCATCTTCCAAGGTTGAAAGTTGATTACCAATGGTAATATTTTCATGTTTGCCATCCCACAAAATATTTTGGGCTTGGGTTGAAAAAATACTACAACAGAAAAGTAGTAGAAATATTTTTTTCATTGATTAGGTTTTGATGAATTTAGTTTGCAAATAAATTACTTCACATAATTTGGTTCCAAGGGTTCTTCTTTAAAAAATTTAGAATCAATACCCATGATAGTGGCGCAAGCAATCCACCAAAGCCAGCAATAGCCGCTAAATGGCAAATAACCCATAAAGCCAACCACAGGCATTTCAAACAAATGAAAATCGTTGATGTAAGGTAAATCATATTGCCAATAAGCCGGGGCTGTGGTGAAAGTTATTGTTCTGTCAGCCGCATGAATAGCGCTAAAATAATTCTGACATTCTAACACCAAACCAGCGCAAAAATAAGTGAGTGCAAAAACTAAAACAGGATTCCAATTGCCTTGTCCAATGGCTCTTAGCGGAGACCAAACACCGCATTTGTCAATCACTAAGGCTAACAGTAAAGCAGGTGCTAACCACAATGACCAGAAAAAAATATTTGGCCAAATGCCTGATGCAATCAAAAAGAAAAGCGATAAATAAATCAGATAGTTTTTCAACTTTTCAGGAATAATAATTTTTATACCGTTTGAAAATCTGTTTTTAAAAATCGGAAATGTTTGAAACAAACTATACCATTCAAAAGCCACTGTGAGCAAGCCTGATGAAATTAAAATAGCGTACAATAAAAATTGTTCTTGTGAAATAATATTTCCAAATGGATAGTACCAATCAAAGTGCACGAAGAAGTTTAAATATTCAAACAACATCCAACCACCAGCAGATACAATTCCTATTGCTACAATTTCTTGCGGCACATTTCTGATTAAAGATTTACCACCATTGCGAACATAAACCCATCCGTCTAACATTAATACAAAGCCCCAAAACAATGGCATATCGCTCCAATGCAAATACCACTTTGGTGCGGTTGCTTTTGTCCATAAAAGAAACAAAGCACTGCCCCAAAAGAATAAACCAATCCAAAACCAAATAGGCCATTTTACTTTTACAACTGGCTTTCGTGGCTCAATTGGTTGTTGTTTGAAACCGAATAAACTCGGGAAAACATACAATGCAATTACACCAATAAATAAACAAACACACACAATAAATACTGGCCAACTAAACCCTGATTTACTCATGGGTGCTAACATGGGGTAGTCAAAAAAATGTGGTGGAAACACACCACTAAAGTTTATGTAAGAACCTAACCATGGCAAAAAAATAATGGCAAAAATAGATGCAGACAAGTAAGTTACTTTTTTTAAATCAGTCATGATTTTCAGATTTTATTTTAAATATTTTTTGAGAAAATTAATTTGCTGAAGTATCACTTACTTCAACGTTTTGAACATTGCTTACATCTTTCATCATTATCATCACCATATATTGCACAATGCCAAAAAGTAACATCAACAAATAGTCGGGAACATGTTGTCCAATTGGTAAGAGAGCATGCCAAACTACTTTTAGCACAACAATTGGATGAATAAATAATTCCCATGAATACAATAATCCGTTGCCATAAGGAATGCCCGAGGCTAATAATCTTCCCATATAAAAACCAACACTGCTTAATATCAATGTTACAGTAATGGCAGCATTTGCTACTATTTTATTGTAACGACTAAAGATTAGATTGAAGATAATTTTCATCGAAATGAAACCATAAAAAAGCGATAACATCGCAATTGAAAAAATTATGATAGTGTCATAAATAATTTGGTTTGGAATTTTTGATGGGTCTAAACTGTTGTGGATTAAATCACTAATCATATATGGTGCATTAGGATAAAAAATCAACCATACAAAGCATCCAATCCAAAAGAAAAATTTATTTATTTTTGCATTAAAGATAACCATCAAAGTGGCTACTAACAAGGGACAGAAGCTCGACCATAAATTCCGCCACAAAAAATTAAACACTGTATTATCAACGTACCAATTTCGGATAGTCATGATGATAAGATTCATCACAGTGAGGAACACGATTACTTTAGTGTAATCAGGGAATTTGAATTTGCGCATGAGGTTAAGTGGTTTTTAGATTGCACAAAATAAAAAAACTGAATGAAAAAATTCAATTCATTAGTAATCTTATTAAACAAAAAATTGGTTGTTTAAATTTACGCAATTGGCAACGTAATAGTAAATTCACTTCCTTTACCAACTTCACTTTCCACTTCAATTTTGCCATTGTGTTTTTCGATTATGCCATAAGAAATGCTCAAACCCAATCCTGTTCCACTTCCCACATCTTTGGTTGTAAAAAATGGGTCGAATATTTTTTGTTGAACTTCTTTGGTCATTCCTTTGCCATTGTCTTTAATTTTGATGATAACATTTTTATTATCGTTCAAAGTTTGCAATTCTATTTTTCCATTTTCTTTATCAATTGCATCTGCTGAATTACTGATGATATTCATAAACACCTGATTCAATTGACCTGGGTAACAATTGATAGCTGGAATTTTCCCAAACAATTTTTCTACTTCGATATTTTTATCTTTCAACTTGGTTTGCAAAATCATAACAGTTGAATCTAAGCTTTCATTCATGTCTGCTTTTTTCAATTCAGCTTCATCGGTTCTTGAAAAATTACGTAAGCCTTTTACAATTTCAGCAGTTCGTGAAGCGCCTTCTGTAATACCTTTCATCAATTCATCAATTTCAGTAATGGTATAATCAATATCCAGTTTTTTCTTTAACGCAACTGCTTCGGTAGGATTTTCTTCGTAGGTTTTCAAAAGGATTTTAACATCATCAATATCACGTTTTAAAGAACCAATGCTACTACTTACAAAATTGATTGGGTTATTGATTTCATGCGCCACACCTGCTGTAAGTTGCCCCAGAGAAGCCATTTTTTCTGATTGCACCAATTGCTGTTGTGTTGATTTTAATTTGTCGTGTGTTTCATTCAATTCTTTGAAAGCCATTTTCGTTCGTACCAAAGCCTTTTGATTATTTTTGTAAATGATAAAAATGAAAACAGCAATCAATAAAAATATACCAGCCACCGCAAACAGCCAATAGCGGTCGTAGCGCCGCTTTTCGAGTTCCAATTCATTTGCTTTCATAGCATAAGCTTGCACTTCTTTTTCTTTAAGCAATTGTTTGATTAAACTTTCTTTTTGTAAAATTTCTGTTTCATTATAGTTCAACTCTGCACCAGATAAGGAGTCGCGTTCTCTTACCAATTTTTTAATTTGGTCATCAGTCGACAAAGTGAGTAATTTAATTTGGTCTTTTGTGAGGTTAGAATAAGCTGCACCTAATACTTTTTCTAATTGGTCTTTATCCATTTTTTTGCCACTCACCATTTTTTTTAAAATGCTATCGCGAATCTGATCGTAGCGACTGCTGGCCTGTTTTAAGTCATTCGCATCATGTGGTTTGAATAATAATGCTTGTGTAGCATCGGGTAAAAACTCTTCATTTTCCGGCATTTCACCTGCTGTTGCATAATAAGTTGCGCTTTTGTTGAAGTAATTGTTTGCTTTTTCAAATTCGCTTCCACCCCAATAATTGTAACCAATCTCTTTACACACTTTTCCTTTTTGCGAATTGCTCATTTTTGGAAAATCATTCTTTTCAACCGCCAAAAGCTGCAACAATCGTGTGTTTCGTTCTTTCTTACTTTGTTCAATGGATTCTAAAAGATTCGCCATCTTATTTCCCAAGGCACTAGTTTTCGATTTTTCACTGGCTGTAATTCCTTGCTTCAAATAATCCGAAGCCTCATCGGCCTTGTTGATTTTGATGTACAATTTGCTAATGAGGTAATTTACTTCAGCTAATTGCTTTTCTAACTTTAATTGTTCTAAATTTTTTAATGATTGTTTATACAAATCCAATGCTTTGTCAAAATCCATATCCATATCATACACATAAGCCAATCGAGCAGTCATCAAAGCCAGCATTTTAGGATTATTGCTACTATTATAATTTTGCATAGCCTGTTGAAAGTAATTTTCAGCCGCCTTTAAATTATTATTTTGAAAATTGTAAACTGCAATGTTATTTGCTATTTGAGCTTGTAATTTAAAATTACCCTTAGCTACCGCAGTGCCATTTCTTCTCAAATTAATTTGATAAAATTGATTTGAAAATTGCATAGGCAATTTGCTCAAATCAACATTTTCGCTGGGTAAATTATTGATGTCATTGCTGATTTGACGATCTATAAAAAGAGAATCTTGCGCAAAGTTTTTCTTTAAAAAACTCAAAAGCAAAATAAAAAGGATGATAACTTTTAAAGATTTTTTCATTTTTTTAGCTTCAGTTTTAACTAGATAGTTAAACAGAATGATTTATTTTGAACACACTTTTTTAATTCAAACTTGGATGAATAGGGTAATTGCTCATCTGTGCAAAGTCGCCACCCATGCTGATTAGCGACTGTCGCCAAATATTTTCTTCTTTTTCTACAAACATTAAATGCTTACTCGAATCGCCAACAATCCAAGTAGATTCTTTCATCTCATTTTGCAGTTGTTTGCCTTCCCAACCGCTGTAACCTAAAAAGAATTTGATGCAATTAGACTCAATTAAATTTTCTTCCAACAAAATTTTTGCGGCGTTAAAATCACCACCCCAAAATACGCCATCAGCCACTGCCAATCCACCCGAAATTTGATTAGGTAAAGTATGTAAAAAGTGAAGCCTGTCAGAGTGTACAGGTCCGCCATAGTAAACAGGAATATGAGTGCCTTTTAGTTCAGGAAAAAAATCTTCCAACTTATCAGGCAGCGAACGATTAATCATAAAACCAACAGTGCCCAAATCATTTTCATGTTCGCAAACAAACACCACACTTCGGCTGAAATAATTATCCAGCAAAAACGGGTCGGCGATTAAAAATTTTCCTTTCTCGGGTAAAAACATAAAAGCAATTTTCAAAAATTATTTTAAGGTTTCCAATTTATTTTATCCACTAATTTTCGGGCATTGGGTACAATTATCAAAGCCACACAATAAGCCACAGGGAAAGCTACAACCCAAGATTGAAGCCAGTTTACAATAGTTTCAAAATGAAAACCAGTATGCATTAAATTAAAAACAAGTGTCATTGTTCCACTCAAAGGAATGGAGATAAACAAAATCAAAATGTAGTGGTAATATTTTCTGTTCACTTTTTTTTAGATTTTAAATTCCGTTTTTTCTGCCCACAAAAAATTTCTATTTTCATTTTTCACCAAATCAATTTGCAAAATATTTTCCTTTTCAATCACGCCAAAAATGTGAGGAAAATAATCGTTCACCGAATTGGAGAACTCAAATTTTATTTTCGATTTCATTGCATTTGCATCCAAATGCAAAATCAAAATTTCTTTTTCTGCGGCATAATATCGTTGTGCTGTTGCTTCTAATTGTGCGCTAGTACTGGTATGTATAAATCCTTCTGTTTTTAATGAAGCAGTTTCAAAATAATTTTCGTTGGCAAATTGTTGCCAAACTTCTATTGTAGTGATATGAAAAATGATGGGTTGAAACAAGACTGATTAATGAATTTTTCCGTCGTGAATTAATTGACGAACAGCGTTGATAACATTTTTAAAAGCCTCTTCATCTTTGTTGAAATAGCGATAAACTCCGTCTTTCACGATGCTCAACATCAATCCATAATGTTCTTGTCCGCTCAAAAAAATCACTGGCACATGTGGATTTAATTTCTTCATTTCTTTGAAAATTGAGTAACCATCTTTTGCCAAATTATGTTCGCCCGACAAATGATAATCCAAAATCACTACATCAGGGTTGGAATAAATTTGTTTGATAAAATCTTCGCCGTTGTTGAAAGAAACTACATTTGAAGGAAAATTATTTTCTAATTCATCTTTCAACATCGTTGAAAAAAGTGCATCATCATCTATAATAAAAATTTTCATGGCTTAATATTTTATGGCTTAAAAGTAAGTGGTTGATTTCAATTCTGAAAATAAATTTCAGTTACATTTGTGGGCGATGTTTTTCTACCAAATCTTCATTCAATTTTATGGAATTGCGATTCGATTAGTTGCCTTATTTAATCGAAAAGCAACATTATTTTTGCAAGGACGAAACGATTGGCAAACGAGATACGAAGACGCTTTGCAGCAAACTGAAAAACCAATTTGGGTGCATTGTGCATCACTTGGTGAATTTGAGCAGGGCAGACCATTAATCGAAAAAATTAAGAAAGATTTTCCTTCAAAAAAAATTGTTGTTACTTTTTTTTCGCCTTCAGGTTTTGAAATTCAGAAAAATTACAAAAGCGCAAATGCAGTTTTTTACTTGCCTTTAGACACCAAAAAAAATGCAAAAGATTTTATTGAAATATTGAAACCACAATTTGTAGTGTTTGTGAAGTATGAATTTTGGTTAAATTATTTGAATGAATTGCACTTCAAAAAAATTCCGACTTATATTATTTCAACAAAATTCCGATCCGACCAGATATTTTTCAAATGGTATGGAGGTATTTTTAAAACTGCTTTGCAACATTTCAAAACCATTTTTGTGCAAGATGAAATGAGCAAAAATTTATTGCAAAAAATAAAAGTAGAAAACGTGCAAATAGCTGCCGATACAAGGTTTGATAGAGTTTTTCAAAATGCACAAAATGTAAATTTGCCAGCTTGGTTGCATAAATTTTGCGATGGGAAAAATATTTTAATTGCTGGTAGCACTTGGCAAGCCGATGAAGAAATTTTATTGCAATGGCAAAAAAAATATTTGCCGAAAAATTGGAAAATGATTTGGGTGCCGCATGAAATTGCGGAATTAAAAATTAAGAATTTAGAATTAGGAATTGGTGGAAATACAATTCTTTTTTCTGAAATCGAAAGCCAAAAAAATGAGTTAAAAAATGAACAACATTTGATAATTGATACAATTGGTTTGTTGAGTAAAATTTATTCGGTTGGCAAAATTGCTTACATCGGAGGAGGCTTTGGAAGCGGCATCCACAATATTTTAGAACCAGCAGTTTTTGGCTTGCCAGTTTTTTTTGGACCAAAATTTGAAAAATTTAACGAGGCGATTGATTTACAAAATTTAGGTGGCTCATTTTCTTTTCAAACCGAAAATGAATTTTCGGAAAAGATAAATTCGCTGATAAAAAATGAAGCAGAATTGAATCGAGTTGGAAAAATTGCGAAAAATTTTGTGGAGAAAAATATTGGCGGAACAGCGATTATTATGACTGCTTTGCAAACCGACGGCTTACTAACTCCATAAAAGATGCAGCGGCATCAGCATTTTCAACCCATTTTTCATTTTTATAATTTGAAATTATTTTCTCAGCTTCTACAAAATTGCCGGCGGAATTTATTTGTTCTACCACATTTTTAAAAATGTCAGCATTACCCGAAAATAAATTTTGCACAAAACTAAATCTATCGTTAAAACTGATGGCAGATTTCAGATCGTCAATGGGCGAATGTTCCAGCTTATCAGTCAATTCTGTTTTTTTATTTTGAATCAAAATTTCGTTCAAGCTTTCTGATCTTTCGTTACTCGATATTTTTATTGGAACAACTTTTTCCTCGAAAGAAATATTTTTTGCAGGCTCTGAAATATTTATGGGTTGAGGCTTTGGTGTTGTTTCGATTTTTTGTGTAGCAGAAAAATTGATAACTGCATTATACAAGTTTCTTATCTTCTCCAAAGCCAAATCTTTTTCGATAGCTGAATTATTTTTCAACATTCGTTCAATACTTGCATTCACATTGCCGAGCAATTCATTTACATTTGCCATTTCTAATTTTTTTATTTCACATTACAAATTACAGCACAAAATCTTACATCACCAATCTAATTTCTCCAATCAAAAATGTTCATTGAACCACAAATACCACACAAACACAAAGGCTGGGTTGAAGTCATTTGTGGAAGCATGTTTTCGGGCAAAACTGAAGAATTAATTCGCCGATTAAAACGTGTTAAAATTGCTAATCAATCGGTTAAAATTTTCAAACCCGAGATTGACAATCGCTTTTCGGACAAGAAAATTGTATCGCACGATGAAAATTTTATCCAATCTATCTCGATAAAACATTCGGTTGAAATTCTTTCACAAATTGAAAATGTGGAAGTGGTGGGGATTGATGAGGCTCAATTTTTTGATTCGGCTTTGCCAGAAGTGGCTAAAAAGCTTTCTTTGCAAGGCATCAGAGTGATTATTGCTGGCTTGGATATGGATTATTTGGGTGTGCCATTTGGGGTAATGCCGCAGTTGATGGCAGATGCCGAATATGTTACAAAGGTGCATGCGATTTGTGTGAAATGTGGTAGCATAGCCAATCACAGTCATCGCACGATTAATAACGATGAGCAAATTGTGCTGGGCGCAAAAAATAATTATGAGCCATTGTGCAGACATTGTTTTGCACATGCAACCATTTGATGGCTTTTTTCGTCTATTAACAATATGGTAAAATAGAATTTGGTTTTTTAATTAAAACCTCTACTTTTACAATCCATTTTTAAAACAAATCAAAAATAAATTTTATAAAAAATGAAAAAAGTAAAAATTACACTTCTTCTTTTGGTAGCAAGTATTATTGCTACTTATGCTCAAATTCCATTTAAGGCGAATGTTGAAGCTAACATTAAAAAAGCCGAGTTGATTAAATTGAAACAAAACCGTTTCAAAAAAATTGACAATAATCATGGTGGTTCAAAAGCAACTCCAACGTCTACTTACTTTATTGATTATTCAGCTCTTGCTGCTAATTTTACTGCAAATTCTGGTGCTTATGTTTGGCAAGTAAAATCTGTTCCAGGTAGCACAGATACTCTTATTTCTCAATTAGCAATGTCATTATATTATTCACATCCTGCATCATCAAATCCGGATAGTATTATTGTATTTTCAGATTTTAACGATGTGCCTGGTTCGACTAAATATTTTAGTTATCCAGCTTCAATGACGATTGACTCAATTTTCTTTTTTAGCACTCATGTTAATAAATCTGGCTTAAAGGATTCTATTTCTTACAATATTGTTGGATTAAGTGCAACTGGTGTTCCTCAATTAAATAATGTATTAAGTTCTGGTTATAAGACAACAACTACTACGTTAAGTCCAGGTGGTCATTGGTTGGGCTCAAATGCTACAGCAGTATTATCTTTTGGTCCAGGATATACAACAACAAGTAAAACTGGTATTGCATTAAATTACTATCCAGCTAGCACTACTGATACTTTTTCTACTCTTATTGATTACGTTGATGATGGAAGTGGGAATGCATCACAATTTACTGGTTTGCCTTTTTCATTCTATAATTATGTACCATTCATTCCAAATATAACTCGTTGCACAAATATTACAAGTGGTAGCAATCCTTCAGCTTTGGAAGATTGGACTACAACGGTTCAAGTAACATTTACAGAGCCCTTATCTGCGTCATTTACTTATGCACCTTCTGCTCCTCATGCACATGCTTCTATTCTTTTCACAGGTACCTCAAACGATCCTTCAGCTACATACTCATGGGATTTTGGTGATGGAACTGCTTTAGGTACAGGTGCATCTCCGTCGCATACTTATTCTACAGGTGGTACTTACAACGTTGTATTAACAGTTACTTCCGGTGCTAATCATGTTACTATTTCAAAATCAATTAATGTATTGGCTGCAATAGGAATCAACGAATTGAACAATCAGTTTTTCACTGGTAAATTATATCCTAATCCTTCAAAATCAGGTGCTGAATTGGTATTGCCAATTAACTTGAATTCAACTTCAAACATCGCTTCAATAAAAGTATTCAATACTTTAGGTCAAACAATTGCTGAATCAACTCAAACAGTTGCTAATAAAGTAACTTTCAATACAACAGGTTTCAAGTCTGGCGTATATTTCTATTCAGTTGAAATTGGTGGTCAAAAAACTACTGGTAAATTCACTATTGTAGAATAATTACTGAAATAAAATTTTTTAAATAAAAAAAGGAAGTGTTTGTATAAGCACTTCCTTTTTTTATTTTTACAACATGATGACAATTCATTTAGGCAACGTAAATATTTTTCAAGGAAAATCACTCATACTTAGCAATGTGAATTTGGATATGCAAAAAGGTGAAGTGGTTTATTTGGTGGGTAAAACCGGTTTTGGAAAAAGTAGTTTGTTGAAAACATTGTATGGCGATTTGCCATTGACCAATGGCGAAGGAACTGTTGTGGGATTTGATTTGAAGCAATTAACCTGGAAAACCTTGCCTAATCTGCGTCGCAAGCTTGGGATTGTGTTTCAGGATTTTCAATTGTTGAGCGATAGAAATGTACAAGACAATTTAGTGTTTGCTTTAAAGGCAACTGGCTGGACTGATGATTCAAAAATAAAATCTCAAATAGATGATGTGATGAACTTGGTAGGATTAAAAACGAAAGGCTTTAAAATGCCTTATGAATTATCTGGTGGTGAACAACAACGTGTGGTGATTGCACGAGCTTTGTTAAATTCACCTGAGTTGATTTTAGCAGATGAACCAACAGGAAATTTAGACCCTGAAACAAGCGATGAAATCATTCAGCTATTGCAACAAATTGCTCGTGACAGCAACACTTCTATGTTAATAGCTTCGCATGATTTTATGATGATGCAAAAATTTCCTTCAAGAACTATTCGCTGTGAAAATGGAAAGGTGATGGAAGTGAATTCAACAGCAAATACAAATTCATTTGCATCAACTATAATTTCAAATGAGCCTGCAATGCAGGATTCATCAAATGTTCCAGATTCTCGTTTATAAATTTTCAATCTAAGAAATTTCTCATGAGTATAAAACTGCGATTAATTATCATGAGCTTCCTGCAATTTTTTGTTTGGGGTGCTTGGCTGATTACCATAGGCAATTATTGGTTTGGTACCAAACAATGGAGTGGCGCAGAATTTGGGGCTATATTTTCAACACTTGGCATCTCTGCTATTTTAATGCCGGCACTAACAGGAATTTTAGCTGATAAATTTATTAACGCAGAAAAATTATTTGGCGCATTGCACATCTTCAGCGGTATTGCCTTGTTTTTCTTGCCACAGATGAATGATGCTACTTCGTTTTATTGGGCGATGTTTGCAGCGATGTTATGCTATATGCCTACCATTGCTTTATCAAATTCAGTGGCTTACACGGTTTTGAAAAATAATAATTTTGATGTCATAAAAGTATTTCCGCCAATCAGAGTTTGGGGAACAATTGGCTTTATTGCAGCCATGTGGCTCACGAATTTATCAGGCAATAAAGCATCTGCCAACATGTTTTATATTGCGGCATTCTCGGCTTTTGTGTTAGGAATTTATTCTTTCACTTTGCCTAAATGCACACCTCAAAAATTGATTGCTGAAAATGCTTCATTGGCAGAAAAGTTAGGTTTGAATGCGTTCAAATTATTCGGCACTTACAAAATGGCGTTGTTCTTTTTATTCGCTATGTTGTTGGGCGCAGCCTTGCAATTGACCAACATGTATGGTGATGTCTTTCTTTCAGAATTTAAAAATAATCCTGCTTATGAAAATTCAATCATGGTGAAATATTCTACCATCATCATGTCCATTTCGCAAATCAGCGAAACACTTTTTATTTTGGCAATTCCTTTTTTCTTAAAGCGATTTGGGATTAAAAATGTCATGCTCATTTCTATGCTGGCTTGGGTTTTACGGTTTGGATTATTTGCATTTGGCAATCCTTCTGAAGGTTTGTGGATGATAATTTTATCGTGCATTGTGTATGGAATGGCTTTCGATTTCTTCAATATTTCTGGGTCTTTATTTATTGAAACAACCACTGATGCTGTGATTCGTTCAAGTGCACAAGGATTATTTACAACGATGGTAAATGGCTTTGGTGCTTTCTTTGGTGGTTTACTAAGCGGTATTGTAATTGATAAATTTTTTACACAAAATGGCATTAGAGATTGGCATCAAATCTGGCTTTCGTTTGCTGCTTATGCTTTAGTGATTGCAGTTTTATTTGCAATCATGTTTAAGCACAAACACAATCCTGAAGCAGTTGCTTCAGTGAGTCATTAAAAGTTGATTAACTTTGAAATCTTATGCTTAAAGGCAAAAAAATAATTCTTGGAATAACTGGCAGCATTGCAGCTTACAAAGCGGCTTTCCTGACTCGTTTGCTGATTAAAACTGGAGCAGAGGTGCAAGTAGTGATGACTGACTCTGCTATAAAATTTATTCCTGCCATTACACTTTCTACTTTATCGAAACAAAAAGTTTTAGTAGATTTTTTCAATGAAAACAATTGGAACAACCATGTTGAATTAGGCTTAAAAGCTGATTTGATGTTGATTGCACCTGCCTCTGCCAACACGATTGCGAAAATGGCAAATGGCTTTTGTGATAATTTATTAACGGCAATTTATCTCTCTGCAAAATGTGAAGTTGCATTTGCACCTGCAATGGATTTAGATATGTGGCAACATCCATCTACCAAAAAAAATGTAGAGCTATTAAAATCTTACGGCAATCATTTGATTGATGTGGAAAACGGCGAATTAGCCAGTGGTTTGATTGGTAAAGGTAGAATGGCTGAACCTGAAACAATTTTAAATTGGGTGGAAAATTATTTCGCTCAAAAAAAAAATCTTAAAAAATTAAGTGGTAAAAAAATTTTAATAACCGCTGGAGGAACTCATGAACCGATTGACCCTGTTAGATTTATTGGCAATCACAGCAGCGGAAAAATGGGCATAGCAATCGCTGAAATTGCTGCCAATGCAGGTGCTGAAGTTACTTTGTTGTTAGGTGCAACTTCAATCAAACCCAATCATTCCAACATCAAAATTATTGAATGTACAACTGCACAAAAAATGTTTGACAACGCCATTTTGATTTTTGATAAAATGGATATTGCAATCTGTGCCGCAGCCATAGCTGATTATACGCCGATAAATGTTGCTGATAAAAAAATTAAAAAGAAAGATGACGGCATGATTTTAGAATTGAAAAAAACACCTGATACTTTAGCAGCTTTAGGAAAAATGAAATCAGAAGGACAGACTTTAGTTGGGTTTGCATTGGAAACGAATAATGAAATTGAAAACGCTCAACTGAAATTAGAAAATAAAAATGCTGATTTTATCGTTTTAAATTCAACAAAAAATAAAAATTCAACTTTTGGATTTGATACCAATCAAATCACAATTGTAGAAAAAAATAAAATCACTGGATTTCAATTGAAGCCTAAAACTATTGTTGCTACTGACATTCTGAATCGTTTGGTTGAAAATTATTTATAAAAATGAAAAATTACTTAAAGATTTTCGCTGTGTTTTTGGTTTATAATTTAACCATTACAATTTGCAATTCAACATTTGCTCAAGAACTAAAATGCTCGGTAAAAATAAATACACCAAAGCTGCAAAGTACTGACCCTAAAGTGTTTCAGACTTTGCAAAAAGCAATCTTTGAGTTTTATAACAACAGAAAATGGACCGAAGATGTATTTGATGTTACGGAAAAAATCGAATTTAATATCATTATAAATGTTACTGAAGAATTGGGAAGTGATAAATATCGCTTGCAAATGAACATTCAATCGAGCCGCCCAGTTTTTAACAGCAGCTATAATTCTACTTTGTTTAATTGGAGTGATAAAGATTTTGTCGTGCAATATGTAGAATATCAACCATTAGATTATGCCGATGACAGATACGCCTCTAACCTGACATCTGTATTGGCTTTTTATGCTTATATGGTAATTGGATTGGATTATGATTCATTTTCCCCAAAAGGTGGTTCACCATATTTTGATAAAGCAAAAACAATTGTAACGCTGATGCAAAATTATGATGAAGATGGTTGGAAACCATTCGAAAAAAATTTAAAGAATAGATATTGGTTGAGCGAAAATATAACGAGTAGTAAGAATGATATTTTTCATACCATTTTATACAATTATCATCGTAATGGTATGGATGCCATGTATCAAAATGCTGACAATGCACGTTCGGCGATAGTTTCAAGCCTTAAGCAAATCGAAAAAATGTATGAAGAAAACCCAAACGGGGTTTGGTTGGTTGCTTTTTTTGCTGCCAAAGCAGACGAATTAGCAAATATCTTTTCAGATGGTTCGCCTCAAGAAAAGCAGCAAATGAGTGTTTTGCTAAATAGGTGTGACCCATCTAATGCAAAGAAATATGCGAAAATTTTAGCTAAGTGATTTCACGATAATGGTTGTTAGCAACACTATTAATTAATTTTGTATTTTGTTTGAGTAATTTAGAAAATGAAAAAGATTATCTGTGTACTGTTTTTGTTTTTATGTATAGCGCATCAATCATGGGCTACACATAATCGTGCTGGTGAAATTACCTATAGGCATATTATCAATAATACTTACGAAGTAACTATAACGACTTATACCAAAGTGCCTACTTTTGCATTACGACCTTCTTTGCCAATTAGTTGGGGGGATGGAACTAGCAGTGTTATTTTGAAACACGATTCTACAAAGATTTGTGATTCTATCATTCTAAGTCATTATATCAGTCAACATACTTATCCGGGACCTGGTCAGTTTTTATTGTGTATGACTGATCCGAATCGTATTGCATCTATTTGTAATATTTCTAATTCAGTTGATATTCCTTTTAGTATTGAAACAGAAATTGATGTACCCGACCCACAGTTTTTGCCTTATAACAACAGCATTGTTTTTTTAAATTCGCCTATCACATTTGCTCATACTGGCGTAACTTATAGATATAATGCTAACGCATTTGATATTGATGGTGATAGCCTGTCGTTTAAATTAGAAATACCTCATTATGGTTGTGATTCGGCACTGCCTTCTGCCTTATATTCTTATCCAGCCGGACTGACTTTGGACAGTAAAACAGGTGAAATTAATTGGTCCCCAACGCAATGTTGTGTTTACAATATTGCTTTTTATGTATATGAATATCGTAGATTATTAAATGGTCATATTGTGAAACTTGGCAGAACAATGAGAGATATGCAAATCATTGTAACCTGCACACCTGATAATCCGCCAGTGATCGCTAATTTATTGGATAAATGTGCCTGGGCAGGCGATAACATTGTTCAAAATGTGCATGCCACTGACCCTGATTTAGGTCAGGTAATTAGGCTGACAGCCAATGGGGCACCTTTCAGTAATGCGGTTGTAAATCCAGCTACATTTAGCACCACTGCACCAAGTTTAAATGTAACAGGTACTTTTAGCTGGCAAACTGATTGCAACGACTTGCGTCCACAATTTTATCAAGTGGTTTTTAAAGCTGTTGATTCAATATCTGGTGATGGCAGTTGCAGTAATTATTCATTGAATGATAATTTAACCTGGAAAATATTTTTGATTGCACCACCACCACAAAATGTAACTGCTAATCAGATTCAGAATCATATAAGAGTAGCCTGGCATAATCCTTATACATGTGCTACGACACCAACTTTTAATTCATTTTCTGTATGGAGAAAAATTGGCTGTGATAGTTTGTTGATTGATTCATGCGAACAAGGTTTGAATGGTACTAATTATACTCTTATTGCCAACAACATTACTAATTATTTTTATGATGATTTTAATGTAGTAAGAGGTGAAACCTATAGCTACAGAATTGTTGCAGAATTTAACGAATATTCGCCCAGTCATCAACCTTATAATCCTTTTAGTAGTGCACCTTCGGAGCAGGCTTGTGTATTGATGAAACAAGATGTACCTGTATTAATTAATGTGAGTGTGATTACTACCAATACCGCATCAGGCACTAATTATATCCGATGGTTAAAACCTTATTTCTCTGATTTGGATACTCTGCTTCATCCACCAACTTATAAATTTGAATTGTACGAAGGCTCAGCTACAAACAATATTACCAATTTAATTTCAACAAAAATATTTAATGCATTTTATCAAATCAATCAGGCTACTGATACTTCTTATTTCCAAAATAATATTGATACAAAAAATGCTCAACATTTTTATCAGGTAAAATTTTATTCCAACAATTTAACTGATACAGTTGGCACCAGCAATCCTGCTTCATCCATCTTTCTTAAAGCCTTTGGCGGCAATAAAAAAGTAACTTTAAAATGGAATGAAAACGTGCCTTGGGTAAATGATTCATTCAGTGTTTTCAGATTAAATAAAGTCACTGCCTTGTACGATTCAGTTGGTATTACTGATAGTCATACTTATACCGATTGGCATTTAATCAACGATTCTACTTATTGTTATTATGTAAAAAGCAAAGGTCATTTTGCATCGCCACATATCACTGCGCCTAATTTTAATTTATCACAACAGGTTTGTGCTATTGCTATTGATACCACACCTCCATGCGCAACATTATTAACTATTCACAACGATTGCGAAAATGCTTCTTCGCCTGCTGCAAATGATAATTTAGTCAATCATTTATCTTGGCTTAACCCCGATGCGCTCTGCAATATTGATGATGTAAAAAAATATTATATCTATTATGCACCTACCGACTCATTGGTATTACATAAAATTGACAGCATTGCGCCAGCTACAAATATCAGTTACACTCATTCTTACAATGGCTCAGTAGCCGGTTGTTATTATATCACTTCTATTGATTCATCGGGTAATGAAAGCGCACCAAGCAATGTGGTATGCATGGATAATTGTCCTGTGTATGTATTGCCTAATACTTTTACACCTAATGGCGATGGGCACAACGATTTATTTCATCCTTTTTTACCTTTCAGATTTATTGACCATATTGATATAAAAGTATTCAACCGATGGGGTGATAAAGTTTTTGCTACTACTAATCCTATGGTAAACTGGGATGGCACCGACCAGCAAAGCCATCAGCAATTATCCACTGGCACTTATTACTATGTATGTGAAGTGTTTGAATTAAGAGTAAGTGGTATAGTGAAAGTAAATAAACCACTAACAGGATTTATTGAATTGAGCCGGTAATCATTTTTATTCCTTCACAAACTTAGCCGTATGCTGAAAAACTTTTTCATCGGTGGCTTTGGGTAAATAGTTGCCGCTTGATAAGCCGTTGATATTAATATTGATTTTTTGATTGATTGAATAAAACGTACCCAACTTACATTAGTTACTTCTATTTTTGTGATTCTTAATTCTCATTTTTAATAACTAACTTTTTATAGGTTCTTAAGTTGTAGATATTACTTTTATAAATATAAATTCTATAAGCTTCGCAAGTGGCAAACACCCAAAACTGTTAAATATTTATTCTTCCATTAAGCTGGAAATCATTTCCAATCTGCCTGAACTCTTTTCATGTCAGCACAAAATCAATTTAAGCCGAATGATTATTTTCATTAGTTATCTCAACAAAATCAAATCACCTTTTTGATTGGTTATAGAATTATTGCCGCCGCATTTTGAAGTCAGTCTGTACATATAAGTACCAATCGGAGCAGGCTTACCATTGTATTCGCCATCCCAGCCTTTGCTGTTTTTATCATCGGTAGCAAACACTTTGTTGCCCCATCTGTCAAATATTTCAAATGCAATAATCTGATACACATCGTTGGGGTTCATAATCATATAATAATCATCTTTACCATCGCCTTGCGGTGTAAATGCATTGGGCAATCGCAATGGCGAACATGGATTTACATCAATCAATACATAAGCTGTATCAACACAGCCGGTAACGGAGTTGGTATAAATTAACTGATAATTGGTGCTGTTAGATGGGGTTGCAATAGGTTGGCTGCTGTTAGGATTATTCAAGCTATAGGCAGGGTTCCAGCTATACACATCGCCACCACTTGAATTGTCGCCATAAATAGTAACGCTATTGCCCATATAAATAGATTGTGCAGAATCGGCCACAGCCACAGGTTTAGGATTTACTATTAAATGCATTGAGGTGGTATCCCA
This sequence comes from Chitinophagales bacterium, assembly GCA_947449695.1. Lineage (GTDB taxonomy): Bacteria > Bacteroidota > Bacteroidia > Chitinophagales > CAIODY01 > CAIODY01. The sequence continues at coordinate 64,538 of CANFST010000012.1, forward strand.
ACAACCGGCAAAGTTTTCAACCTGCACATAATAGTAGCCTGGCGCTGAAACAATGATGGAATCAGTTGTGGCATTATTGCTCCATAAATATTTTTTTAACCCTTGAGGTGTAGCATAAAACAAAGTGTGCTGACCTTGACAAATAATATTGATACCTTTTATTTCGGCTTTAGGATGGTTCATTACCATCACTGGCAAACTGAATGGTAAACTCTTACAGCCATTTTGTGTAATGGATAAAGTGGGGTTGTAAATCAAAGCTGTACTGCCTCCATTGGCATATATCACATGCTGGTTGCCCAATCCAAAACCCGGATTAGCAATACCATTATTGAAATTCCATGCAGAGCTGACTGCACCACCAGCAGGATTTATTGTGCCATTAAATTTAAAAGTTGTAATTCCGTTGGGGCAAATAGTATCAGGCGAAGCTATAAACGAAGCAACAGGAATTGGATTTATAATTAATGAATTACTATCTAATGGCGATGAGCAGCCATCTTGTGTAATGCGTAAATATATTTTTTGCGCTTGTGAAGTATTGGTAAATATGATAGTTTTAATTGAATCTTTTGATGAATCGGCATTAGCATATATTTGTGCAGCACCATTCCAGTTCCAGTGATAATGCACCGCTCCGCCATGTGTATTAACCTGACTTAGCAAGCCATTAGCTGAATAAGCATTGCCCGAACAAATGCTATCAGGTAAAATAATTTTTGCTTTTGGAATAGGATGAATAATTACATTTTGTTGGTAGGTGTTTCCCACACAATTGCCTTGTGAAATAGATAATGAAATGTTTTTTATGGAATCCGTATGAGAATTATTTACCCAGATATATCTGTAGTCCTGATTCGAGTTAACAGCACGACCATTGCCGCCAGCCCAATTCCAATGATAAACCGGTGTTGCAGCATTAGCAGATGAAATGCTGCCGGTGAATAGAATATTTACTGAATCGCCGTTGCAAATAGAATTAGGTGACACTGTAAAATTAGAAATAGGCAAAGTAAGCATAGTGATTTTTACGGTATCTAAAATAGAACAACCTAACAAGCCAGTACCTTTTACTATAAATGAATCAGATGAATTAGCAATAGTACACGAGGTACTGCTGCATGTATTACAAACAATAGTATTACCATGCAACGAACTCCATATATAGCTATTGGCGCCCGATGCCCATATAGTTACTGGGGTGTTAGGACAAACAGTGGTATCGCCGCCAACAGTTAAACTGAAAGGCAATGATAAGATTACTTTTACGGTATCTGTTTCGGGGCAACTGGGTATGCTGTTTAATTGCACAACAAAAGTATTTAAGCCCATACTGACATGGCAACTAGGTGTAGCTGTGTTTGCACCACTAATAATATTTGCTAACGGACTCCAAGCATATTGATAATTTGTACCCGTTGGCAGAAAACCAGAAGCTGTTGCTGCAAGGTGAACAGGGTTCTGACAAACTGTAGTATCATTTCCTGCATTCACTTTTAATCTGTCTTGAATAACAATGCTAACGGTATCAGCCCAAATGCTTGAACAAGATGAGTCAGTAATAATTAAAGTAACAGTTTCATTCGGTTCATTTATATTATCCTGTAATGGAATAAGATTAATGGTTTTTAAAGTATCACCAACATTAAAAACAACACTATCAGCAAATGGGCTATAATCTGAACCAAAAGTGGCTGTACCACCAATATTAAAATGCAGGGTTAAAGGTTGGTTGAGTAATGTTTTTCGGCGAAATTGAAATTGCCCATTCAAACATCCTTCCACTGCGTTAGGATAATTATTGCCGTTTACTGTTGCAGCCGAAACAGTAATACCAATAGATGATAAGCTTCCTGCTTCAATAAAAATTCCAGAGTCATAAACCCAGTCAATTACATCGGCTACTGCCAATTTAATATGATAAGTGTTGCATCTGATAACAGGTGATTTGGCTTGCAATACATGAGTAAAACCATCATACTCAAGGGTAGTGCTTGAGTTTGCTGCCGGGCATTGTGCATTCGTGCAACTATTAATACCAATACTGTTTGCATCGTTACAAGTATAATAGGCTGAATTGACTGCACAATTTACATTATTAATAGATGTAGGCGACGCAGTGCCAGGTATAATGGCAATATTTTTTTTACCCACAATGCCTGGTCCTGAAATGAATAAGGCAAATACATCGTTGAAAGAATTTACAAATTCTTCATATTCCTCCGAGCCAAACACATAATTGAAAACCAAAGTATCATATTTTACAAATACATCAAACTCTAAAATACAGGCATCATGACTGGCATCAGGGTTTACAATAGTATCTAAATCTGGATCGCCATTTGCATTAAATGAAGTTGAGGTGCTTGTTGAGCTATTTGGACCAGGAGCATCTTTTACTCTTCCGCTTGCTAAAATAATCCCAGATGACATTCCTAAATTTGTGCCAGTGGCTGTAAAACCACCATGAGCACCATTAGGGCAAGTCATGCTAACATTGCTAATGGTTACACCATTTCCAACTAATGTTTGTGCTAGCTGCTGAGCGGTTAAAGTAGTATCAACTAATAATTGGGCTTGACAATTTTGGGTTCTAATTAAAAAAAATAGTAGTAGCGCTACCGAACACTTTAATATTTTTGCGATATTCATTTTTCTTAAATTTTTAGTAGTTCAAATATAACATTATAATTTTATTTTGTTATACTTTAAATTTCCAAATGCCACATTCATTTAAAATAGGTGATAAAGTTTTGTTGATTCATACTGGCGAAGTTGGATTAGTAAAAGATTTTGTAAATATGTATATGCTGAAAATCGAGTTGGATGATGAAATGGTTTTGCCTGTGTTTATGGATGACTTAGAGATTTTCGATGCCGAAAAAAAAGAATTAGGTGATGAACCCATCGCTGACACTAAGGAGATTATTAATGAAGTAGAACTTTATTTTACCAAACATCAGCATAATGCCATTAGTGGTTTTCATCTCTCATTCATGCCTGTTGAAATAGATGATGTTCATTTTTTTGAGATGATTTTAGTGAATGATACCAACGATGATATTCGATTTGAAATAAAATTAAGCCTTCAAAATGAATTATACATGCATTTGCGTAATAGGCTGCAACGCAGATACATTTATCGCTTGGGCGATTTGGCAATGGATGAATTAAATGAAAATCCGACTATTGAAATCACTATAGAACATGCATCGCATCCTTTATTTCAGTTAAATAAACAATTCAAACTAAAACCTAAATCTTTTTTTCGCGATTTATCATCTACACCAATTTTAAACGAAACAGCCTACAATTATCATTTTGGGATTTTGCAGAATATTTCAGAAAAAATAAATGCACCTATCCATATTAATGCGCCGCTTGCCCAGCAGGTAGAGCGAAGGATAAAGGAGAATTATAAAAAACCAACACCCGAAAAGCATCGCCATTACTATATAGAAGATACAATTGATTTGCACATCGAAAATTTAATTGACAATCACAATGGTATGACTAATGCTGAAATTATCAATATTCAATTGCGTCATTTTCGTAAAGCATTAGAAGATGCGATGGTGCATAAATTAGCAAAATTTACAGTAGTGCATGGCATTGGCAAAGGGAAACTGAAAGCCGAAATATGGGAAATTCTTCGTCAGTATGGCGGCATAAGAAGTTTTCAAAATGAATACCATCACAAATTTGGTTTTGGCGCCACCGAAATTTATTTCAGATAAGAAAGAGTAGCATATAAATACTCAACAATAATTTTAATTTTGTTCATAGTAAATAAATAATGTCAAAAAAGAAAAAAATAATTCTGCCACCATCACCTATTGTTGAAGAAAAATCAATCAACCATTCAATTGGTTTTTCATTAAATAAATGGATGATGGTTATATTGGCTGCAGTAAGTTTTGGTTTATATGCTAATACTTTTTTCAACGATTATTGCTTGGATGATGCAATGATGATTACTCAAAACTCAATTACAAAAAGAGGTTTTGAAGGCATAAGCGAACATATTAATAATGATTATTTATATGGCTTTCGGAATAGTGACAGCCATGATGCTGCCAGTAGTCGTTGGCGCCCACTTTCTCTTATTTCATTTAGCATTGAAATAGGAGTATGGGGCAATAATCATCCGCATCGAAGCCATATTATTAATGTTCTGATATTCGTCATCATTGTTATTTTAATATTTTTGTTTTTAGAAAAATTTATTCTTAAAAACAGCTGGCTTGCTTTTTTTTCAGCATTACTTTTTGCTATACATCCAGTGCATACCGAGGTAGTAGCTAATATCAAAGGTCGCGATGAATTACTTTGTTTGTGTCTTGTTTTAAGTTGCTTGTATTTGTTTTGGAAATTTATTGAAACAGAAAAGGCATGGGCAATGTTTCTTTCGATGTTGCTGTTTTTTTTATCACTAACTGCAAAAGAAAATGGCATCACACTTTTAGCTGGCGTGCCTGTGATGATTTATTTTTTTCGTAAAAAAAATCTAAAACAAACTTTGTTGTATTGTATTCCATTTTTTATCACCACTATATTGTATTTGTTTATACGCAATACCATTGTGCCTTTCGCTGCAGCTGAACAAAGTAAGGAAATTATGAATAATCCATTTTTATTAATGACTTCTACTGAAAAGTTAGCTACTAAGATTTTTATTTTGTTGTTGTATTTAAAATTATTGGTTTTTCCTTATCCACTTAGCTATGATTATTCTTTCAACCAGATTCAACCACATTCATTTTCCAATATTTCAACAATAGCTTCCTTGACTTTGCTTGTAGCGCTTGCCATTATTGCTTTTCGAGGCATTGCTAAAAAAAATATTTTTTCATTTTGCATTATTTTATTTTTTATTACGTTTAGTGTCAGCACCAATTTAATCGTTGAAATAGGAATGACATTGGGCGAACGGCTTTTATTTTTCCCATCATTATTTTTTTGTGTGGCAATGATTTTTTTAGTCCAATGGTGTTTAGAAAAAATTGAAAAATCATTTTCGATTCACAGAAAATATTTGGTAGTCATATTCTTTGTGCCAGTATTTTTAATTTGTTCAATAGAGATATTCGCCCGTAATCAAGATTGGAAAAATGATAATACTCTGAATCTATCAGATATTCACAAATCAGGTAATAGCGCAAGAGTAAATAATGGAACTGGTTCTACTTACATTTTATTAAGCGATACTAAAAAATCTAATATTCATCTTCGCGATAGTTTATTGGCATTAGCAATAAATTTTTATCGTCATGCCATTCAAATTCATCCTTCTTATGATGATGCTTATTTTAACATGGGTGTGGCTTATAGCCGAATGGACAGCACTGAACGAGCTGAACAATTATGGAACAAAGTTCGTGTGTTATCACCAACGCATCCCAAATTATTAGAATATGATAAAGTTTTAGTTGAGCAATTTTATAAAAAAGGGATGGCATGTGGTAGCAGAAAATCAATTGATTCAGCCATCATTTTCCTCAATCATTCCAGTCAATATTTACATCAAGTTGATTCATTGTATTTAGAGTGTTGGTATAATATTGGCGGTGCAAATTTCACTGCCCAGCATTATAACAAAGCCGTCGAAGCATTTGAGAAAGTAATTAAAATTAGCCCGAATTATCGGGATGCAAATAATGGCTATATGGCAAGTAAAAATAAATTAGCAGCAGAAAAATTGAAATAATTTTAATCAAATTTGATGAAAAAACTCATATTAGTCAGGCATGCTAAATCCGATTGGAGTAATCCTTTGCAAAAAGATTTTGACCGTGTATTAAATACCAGAGGGTTAAACGATGCACCAATGATGGGTAAAAGATTATTAAACAACAATTTTGTACCTCAATTAATTATTAGCAGCACTGCAGCTCGTGCTAAACAAACTTCTGAACTTATTGCAAATGAGATGAATTATAAACTTGATGTAATTTCTTTTCAAAATAAATTATATCATGCTACGCCCGAAACAATTACATATACAATCGAACATGTTTCAAATGAAATAAATTGCTTGATGATTGTTTGTCACAATCCAGGCATTACCCTTTTTGTAAATAGTCTATCAGGATTTGTAACAGAAAATCTGCCAACTTGTGGAATTGCAATTTTTCAATTAAAAAGAGATGACTGGCAAATGATACAACATTGTGAAAGTAAATTATTATTATACGATTTCCCAAAGAATAAAATATAGTACTATGGTACTGGGTCGTAGCCATGTCCCCCACCCCATGGATGGCATCGTGAAATTCTTTTAATTGTTAACCAAAAACCTTTTAATGCACCATGTTTTTTTATTGCCTGTACGCCATATTCAGAGCAGGTTGGTGTAAATCGGCAGGAAGGCGCAAGCCATGGTGAAATGACTAACTGATAAATTTTTATCAGCAAAAGAAATAACCACTCTAAAGGTTTTAGTAGCGTTTTCAATGTTTTATTTTTGAAATTAATTTTATCAAAGCACTTTTTAAATCAGCTTCAACAGCTTGATAATTCAGCATTTCATTACTTTGAAAAATGATAGCCAGGTTAATTTGCTGTTGCTGTTGTCTTGATAACACTTGCAATTCAGTTTTATTCAAGCGATAAGCTTCTCTTATCAATCGTTTGATTCTGTTTCTATCCACTGCTTTTTTAAATCTCTTTTTTGCTACTGATATCAATACTTGATTGGAAGATTCATGCGATTCATTTTTGCACAAATAAATTATACGCAAACAACCTTTGCTGATTGATTTTCCATTTTCAAATAGTTCGTCTATCAACTTTTGGCTACAAAGTTTTTCGTTTTTTTTAAACGCAAATGGATGTGGTATGTTTGAATTTTCGGGCATAAAAAAACCGAGGATGAATGTATGAAATATTCAACCTCGGTTTATGTTTTTATAAAGTCTTATTAACTAAAGTTCCTTATTTGAGGCTCTTTTCGTCAGATACTGTCAATTTTTTTCTGCCTTTTCTTCTACGAGCAGATAAAACACGTTGACCATCAGAAGTTGACATTCTTTCACGGAAACCATGTTTCTTTTTACGTTTTTTACTATGAGGTTGAAAAGTCCGTTTCATTACTATTGTTTTTTATTGGGGTGCAAAGATACTGTTTAATTCAAAATTTCAAAATAATTGTTAGAATTTATTGCGAATTAATAATAGCGCAATCTGATTACACCTGCTAACCATTTGCTAAAGCGAATTACCTGACGAGTGTAACCATATTCGTTATCGTACCAAACATATAACACTGCACTCTTTCCGTCTTTTGCAGTGATAGTTGCCTGTGAATCAAAAATAGACGCACATGGATTTCCAACCATATCTGTACTTACCAATTCATTACTATCCATGTATTGAATTTGTTCAACCAAATCGCCTTGCAATGCAGCTTTGCGCATGGTTTCGTTGACACTTTCTTTAGTAACATCTTTATTCAATTGCAAATTTAAAATAGCTAAAGAAACATTTGGTGTAGGTACACGAACTGCATTACCAGTAAGTTTACCAGCTAATTGCGGTAAAACTTTCGCAACAGCTTTATCAGCACCAGTTTCGGTAATAACTAAATTCATGGCAGCACTTCTACCACGGCGATATTTTTTATGATAATTATCCAACAAATTTTGGTCGTTGGTATAAGAATGAACGGTTTCGATATGACCACGAATTACGCCAAATTCTTTTTCAATCACTGCCAATACAGGCACAATAGCATTAGTAGTGCAAGATGCAGCACTGAAGATGGTTTCATTGGCATCAAAACTTTCGTGATTAACCCCATGCACAATGTTTGGAATATCTCCTTTGGCTGGTGCAGTTAACAAAACTTTGCCCACACCTTTCGATTTTAAATGCTTGCTCAATGCTTCTCTATCTCTCAAAACACCAGTGTTATCAATCAATAGTGCATCATGTATGCCATAAGCAGTATAGTCAATTGATGTTGGGTCGCTGGCATTAATCATGTGAATGCGATGACCATTTACAATCAAACATTTGTTCGGAATATCGGCAATTACAGTACCTGGGAAAGGTCCGTGAACTGAATCGCTTCGCAATAAATCAGCACGTTTTTCAATATCTTCATCGCTTTTATCACGAGTTACGATAGCACGTAAACGTAATTGCTGTCCTTTGCCTGCTTGTGTAATTAATTCACGAGCAGCAATTCTTCCAATTCGCCCAAAGCCATATAAGATAACATCTTTCGGATGCAAATCAATTTTATCAGAACCAACAAAATCTTTCATTTTTGCAACAACAAAAGCTGAAACATCGTTCTTGAAATTTGCGGCTTCCGCTAGCCATTCGCTAGCTAATCTACCTAAGTCAATTCGAGATGGTGCTAAATCTAACTTAGCCATTTCTCTGGCAATAGAAAGAATGTGATGAATATTGATAGGTTGTTGAACCACAGTTCTGCTGTAATGCATCAAGTTCAACAACTCACTGGTGCTTCTATCAATTAATTGATTGCGAAACAAAATTAGCTCCACTTGTTTATCATACCACAAATTGCCAATGATGCCAATTAGCTCTACAGCTGCTTTTTCGTCTTCGATATAAATGCTTAAGTTTTTTTCAAAATTTTGCTCCATATTAAATTCGTGTAATTTTTTTATTTAAGCTGCAAAGGTAAAATTTTGTAGCAGAGTTGAAAATGAAAAATGAAATTCTATTTCCCAAATAATCCTTTCAAAGCATCTTTGGCTTTGTTTTTAGCTTCTTGTTTAGCTTTATAGGCAGCGGCTTTTGCTTGTGCTTCAGCATCTGCCTTGGCTTTATTAGCAGCATTCAAAGCATCTTGCTTTGCTTTGTTGGCAGCATCTAAACCTTGTTGTTTTATTTTATCGGCTTCGGCTTTTACTTTGGCTTCTGCCTCAGCTTTTGCTTTTGCAATTTCTTCTTTGGCTTTAGCCTCAGCAGCATCTTTCAAATCATTGGCTTTACTTTTTAAAGCATCTTTTAATCCAGTTTTTATAGTAGGATTCATATTAGTTCCACCAACATTTATATCAAATTTAATTCTATCAGAAGAAGAAAAATTTGCTCCGTTTTTATTGGCTAATCCAATCGCTTGGTCAATGGCTGCTCCAGCAGCAGCTCCCAGCATTTTACGAGGCATATCCATTTTCACCAAGAAATCAATCTTTGAATCTAATGATTGTGTTCCCGAAATATTCATCACCAAATCGTTTGATTTAATATCGAATGGTTTGATTTCAATTTTTCCATTGTGAATTTCAAACCAAGTTTTCAAATCTTTAATCGGCAATTCGCTTGCACCTTTCATTTGCAAGGCTTCCATAATTTTTGCAATTGGCGGATAATTACTGATGCTTCCGCTAAAAATTGAGAAGTAACCATTGCCATTGATGGTTGCTAAATCAGGCGACATATCAGCTAACATTTTACCAGTCATGGTTAAATTGGTCGTGAATTTTCCTTTTGTAAATTCAGCAAAAGGTGCAATTTTTTTCACTGTGTTAAATGTTTTGAACGATTGCTGAATGTCAAAATCTTTGATGTCATAAGTCAAATCAATATCGGGCAATACAGTATTTTTAGTTGAATATCCACCGCTAATTGTCATTGAACCACCAAGCATTTCAGCTTTCAGATTTTGCAATTGCATTTTTTCATCTTTCACACTTACACCGCCATTTACATTTTGTAAATCCATGTTTGTATAATGAATTTTATTTACGGCTGAAGTCATTATAAAGTCAATATTATTCGGCACTTTGAAGATGGAGCTTTGTGTTGATGCAGCAGTTTTATTATCAGCTGGAGCGGCAGCAGTTGTTGGTGTCATCCATTCATCCACATTCAAATAATCCATTTGCAAATTCAATTTTCCACCCAATGTTTGATTCGTTAATGCATACCCAATCACATTATCCAAGCTTCCAGTTGCCTTGATATTGCTTTCACTTAATTTACAATCAAAGTTTTTCAAGTCAACATTTTTTGGATTGAAATGCATATTCATATCACGTAACAAAACGCCTTTTGTAAAATCTTTTGAAGCGTATTCTACGTTTTTCAAAATCATATTTCCATCAGCATAAAAATTTTCGTAGTGTTTTTCTTGCACTGCTTTCAAACTTCCTTTCGCCGCCAAATCCATATCCAGCAAGCCACTCATTTTAGTAACACCCTCCATTGGCATCATTTTATTTACTTCGCCCAAATCTAATTTTCCTTTGGCTTTCATATCCAAATTCATGGCAGTAGTAGGTTGAGTTAAAACCAAACTCAAATCAAAAGGAGCACTTCCCATTTCAAAATGACAAGCAGGGATTTTGATGGTTGAATTTGCAACATTGCCATCAGGACAATTTACATTCAAATCCAGATTGATGTTATTAATTGCTTTTGGTAAAGATGGATATTGTACCATTCCATTTTTACAAAGCAATGTAACATTGTAAGCAGGCATTGTTTTGTCATTGTAAGTTCCTTTCACAAAACCATTGAAAGCCATGCTTCCTGAGGTTTTGATGTTGTTATAATCTTTAGTAAAAGCACCAGGAACTAAGGAAAAAATATTTTTAAAATCAGTTTGTTTGCTGGCAAATTTGATGTCCATATCAATATCATTTTTAGGCATAGCCAACCAACCTTCAAACGCCATCGTAAGTGCATTTAGCGTCAATTCATTATCCTTAAAAGTGTATTTGCTATTTTTGTTGTCAATCTCGAAAGTGGCTTTATAGCTGGTTTTGGTGTTGTTTAAATAATTGATGCCGCCAAAATTGTAAGTCAGTTGTTCAATGTCGGTTTGAGTAACTAACGTAAATAAATCGCTTGTGAAATCACCGCTACCTTCATGGTTTAAGCCAACAATTTTTGCTGATTGTTTTAAAGTTCTGTCATCCCAAATGATGTAACCATTTTCAATCGCATATTTTTTTAGAGAAAAATGAAATGGTTTTGATTCACTTGCAGCAGCATTTGCTGGCGTTTTACTCGGCTTGGTGATATTGTAATTTGCTCTTCCATTCGCCAATACTTTTGCAAAAATTCTTGGCGTTCGCAAATAAATGGCATTCACCGAATAGTTGCTTCCTTTCACCACATCATACAAATTTATCGCAGTTTCAAATTGCTTGATGCTGCATAAAGTATCACCTTTGAAATCATCTACACCCACCACACTCAAATCATTCAAAGTAAAAGTCAGGTTGGGGAAATGTTTCCAAACACTCAAATCAAAATCACCAAAATCTACTTTGGCATTAATATTTTCGTTGATGGCAGTTTTTAATTTCGATACAATTTTGTCTTTGAATAAAAATGGAATAGCTGTGATAGCAATAATTAGAACTATGAAGATTATGCCTACTATTTTTAAAATTTTCTTCATGATGGATATGATTTTTTGTGATGTAAAGGTAATGCAAAGTTTTGGTTTGCTTTTTCAGAACAACAAATGAAAATCCTTAATCAATATTGACTATTCATCAAGTAGAAAACAGTAGATTTAAATTTTCGACAAAGCATTTTCAATATCAGCTATGATGTCTTCAATATCTTCTATTCCGACTGAAAAACGAACTAATCCGTCTGCCAATCCGATTTTTTCACGTTCCGATTTAGGAATAGAGGCATGTGTCATTGATGCAGGATGGTCAACTAAAGATTCAACACCACCAAGGCTTTCAGCCAAACTGAAAATATGAAGCGATGAAATTAATTTCTTTGTAGTTTCTAAATCGCAATTAAACTCAACCGAAACAATGCCGCTAAATCCTTTCATTTGTTTCATAGCAATGGCATGATTAGGATGTGATTTCAAACCTGGGTAAAATACTTTTTTCACCTTCGGATGTTGCTCAAAAAACTCTGCCACTTTTATCGCATTTTCTGCATGGCGTTCCATTCTTACACCCAAAGTTTTGATGCTTCGCGATGTAAGCCAAGCATCGAATGGACTTGGGTTTAAACCAATTGCCATTCTGCCAAAATCAAATTTTTGTTTCAATTCTAAATCGTTGGTAACTAGCAAGCCACCAATAGTATCGCTATGTCCACCGATATATTTTGTGGTAGAATGCATTACTACATCAGCACCAAGCAACAAAGGATTTTGAAAATAAGATGAAGCAAAAGTATTGTCAACCACCACCATTACACCATGTTTTTTTGCGATAGCTGAAATAGCTGCAATGTCAGAAATATTCAACAACGGATTGGTGGGCGATTCAATCAAAATGAATTTTGGTTTTTCACTCATTTTCATTTCTACCTCTGCTAAATCTTGTGTGTTAATAGTTTCAAAGCCGATTTGATATTGCGAAAAAACTCTTGTGAAAATTCTGTAAGTACCGCCATACAAATCGTTGGTGGCAAGCACTTTATCGCCACTTTTCAAAGTTGAAATTAATGCTGTAATGGCTCCTAATCCTGATGAAAAAATGGTAGCATATTTTCCTTCTTCCAACGATGCCAAAGCCTCCTCTAAGTTAGTAAAATTCGGGTTTCCAGCTCGTGTGTAATCATAGCCCTTGGTGTTGCCAGGGCTTTCTTGCACGTAAGTAGAAGTCATATAAATTGGTGGAATAATTGCACCTGAAGTAGCATCAGGTTTTTGTCCGTTGTGAATGGCTTTGGTAGAAAATTTCATTTTTAAAAATTGATTTTGAATGAGCCGCAAATGTATGATTTTCGAGTGAATTTAATTTTGAAAACGTTTCCTCATGAAATAAAACAACCTTGAAAAATCGAGTTTATCGACTTCTTCAAGGTTGAATAATTATTTCAAAAAACGATTTTACAATTTGTAATTATTCGCTTTCATCCATTCATCGTTGTAAAACTTACTTAAATATTTTGCGCCGTTATCAGGAATTACAGTAACGATTACAGCTGGTTCAGTTAATCTTGAAGCTAAT
>CANFST010000013.1 GCA_947449695.1 Chitinophagales bacterium
AATAAAATCTTCAAACTCTAAAAAATCACGAGGAGGATAACCACAAATTGCCAATTCGCTGAACAGCACAATTTCTGCGCCTTGTGATTTTGCCTGATGAATAGCATCCACAATTTTTTTTGTGTTGCTTTCAAAATTGCCGATGTGGAAGTTAAGTTGTGCTAATGAGATATTCATAAATAAAAAAGCTGCGCAAAGTTAACTGCACAGCTTTTGTTTTTTGTTGAAATTATTTTTACAAATAAACTTGAAAACCAATGTTGAAGCGCATACGACTTTGTTTACTTGAAGTCGAAGCTGAAATGCCACTAATAGTTGCATCGGTTTTGGAAGATAAATATTCATATAATAGTACACCTTCAATGCCTATTTTTTCTGTAAGAAAAAAAGCAGCACCTGGTCCAATTGTTAATACTGTTCCTTTAAAGTGAGTAGGTGTAGGAATGTTGCCTGTATTTGAGACAGAACCAACCCCGTAACCTAATTCGCCAAATGGTGCAAGTGGCCCAATTTTTTTGTAATAGCGTAAAAATGGCCCAACATTAAAATTTGATTGAAAATTATTGCCACCACCTTGGTATTGATTTTTTACTTCGCTATTAATTTTCAAGCCCATTGCAAAATTTCTAAATAGAAAAACCCCAATGTTGGGAGAAAAAGTAAAATCAAGATTGGTTGGGGATGTATTTTGGGTAGTAGGCAAACCATTCGAATAAGTGGTAGTTTCTTTACCATCATCCCAAGTTAAATTTAAAAGCCCACCAGCTAAAATTCTTCCTCTATCTGTTTGTTGTGCCATTGAACTTAATGAAAAAGCAATAATGGAAACGAGTAAAATAATTTTTTTCATAATGACAATTGATTTTGTTTGTGAACAAATATAAACCTTTATTGAATTTCAAAAAAATTGTTTTCACCTTTACTATCTCAAAAATAATTGATGATGAACAAAAATATTTTTCGATTCTCTTTTTTTGCGTTGCTTTTTTTTATTGGCTGCAATTGCAATAATCAACAAAGTAAAATTGATAGCAAAGTTGCTGAAATACCTGTAAAATTAACTGTTGTAAGGCTTGATAAAGAAATTTTTACGTCGAATGATTTTGTCAATTTAGAAAAAAAATATCCTTCCTTTTTCAAATTATACACCGAAAGAATTTTGCAAGGCGGCGATAAATCACATTTAGAAGAACCACAAAAATTGCTCACTGATTTTACACAAAACAAGTCTATCAAAGGATTGTATGATACGGTTGAAAAAAACTTTAAGGATTTTTCGGTTTACGAAAATGAATTAAACAAAGCGTTTCAATATCATCAATATTATTTTCCGAAATCAGTTTTACCGAAGGTTTACACTTTTATCAGTGAATTTGGTTATGGTTGCATTACAGCTGATAGTATGTTGGGAATTGGGCTCGATATGTTTTTGGGCGAACATTATCCCTATTACTCTTCATTGCAATTTCCTGAATTTATCATCAAAAGATGTGTGCCCAAAAACATTATTCCATCAGCTATGAAAGCCTATGGACAATCATTAATTGCAGAAGACAACAACAAGCATCGATTGATTGACAAAATGGTGGAATCGGGCAAGTTGATGTATTATGTAGATAAAGTATTGCCACACTACGCTGATTCAATAAAGATGGGCTATTCAGGCATTCAAATGTTGTGGTGCGATTACAATGAATTTAAAATTTGGGAGTTTTTTATTAAACATAATTTGCTTTATACGAGCGATATGTTTGAAGTGGCGCATTACATTGGCGATGCGCCTGTTACACCAGGCATGCCACCCGGAGCACCAGGAAATATAGGCGCTTGGGTGGGTTGGCAGATAGTAAAAAAATATATGAATGAATTTCCGAAAACTTCTTTAGAGCAATTGATGAAAGAAACTGACGGGCAAAAAATTTTGGAAGCTAGTCATTACAAACCAGTGAAAAAAACTCAATAATTTTTTTCTAACTGCTTAATCACCGCTGCAAAATCTTTTGGTAGCGGCGCATCAACTATAATTGTCTTTTCATCTACCACATGCTTAAATTCTAATCGCGATGAATGTAGTGTAAGTCTTGCCATTAGAGGCTTTTCAGCTTCTTCATTTTTGCTTAGTTTATATTTTTTCTTTACTGTCGACAATAAAAATGGTTCGGGCGAACCATACATATCATCAATTAAAAGTGGATGACCGATGGCTAAAAAATGCACACGAATTTGATGCGTTCTTCCAGTTTGCGGATAAGCTTCAACCCACGAATAATCGTGTCCGAAATTTTTAATTGTTTTATAATTAGTGAGTGATGCCTTGCCATATTTTTCGCTGGCTTCCATGCGCCCATCTTCACGTGGGTCGGGCGTTATTTTGTAATCAATTTTTCCTTCTGCTTCGGTTTCTCCCAACACCAACAGCTGATAAGTTTTTTGCAAAGTATGTTGCTCAAATTGTGTGTTTAAATGTTTGTGCGCCGCTTCGGTTTTTGCAAAACATAAAACGCCGCTGGTGTATTTATCAATGCGATGAACGGTGAAAATTGGGTTGTATTTTTTGCGTAATTCGCCCAACACATTCGGTATGGAATCATTGTATCTATCAGGAATGGTGAGCATTCCAGCCTGTTTGTTTACAACAACATAATAATCGTCTTCAAAAATAATTTCTAAATTTTTCATCAATTTTTTTTAAAAATGCAGAACACGGATGACACGAATTGAAATGATTTTCACAGATGAAAAATCATTTTTCTAAAAAGATAAAATCCGTTTTTATCCGTTGCATCTGTGTTATCCGTGTTCCAGTCTCAAAACACTTTTTCGGCAATTGCTTTAATTGCTTTTACATTGCTCATGGTGTAATAATGCAACACTGGTGCGCCTTTGGTAGCCAATTCTTTTGATTGTTGAATGCACCATTCGATACCAACTTTCATCACATCATCATCTGTTTTTACTTTATGAATTTCATTCACCAACTCTTCAGGCAAATTAATATTGAATGTTTGAGGCAGCATGGTCAACTGTTTTCGAGTCGTTAAAGGTTTTAAACCTGGAATAATCGGCACATCAATTCCGATGCTTCTACAATTATTTACAAACTCAAAATATTTGTTGTTATCAAAAAACATTTGTGTTACAATAAACTGTGCGCCTGCATCCACTTTGTCTTTTAATCGTTTTAAATCAGCATTCATGTTTGGTGCTTCGGCATGTTTTTCAGGATAACCAGCAACGCCCAAACAGAAATTTGTATGCACAGGATTTTTCAAATCTTCTTCTAAATATTTGCCGTGATTCATGTTCACAGCCTGTTTCAATAAATCAATGGCATGATGATGTCCGCCATTTTCGGGTGTAAATGATTTTTCGCCATGCGGTGCATCACCCCGTAAACACAAAATATTTTCAATGCCCAAAAAATCCAAATCAATCAAAGCGTCTTCGGTTTCTTCAATCGTGAAACCGCCACAAATCAAGTGCGGAACGGCATCCACTTTATATTTGTTCATGATGGCGGCGCAAATACCAACTGTTCCTGGGCGTTTTCTGACAGCAATTTTATCAAATCTACCATCTACCATTTTTTTAAATTGCGTTTCGCTTCGATGATAGGTAACATTGATGAATGGCGGCTTGAACTCCATCAACGGGTCAAGCACATCGCAAATGGATTGAAAACTTTTTCCTTTCAATGGTGGTAAAATTTCAAACGAAACCAATGGTTTGTTTTTGGATTGCGCTATGTATTCAGATACTTTCATCTTGTAAAAATTGGAGGACGAAGTTAATGTTTAGAGGTGAGATTTTTGAAAAGAGAAAATAGTACTAAAAAAGTTTTTGAAAATAAATTTGGTTTATAACATAAACTAGTTTATGTTTGCAATGTCAAAATTAAATTATCATGCAAAACGAAAAGCAATTAACGAACGAACAGAGCTTACAAATCATTCAACAAATGATTGGAGTAGCGCAAAAAAATGTTTCTCAAAATGGTTTCCACTTTTTGTTGTGGGGCTTTTTAAATGTAGGTGCTGCATTAACACAGTACCTTTTTATAAAGATGAATTGCGGCGAACTGCTAATTAATTCACCATGGATTGCAATGGCTATTATTGGAGGAATAGCTGCAACGATTTACGAGCGGAGAAAAGATAAAATTGAAAGACACGAAACATTTACTAATCATTTTTATGGCTGGGTTTGGGTTTCATTTGGCATCAGTATGTTTGTTGGAATTTTTTATGCCAACGTTTATCAAGTGAATATGATTCCGATTATTTTAACCTTGGCAGCTTTTGCAACAATGGTTTCAGGTGCAATTTTACAATTTACTCCATTAAAAATTGGTGCTATAGTTTTTTGGGCATCAGCATTAACTACTTGCTTTTTTTCACCAACTAACGGTTTGTTGGTTTTTTCATTAGCTATTGCATTAGGATATATTTTACCCGGCATCTTACTTTGGAAAAAATTTAATCAACAAGAACGTGTTTAAGCCCCTCGACCCTTTATTGCATAGCGAATTGCGCTTGGCTGTGATGTCATTGTTGGTTGGTGTAAAAGAAGCCGAATTTTCTTTCATCAAAGAAAAAACCAATGCCAGCGCAGGAAATTTGAGTGTGCAGATTACAAAGCTGAATGATGCAGGGTACATCACTGTGAAAAAAACATTCAAAGATAATTATCCTTTGACGACTTGTAAGATAACACCCAAGGGCGTTTCAGCGTTTGACAACTATGTAAAAACTATTAGCGCTTATTTGAACCAGAAAAAATGATACATCAAATTAATTTCAAAAATAAAAACAAATAATTATGGAAGACCAAGCAAAAAACGAAAGTAAAATAAACTCTGTAGGCAGCTACCTTTTTGTGGGCTGCATGTTTATCGGAATGGCAATAGGGGAAATGATGGATAAAGCTGGGGAGGGAACAATGTTAGGCATGGGTTTCGGTTTTATTGCTTATGCAATTGCTGTTGCCATCAAAAAGAAAACCGTGTAATTAACCGCTTAAAATATTTCATTGACCGAAAACAATTTTTACAAAGTAAATTGAACCCTATTTTTGCTGTTCAATTTTATTTGAATTTCCAAACAACCAATAACTCAATAACGATTAACTTTTAAGTTGATGAAAAAACTTTTACTCATTTTCTTTGCTTTATTTTTTTCAATCTTATCTTTTGCTCAAACAAAAATTTCGGGCAAGGTTACAGATGGAAAAAATCCAATGGTTGGTGTCAGTATCTCTGTGAAAGATAGCTATGATGGTGTTTCCAGCAACAACGATGGAAGTTTTAGTTTTGAGACTTCTGAAAAAGGAGAGAAAATTTTAGTCGCAACTTTTATTGGTTATAATTCATTCGAGCAAAAAATTGTTTGCAATGGTTCGCCTATTGTTCTCAACATTTCATTGAAAGAAAAATTCAACGAACTGAAAGCTGTAACCATCAGCGCTGGTAGCTTTGACGCCAGCGATAAAAAACGTGCAACTATTTTTACACCATTGGATATTGTTACTACTGCAGGTTCGGCAGGTGATGTAACAGGCGCTTTGAAAACTTTGCCAGGTGCTCAACAAATCGGAAATCAAGAAGGATTATTTGTTCGTGGCGGCGAAGGCAGAGAGACGCAAACCTTTATTGACGGCATGTTGGTGCGTAATCCTTACAACACTTCAGTGCCTGATATTGCTCAACGCGGCAAATTCAATCCGTTTTTATTTAAAGGCACATCCTTCAGCAGTGGCGGCTACAGTGCATTGTACGGACAAGGATTGTCTTCGGCTTTAGTTTTAGACACAAAAGATTTGGCGGAACAATCAGAAACCAATTTGAGTTTATCGAGCGTAGGTATTGGTGGTGGCGTAAATCATTTGTGGGAAAAGCAAAAAATGAGTGCAGGTGTAAGTGTGGGTTATTTTAATTTACAACCTTATTATGCGTTAGTTCCGCAAAATATTCATTTCAGCAAAATGCCCGAAAATGGTAACGTTGAGGTGAATTTCAGAAAGCGAATGAATAAAAATGGTTTCTTAAAATTTTATGCTTACACCAATAATAATGCATTGGGTTTGCAGCGCCCCGACATCAATGATGTTGACCATTTGAAAACTGCTTTTGATTTAAACAGCAAATCGTTGTACACTAATTTAACTTACAGCGGTATGTTGAATGCAAACTGGAACATCAATGCCGGTGCGTCTTTTAGCGGAAGTTGGGATAAAATAAATTTGGGTGAATTAAGAAATGATTCGGTGTTGGATTACAGAAGTATCGGCATCAATTCATCCAATACTTTATCGCAAGGCAGAGTTGTTTTTACACGATACACAGGCGTTCTTTCTGCATTTCGTATTGGTGCTGAATATCAGTATGGATGGGAACAATCGAAGTTTACTTCTTTCGGAATCAATCCATTTTCTACCTATCAATTTGCTGATAATTTCACTTCTACTTTTGCCGAAATGGAATATTATTTCAACGCAAAAATTGTGATGAAACCAGGCGTAAGAGCCGAATACAGCTCGATTTTGGGCAAAGAGAATGTTGCACCGCGATTGTCGGTTGCGTATCGTTTGGGTAAAAATTCGCAGTTGAGTTTTGCTTATGGAGATTTTTATGAAAAACCTGACAGACGATATTTGTTCTACACACACGATTTGAATTTTGAAAAAGCAACGCATTTGGTGTTGAATTACCAACGCATTCACAACGATAAAACTTTTAGAGTGGAGGCGTTTTACAAAGATTACAAATCGTTGATTTTAACGCCATTGAGCAGTTTGAGTTTGGTGCAAAATCCGAGCAATTTGTATTCCAATAATTTTGACCCGACAAATATTTCAAACGGGGGACATGGCTATGCCAAAGGTGTTGAGCTATTTCTTCGTGATAAAAAAACAATCAAAAATTGTGATTACTGGATTAGCTATTCTTATTTGGATACAAAAAGAATTTACAGTTATTATCCATCAGAAGTGCAACCAGATTTTGCAGCGAATCATACTTTGAATGTAGTTTTCAAACAATTTTTTCCGAAACTGATGTTAGGTTATGGTGTTACTTATTCTTGGGCAAGCGGTCGTCCTTATTTCAACCCCAATCAGCCTTCCGATAAGTTTATGAGCGACAGAACGCCTGATTATAATGTGGTGGGAATGAACGCTAATTATTTAACACACATTGGCAAAGCCTTTACGGTATTGGTTTTGGGCGTATCGAATGTGTTGGGGCAAAATCAAATTTATGGTTACAGATATTCAAGCGATGGCACACATCGTGAACCAATAGGGCTTACAGCTAGTCGATTTGTTTTTGTCGGATGCTTTATGAATTGGGGCGTTGACAGAAGGCAACAACAAGTGGATGATAATTTGAAATAGTTTTTAAGAAAGAAATTCTACCTTTCCGTAAGTTAATTTCTCTATCATTTTATGTCATTAAAATCTTTTCTGAAAATTTTATTTTCTATTGCGATGATTATTTCATTACAAAAATCTTTTGCAACAGGAACTTCTTCCGCAAAAATTATTTACGAACAATTTGAAAATGATAAGTTGCAAAAAGACAAAATCATCACAGTGATTTGTAATTCAAATGCAGCTTCGATTTCAAATTCATCGGTTACTAACGAAAATTATTTTGTAGATTATGTGGCTCGAAACACAGTAAAGACAGGCATTTTCAATCAAAAAAATTATTCTGTTTTCACTTCGTTTGATTCATTACCGAAGCCAACTACTACAAATGATACAGCAACAATTCTTGGATTTTTGTGTAAGAAAATCACGTACAATATTTTTTCAAACAGCGTTGAAGTGTGGTTCACAACAAAATCTCAAGTTAAAGGAACACCTTCTATGAATATTGTTCCCGATGGATTGGTGTTGAAATATGTGATGAACGGAAGTAGAAAAATTATTGCAAAATCTATATCTATCATCGAAACTAATAAGGAAATTTCTTCTTCAAAAAATTCAGTGAAAGTCAGCGATGCTGAATATGCTGCAATTCAGATTCAATCAAGGTTCACGGCTATTTCAGTTTTTCAAAAAGAACAAATTAATTTTGATGATAAATGGAAAAATGAAAAAGCAACACAGTCAAATATCACTTATCATTTTGCAAAAGGAAATGTGATTTTGAAAAAAATAAAATTGCCTGAACACAGTTCGAAAGGAAGTTTTTTTGTGAAACTTACCGATTGGTCAAATGGTGATGCATACGACAGAGTTGGCTCTGTGTTTACGTTTTCAGCTAATAAACAAAAATCAATGTTAGATGCTTTTGAAAATGGATTACAAGCAATTCCTTTTTTTAAAGATAAAAATGGCGAACATTATCAAGGTACAATTGCAACCAATGATTATGCGCCAAGCATTGAATTGATGCGATTTTTCACTTCTTTTGGCGTAAATTATTTCAACAAAAAAAGAATTATTAAAGGTTATGATTGGGCTGATTCGGTGGTTTACAAACAAGATGTTACTTCATTAATTTCTTCGGAGCAAAACGAAATTTGGCTCGGTGTTTATATTGGCAATTATGATAAAGGTGGTCATAAAGTTAGCCTGGAGCTTGACTTTTACCCCGAAGAAGACCAGCCTGAAACTAAAAAATTTATTGCGCCACTTTTTAGTACAGTGAATATTTTAGAAGCTGCAGGTCAAAATTATGGCAAACTTTTTTTGAACGATTCATTGAAAATGAATTTCGAAATTAATGACTCTATCAATGATTTGACAATGCTATACACTACAACTGGTCATGGTGGTTGGGGTGGTGGTGATGAATTTAATCCGAAGTTGAATCAAATTTTTGTGGATGGAAAATTAGTTTTTGCTGCAACTCCTTGGCGAACTGATTGTGGTACTTATCGCTTGCTGAATCCAGCTTCTGGCAATTTCCCTGACGGACTATCATCATCAGATTTTAGTCGCTCAAATTGGTGCCCAGGAACTTTGACAACCCCATATTTAATTCCACTAAAAAAATTATCGCTTGGTAAACACACTTTGCAAGTAGCAATTGACGAAGGAAAAAATGAAGGCGGTAGTTTTAGCCATTGGTGTGTTTCGGGTGTGTTGGTAGGCACGAAAAAATAAAACGAGATAAAATATTAATTGTAATTTTGCTAATCAATTTATAAAAAATGAAAAAAATAATCTTCGCCGTAACATTACTGTTCATCAGTATTACAGCATTTTCGCAATCAGAAAAATATATGCAAGTGATGCAACAAAATATTGCATTACTCGATTCGGCAAAATCAAAAGATGATTACCAAAAGCTGGCAAATAAATTTGAAATGATTGCTAGTAAAGAACAAAATCAATGGTTGCCATTTTATTATGCGGCCTTTTGCAATCAAATGATGTGTTACAATGGTTTGAAAGGTGATGAAATTGATGCAACCTGCGACAAAGCTGATGTTCAGCTGACCAAAGCAGATTCTTTGCAACCAAAAAATGCAGAAATTATGGTTTTAAAAGCTCGTGTTACAGGCGCAAGAATAATGGTAAGCCCAATGACCAGAGGTGCAAAGTATGGTAGAAAATCGGGTGAGATTTTACAACAGGCAATGGCGATTGATTCCTTAAATCCACGAGCTTATCTAACTGCTGGTCAGGCATTGTTTTACACACCAAAAATGTTTGGTGGCGGCAAAGAAAAAGCAAAACCTGTTTTACAAAAATCGGCTGATTGCTATAATAAATTTCAACCAACAACACCGCTTCATCCTAATTGGGGCAAAGGTTTTTGTGGTTATTTGTTGATGCAATGTGAGGAAAAAAAATAAAAAATTATTCAAGTTCGCCAAACTTATTTTCATTAGCGGAACTGTTTTACGAAAGCAACAAAAATTTTAATAGTAAAGTTTGGCGAACTTTTTTGATGCTGAACTATCTTCGCAAAAAACTGTTTCTTCATTCAATATTTTCAAACAAAAAAAATTAAACAAACATGTATACATTACCAGCTTTACCTTATGCCAATGATGCTTTAGAGCCTTACTTCGACAAGATGACGATGGAAATTCATCACGACAAACATCACAATGCCTATGTAACCAATTTGAATAACGCTATCAAAGGCACCGATGCCGAAAATTTGTCGTTGGAAGATTTAGTAAAAAACATTTCAAAATATCCAATGCCTGTTCGTAACAATGGCGGCGGACATTGGAATCATAGTTTCTTCTGGCAAATCCTTTCGCCAAGCGGTGGCGCAGCTTCTACAAAATTAGCAGATGCGATTAATGCCGAATTTGGCTCGATGGAAATTTTCAAAGAAAAATTTGCAGCTGCAGGCGTAAGTCGCTTTGGTAGTGGCTGGGCTTGGTTGTGTGTAGATGCTAATAAAAAATTGTGTGTGTGTTCAACACCTAATCAAGATAATCCGTTGATGGATGTTGCTGATTGCAAAGGAACACCCATATTAGGTTTGGATGTTTGGGAACATGCTTATTATTTGCATTATCAAAATAGAAGACCTGATTTTATTGCTGCATTCTGGAATGTGGTAAACTGGGCTGAAGTGAGCCGCAGATATGATGAAGCAATGAAATAAGTTGCACAAAATATTACACAACAAATTTTGTTGTGGTATAAAATTGAAAAGGATGTTTCAGAAATGGGCACATCCTTTTTTATTTTTGTGAAACGAAATGTCAACAAATGTTGTCTTTTATTTTACAGTTGTATTACTATATTGGATTGGAGAGTCTATTTTATCTATAATAGCTGTCTTCGAAAAAAACATTATCTTGCATTGTTTAAAATTGAAAAATTATGAAAATGAAAATTACACTTTTGTTTATTGCAATAGCATTGATGTTTTGCTTGCAACAAACAATTTTATTGTCTAATTCTGCCGCTCCTCCCACAGGCTATACTGGAGCATCTGGCACAACATGCACCAGTTGCCATATAGTAGGTGTAACTGCAGCAAGTATAAGCTATACTATTACTTATGCAGGCAATAACAATGCGGTGAATAATTATCACATAAACAATACCTATAATATTACTGTGACTGTTTCAGGTAGCAGCAACCCTAACCCTAAGTATGGTTTTGCTATGAGAGCCCAAGATGGTAGTGGAACCTCAAGAGGTACCTGGACAATAGGTTCAAATACAGGTATTACTGGTAGTGAAATTCATCATATCAATGCAAGTGGAATGACGAGCTCTTGGACTTTTCAGTGGACTGCTCCACCAACAAATTATGGCAATATTACTTTTTATGTAGCTGGAAACTATGGTGATGGTGATGGCACTTCTAATGGTGATGCCATTGCAACTACCTCATTTGTTTTAAAACCTACTCCAATAATTTCACCTGTTGCAAATGTTACACCAGCAACTAATGATACATTTTGTATAAATATACCTGTTACGTTAACCAATAGTTCTACTGGAGCTATAAAAGCGTACTCGATGTATTTTGGCGCATTGCCTACTATTGCTGCTTATGGTACTCCGCCAGCATCATTCAGTCATACTTATACAGCCACGGGTACTTATTTAGTAACTTATATTGTTTCAACCGATTCCCCTATGACAGGGCAGAACGGTACGATTGATACTTTTACAAAAACAATTACCATAATTAATTATCCTGACCCTACTACAGTAGCCTCAGTAAATCCAGCTTGTTCAGGATTAACAGATACACTAAAATTAACTCATAAATTATGGGGTGCAACTTATACACCCAATTTTGGTACTGCAACAGCAGTGGGATCACCTCCAAATGGTGGGCCATATCCAATTATATTACCAGCTACTTATGGGCAGTATCATTTTTCTATGTCGGCAACAGGTTATGGTTGTACTTCGCCGCCTTACTATGATTCAGTGCTGATTTCATCTTGTACACCTCCACAAGCGCAATTTAATTTGGTGGATAGTTCCAATAATTTAATTTCGAATATTTGTTATAATACTGGGTATTATTTTCAGGATGTTTCGCAACAGGGCAGCAGCTCTATTATTACATGGCAATGGAATTTTAATGCTGGTGGCAATACACCTCCGCCAGTTCCATTTTCAGCCACCGGCGTTGGTCCGCATCATATTGTTTTTCCTGCAGGAGGTGTTTATACGATTTCATTAAAAGTAACAGATGCGCAAGGTCAAACAAACACCCATTCTTCTTTTGTAACAGTAAATCAAAATTGTGGTCCGTATTTATTTATTGCTGGCATGAATCCTTATTTGCCTCAAGACACTTGTACGGGCGATTCAATTTTATTTTCAGATATTTCAAATCAGGCAACTTATGCTTGGCGTTGGAATTGGGGCGATGGTTCGCCAATTGATACAGTTCCTAGTATGTGGCATCATTGGGCTAATTATGGTAACTATACCATCACTTTTGCTGCAAAAGATGTTTATGGAACCTGGGATACAGTTTACAATAGTATTGTAATTGGTTCGGCACCACCAGCGGCGGCAGGCAGAGATACTTTGATTTGCACTGGAAACTGTGTCAGTATTGGTTCACCGGCTGTGAATGGAGCAGTATATCATTGGACATCTTCACCTCCGGGTTTTGTTTCGACTAATGCCCACCCAAGTGTTTGCCCAACTGTAACAACTACTTATTATTTAATGGCAGCCAATGCTGCTGGCAATTGTGCAAAATTTGATACTGTAAAAATAACTGTAGATAGCCCACCTAATGTGGTTTTAACAGCATCTTCGCCAATTGAATGTGTAAATAATGACGATACCATTACAGCCACACCTTCTAACTTAGGATTTTATAGCTTTACATTTCCAAATGGTGGCGGTATTATTTCAGGAACAGGTGGTGGACCTTATGTGGTAAGCTGGTCAACAGCTTCAACTAATGTAATTACTTGTAATGTACATGATGCTAATGGTTGTATTTCTACAGTAACACCTGTTACAGTTATAACGCAATCATGCAATCCGCCTACGGCAAAATTTGTATTTACACCTAATCCAGCTTGTTTGTTTAATCAAGTATCTATGACTGATTCATCAACTGGTAATCCTACCAACTGGTTTTGGCAATTTGGAAATGGTGCTACGCCTGTAAATACTTCTCAGCAAAATCCTTTTGTAACGTATAATACAACTGGACAGCATATTATTTCATTAACAGTAAGTAATGCTGGTGGTAGCAGTGTTTATACCGATACTATTATGGTGTACAATGCCCCCACTGCGGTCTTTAATTTTATTACACCAGTATGCGTAGGGTACAATACCATTGTTTCTTATCTTGGTAATGCAACACCTTCTGCGGCATATAATTGGGGCTTCAGCGGTGCAAATGTTGTTTCAGGAACTGGTCAGGGACCTTATTATATCAACTGGAACTCTCCAGGAAATAAAATTCTTTCGTTGCAAGTGACTGAGAATGGTTGTTCAGCTACCTCAGGACCAGGTAATCAGGTAAATGTATTACCATTGCCTCAGGTTCATTTTACTTATAATGTTCTGACTGGTACAGCTTATACTACTTTCACACCAACCACTACTGGTGCAACTTCTTATCATTGGGCATTTGGCGATGGTTCAACCAGCATTATTCAATATCCACCAACACATAATTATTTACACAACGGTACTTATACTGTTACGCTTACAGTTGATAATGGCTACTGTGCAGTTTCAGATACCCAAATTGTTGTCATTGATGGATTAACAGGTATTGACGATTTAACCGCTTCGCCTAATGGATTAATAGTTTATCATAATGATGTGGCAGCAAAACTATTGGTTGAATGGACAGCTAACAAAGAATTATCAAAACAGATTCAGGTAATCAATATTAAAGGCGATGTGGTGTATCAAAATACTTTTACTACTGATAATACTTTAAACATAAGCACTTCTCAAATGGTGCCAGGCATGTATTTATTAAGAGTAGCTTATGCTGATGGCAGTTCGGAAATGCGAAAATGGATAAAAAATTAACTCATTAATCCGTTATCAGTAAAGCTATAATAGCCTGTGTTGGCAACAATCAGATGGTCGAAAATAATGATTCCAAGCATATCGCCAGCTTGTTTTAATTTTTTTGTAATGTCTAAATCGGCTTGACTGGGTTTTAAATTACCGCTTGGGTGATTGTGGCAAAGCACCAAACTAACTGCATTATTTTCTAATGCTTTTTTGAAAATTATTTTTGAATCAACCACAGTGCCCGATACACCGCCATTGCTGATGCATTCCATTTTTAATAGTCGGTTGGCTTGATTTAGATATAGTAAATAAAACAATTCAACAGTTTCGTCAGCCAATAAAGGCTGAATAACAGCAGCTGCGGCCTGACTGCTATTAATAACAGGTTTGTCTTCCATCAATTCGGCTTTTCGCCTTCTGCCTAATTCCAATGCTGCTGCAATGCTGATAGCTTTCGCTTCACCAATACCTTTGGTTTTTTTTAAATCATCCACACTCAATCGGGCTAAATCATTCAAATTGTTATTCACCTTTTTCAAAATTAATTTACCCAATTCAACAGCTGAAAATTCTTTGGTACCTGTCGAAATCAGAATGGCTAATAATTCGGCATCACTTAATGCTTGCTTACCTTTCAACAACATTTTTTCTCTTGGTCGGTCTTCTTCGGCCCATTGTGTGATGGGTATTTTGGTTTCTTCGGGCATTTTAAATGGATGAATTTAAGGTGTAATTATTTTTTCTTTTTCAAAGCTGGATTATCGGCTACCAATCTGATAGTCCAAAAATCATCCGATAAATTTTCGTTCTATAGGTAATCATGAGGTATCGTGAAATAACCTTTTAATCTCCAACCATTACCCAGCTATTTAGAACAATAAATCTTTTTGTAAAACAAATTTAATTTATTCACTTTTTTATTTCAAATAGTAAGTTATAAACAACTGTGAATTATTTAAAAATTCGGCGCTTGATTTTATTTTTTTATCGCAATGGCGAACAAAAAAAATATTTTTTTAAAAAAAAAAATTTTCAGGCAAAAAGACATTAAAAAACAAAAAAATAATGATCGGTAAAAAAAATATTCGTCCCTATTTTTATATTTAAAATTCGTCTCATTTTTTATATTAATATAAAATTAATATGTTTAAAGTCCGCTACCAAAGCTAATTTGAAAGCTTAACATACAGTTACAGAATGGATACATTAAAGAGGGTAAAACTTGACTAAAAATTTACAAAAAATATTTTTTTGGAAAATTGAAAATACTTTATACTTTCACAGCCCGAAAAAGATTTTAAAATTATTTAACATGACATGCAACGAAAACAAAATTATAGTTGTCCTATTATGTGAAAGTAGGTGTTATCACTTATTTTCGTAAGTAGTTTTAACAGTTTTATTAAACAATCTAAAAAAGTTAACAATAAAAATTCAAATCTCTACCATGACAAACAATTACAAAAACACATTAAGGAAAGTCATTCTGCCCTTCTTAATGTTAGCCCTTTTTGCCATCACAGGCATAACGGGTGCAAGGGCACAGTGTACGGGTGCAAGTGCAAGTACGGTTTCTGCTTCCCCGGCAGGGCCTTTTTGTATTTCGGGGGGTACCACACTCTCAACGAGTGCTACCAACGCCTCTGATGTAACTTATCAATGGCAAAGTTCGGCAACTGGCGTTTCGGCGTCGTTTGCTAATACTTCGGCTGCTGATACTTTAGCAACTTTCACTACGGGTACTATTACTACAACTACTTACTATCGATTGATAGTAACTTGTGCTGCTGCTACGGTAAGCGACACATCAAATGTAGTTGCATTAATTATTTATCCTATCCCTTCGGTTTTTGCTAATAACAACGGTCCGCTTTGCGCAGGCAGTAATGCTACGTTAACAGCTACTGCTGGTTTCTCTACTTATTCATGGTCAGGTCCGGGTACAATTAATAATGGTACTACTGCAACTGCTACAGCAGTTTTACCAACTAACGGTTCTTCATACACAGTTACTATTACAGATGCAAATGGTTGTACTAATTCAGCAAGCACTACTGTAACAGTTAATGCTAACCCTACTGTAACAGCAAGTAATAATGGTCCGGTTTGTGCTGGTTCAAATGCTTCTCTTTCAGCTACTACAGGTTTCACTACTTATTCATGGTCAGGTCCGGGTACAATTAATAACGGTTCTACAGCTTCTGCTACCGCAGTTGCTCCAGCTAATAATTCAACTTATACGGTTACAGTTACAGATGCTAATGGTTGTACTGCTACAGATAATACTACAATTGCTACTAATGCACTTCCTTCTGTTTCAGCAAGTAACAGCGGTCCAATTTGTTTAGGTACTAATGCAACATTAAATGCAACAACAGGTTTAACTTCGTATTCATGGTCAGGTCCTGGTACTATTAATAATGGTACTACAGCTTCTGCTACCGCAGTTACTCCAACAAATAATTCTTCATATACAGTTACAGTTACAGATACTAATGGTTGTTCTAATACTGCTTCTACAACAGTTACTGCAACTCAGCCTACCGTTTCTGCTTCTAACAGCGGTCCGGTTTGCGCTGGTAATAATGCAACATTAAACGCAACAACAGGTTTAACTTCGTATTCATGGTCAGGTCCTGGTGCTATTAATAATGATACTACTGCTTCTGCTACTGCAGTTGCTCCTACCACTGGTTCTTCATACACAGTTACAGTAACCGATGCTAATGGTTGTACTAACACCGCTAGCACAACAGTTACTGCTAATGCATTACCAACAGCAAGTGCTGCTGCAAGTTGTGCATCAATCATGACTGGACAATCTTCAACATTAACTGCTACTGCAACAGCAGGTAGCGGTACTATCAGCACTTACCAATGGAAAAAAGGTGCTACCAATGTAGGTACAAACAGTGCTACTTATGTTGCAACAAGTGCTGGTTCATACACTGTTACAGTAACTAACAGCAATGGTTGTTCGGTTACTTCATCGGCTGTAGTTATTACAGCAGTGACAGGTACACCATTAAGTGGTACTTATAATATCCCAAGCACAGCATGTAATGGTTTCCCAACTATTGCTGCAGCGGTTAACGCTTTGGATTCATTAGGTATCAGTGCTTCAGTTGTTTTCAACATTGGTGCTGGTATAGCTTATACAGAAACATTAACTGGTCCTATCAATTTAGGTTCAACTGTTTTGAATGCTTCTACATCGGCTACAAAAACTATCACTTTCCAAAAAGCATCTACTGCAACTGCTAACCCAGTTATCAACTCTTATGTTGGTACTAGTCAACCAACTGCAATCAGTAGTTTTGGTGATGGTATGTTCAATATCAATGGTACTGACTATGTTACTATTAATGGTGTTGACTTAAAAGATATTAGTGCTTTAGGTACTCCAGCAGCTTCTAATAACTATTTGACAACAATGGAATGGGGTTATGGCTTGTTTAAATTAAATTCAAGTGGTGCTTTAGATGGTTGTCAATATGATGTGATTAAAAATTGTACTATCACTTTATCAATGGGTACTTCGGTTATCAGAAATCGTCGTAATCCTTGGTCAATTGGTATCACAATGGATAATAGACAATATAACGGTACTATGACTGGTACTATTTATGCATTGCAAGGTTTAACACCTTCAAGTGCTGCCGATTGTAACAGCTATAATACTTTCTCAGGTAACACTTTGTATAACGTAGGTAATGGTATCTTCATGAGAGGCTATTATGTAACCTCTACACCAGGTAGCACAGCTTTATATGATGTAAACAACGTGGTGGGTGGTAATACTGCTATCACTGGTAATAAAATATTAAGCTTTGGTGGTTCAGGTTTTGGTAGCACTACAGCTTTAGGTATCACTCATTTATACCAAGTGAATTGTACTATTAAAAACAACACTATTGATAATAAAAATGGTGGTTTGAATGGTGGTACTGCTGCTAAAGGTTATGTGATGGGTATTTTCTCTTATAACACAGCTACAAGTGCATGGCTAGATTATAACTATACTATTGCTAATAATACTATCACTATCGATGATTCGGTTACAACTACTTTAACCAGCTCAACTACCACCTATCCTTCAAATGCTGGTATTTATGCTTACTACTTAACAGGTAGCAGAAACATCAGCAATAATGCTATCAAATTCAATATTACTAATATTGCTACTGCCGCTGTTACTACATCAGCTTTCAGTGGTGTTTTATGTTATTATGGCGTTACTCCGCCATCTAATATTCCTTCATACACTTTTACTTTTCAAAATAACACAGTTAATAATTGTATTATGGGTAGTGGTGTTTTTGCAGGTTTTTATATTTATGGTCAAGGTTTATGCGGAACTGTTGATATCAGCGGTAACCAAATTACAGGTTTAACACGTAATTTAGGTACAACTACCACTGCTACTTCCACTACTACTTATTTGTTCTATAACTACTATAACCCGAATTACGGAACTTCTGGTACTACTACTAATACATATAACAACGTATTATCAAATATCAACTTTGGTAGCTATGCTTATGGTACTGTTTATGGTTATTATTGTGGTGGTGCTTATAATCACAATTTTTATAACAATACTATATCTAACGTAAGCGTTGGGGCTACAGGAAGTGCAAGTACTATCTATTGTAATTATTTGTATTATGGTACTAACAATAATTATTATGGCAATATTGTTTCTAACATCACATCAGGAGGTACTATTTATGGTATGTATAATTATGCTTACAATGGTGGTACTATCGGTTTAGGTACAGATAACATTTATAACAATAGTATTACTGGCTTAAGTGGTGCAACAGGTGGTACAACTACCAGCACTATTTATGGTATGTTAAACTATACTTATTATGGAGCTACAGCTAATATTTACAACAACACTATCAATAACTTATCGGCTATATCAACTTCAGCAGGAACAGTATATGGTATGTATGATTATAACTATTACAATACAACAGATAACATTTATAGTAATACAATTACAAATTTAACTTCAAACTATTCTGCAGGCACTATTTATGGTATGTATGAATATCAAATTTCGGCTACAAAAAATATCTATAAAAATAACATTAGTGGTATCACCAATACAGCAACGGCTGCAGGTAGTGCTATTAACTATGGTTTGTATATTTATGGTTATAATGCGAATGCAAATGGTGCAGCTGTTTTCAATATTTACAACAACATTTTCCGTTTATCAGCTCCACCACACTCTAACAACATTTATGGTGCAGTTGGTTTAACTTTAAATAACTATTCAGCATCAAGCAGCTACAATTATGCTGCTAACTTGAGCTATAACGATTTCTATATGGATGGTAGCAGCGATCAAGCTGCATTCGGTTCGGCTGCTGTTTATCAAAACTCAACTTCAGTTCCTTTAACTGCTAATGCAACTTTGAAAAACAACTTGTTTATCAATGCTTGTACTAACACAAATGCTACACCTACCAACAAATGCGTAGGTATTCGTAATGCAAGTAGCACTATGGGTTATGGTTGGTTAAACAATGCAAGCACTAACAACATTTGGTATGCTGGTCCTACTTCTCCTTATTCTGGATTATTGTGGGATGGTACTACCATGAATGCTTCATTGAGTGCAATGAAAGGCGTTTTGGCTCCTAGTGAAGCTGGTAGTTATACTGAAAACCCACCATTCTTAAGCACAGTGGTTGGTAATAGCAATTTCATGAAAATTGACCCAACTATAGGTACGCAAATTGAAAGCGGTGCAGTGCAAGTTTCAGGTATTACTAATGACTATGCTGGTACTACTCGTTATGGTAACACAGGTTATGCTGGTACTTCAACAGTTGCGCCTGATTGTGGTGTTTATGAAGGCAATTATGTTGCTTTAGATTTAAGCGCTCCGAATATTGTTTATACAGCTTTATCTTCTGCTTGTGGTACTGGTGACAGAACATTTACTGCTAACTTGGTAGATGTTACTGGTGTTGATAACTCAACTTATTTACCAACTGCATATTACAAAAAACGTTATAATGGTACTTGGCAAACAGCTACTGGCTCATTAACTGCTGGTACTGTTAAAAATGGTACCTGGAGTTTCACTTTATCTTCTGTAGCAATGGGCGGTTTGTCAATTGGTGACTCAGTATTATACTTTGTAGTAGCGCAAGACGTTGCTACACCTACTGCTAATGTGGGTTCTAACACTGGTGGTGTTGTAGCTACTAATACTGCAGTTATTACTACTTACCCTACTTATGCTTCTGCTGCTAAATACCCTGTAGTGCCTGCTATGAATGGTAACTACTATGTAGGTGCCGGTATGGTTGCTGCACATCCAACTAATGGTTTCAATACTTTAACTGCAGCAGCAGCAGCTTACAATTCTTATTGTATAACTGGTCCTGTTACTTTCTTATTAACTGACTCTACTTATAAAACTACAACAGAAACTTTCCCGGTTGTATTTAATGTAAATTCAACTAATGTTGCTGGTTATTCAGTTACAGTTCGTCCTGACGCAGGGAACAATGTTAGATTTATTGGAACAAGTACTACAACTGCTTTCATTGAATTAAATGGAACTTCTAAATTTGTAATTGATGGTTCAAACACTGTGGGTGGTACTACTCAAAACATGACTTTCTGGAATACTAACAACGCAGCAAATACTGGTGTTTGGTTAGCCAGCACAGGTGGTGCAGGTACAGGTTGTACTTATGATACAGTTCGTAACTGTAAATTCCAAGGTGGTGCTGTTCAAGGTAGTTCTACAAACATCTTTGGTGTTACAGGTTCTTCAAATGCTGGTCAAACATCTGGTGGTTCTGATAATGATAATGATGCGATTATTAATTGCTCATTCAAATCAATGTTTAATGCTATCAACTGGTTAGGTGCTGCTACAGCAACTGCCTCAGATAACTTATATGTTGGTTATAACACAGTTGGTTTGGGTTCAGCTTATCCTACAGGCACACAAACAACTGCATCTGCTCCTGCAGGTGTATGTACCAACTATGGTATGTATTTCAGCTATTGTAATAATATGAATATTGAGAAAAATGATATTGGTGGTGTTTATTCATATTCTTCGCCTTATTATCCATCAGGTGTTGCTATCGGAAGTGGAATTACAGGTGGTTATATTTCTAAAAACAAAATACATGGTATTGCTATGCCATCTACAGGTGGTTGGGGTGCTTATGGTATCTACATTCCATCAGGTACTTCTCCAGCCAACTTAACTATTTCAAGTAACTTTATTTATGATGTATTAACTGAAAATTATACCAACTATCCTACTATTTATAATGCCTATGGTATATTCTTATATGGTAATACAACTAACTTGAATATTTTGTACAACACTATTAATATGTTTGGTACAATTACAACTGGTACAGGAACTGGCTTTAATACTTGTATTGGTGCATACTCAGGAAATGTTAATACAGCTATTACAATAAAAGGAAACATCTTATCAAATACTACCAATTCTGCTACTACAAATAGTTGGTTAGCTTGTGATTATGGTTTCTATAATTTTGCAAGTAATATCCCTAATACTGGTGCTACCTACTTTGATTATAACGATATTTATAATGCATCATCTACAACTACTGGTCAATTAGGAACTGGTTATTATTTGTATAACTATAATTCGGGTTCAGGTCCTGTTGCTTATACTACTTTGTCTGCTGTTCAGCAATTAATGGGTGGTGATCAAAATTCATTCTCTGTATTGCCTCCATTTGTTTCTAATTCAGATTTACATTTAAATACAGGTACTACACCATCTCAGTTTGAATCAGGTGGGTATTTACCTGCTGCTGTAACTAAGGATATTGACAATGACAATCGCCCAGGTCCAACTGGTTCGGTAAATGGCGGTGGTACAAAACCTGATATTGGTGCTGATGAATTTGATGGTGTGCCATTGATTCCATGTACTACAGTTACTGCTGGTACAACAACTGGTACTAACCCAATTTGTAAAAACAGTTCATTCTTATTAAACTTATCAGGTGCTACAAGCAATCAGGTTTATTCAGGTTTAACTTACAGATGGAAACAATCAACTAATGGTGGTGCAACCTGGACTAATGCAACTGCTGCAGGTGTTTCAGGAACTGCTCCAACTATGATTTCAGCTGGTATTTCTACTCCAACAATTTACCATTGCGTATTAACTTGTACATTAAGTGGTGCAAAAGATTCATCAACTAACTTAAGCTTGGCTTTAGATACTTTCTTGAATTGCTATTGTATTCCTGTATCTACTTATGGTAGCTATATTGCTCAATATGGTTATTATGGTGATATCACTAATGTTCAGTTTGGTAGTATCAATAACCCAACTCAAAGTTTTGGTCCGGCTGCTGCTCCGTTCTATACAGCTTATCCAAGTACAATCAATTCTGTTGTAGTAGGTGGTCAGTCTTATGGTTTAAGTGTAAAAGTTGATAATTATGGTTACTCACGTGCTGATGCATGGATTGACTATAACCGTAGCGGAACTTTTGATGCTGGTGAATGGACTTCTTTAGGTTCGAATTCTACTAGTTCTTACCCTACTTATCATACTGCAACTGTTGTTGTTCCTGCTGTTGTTTCTGATGGTTGGTCAAAAATGCGTATTCGTTCTGATTATTATGGTTATACACCAGGTGCTACTGATGCTTGTACTTCAGGTAATCCTTATTACTATGGTGAAACACAAGATTATTATGTGTATTTGGTTGGTTTACCAGCTAATCCTGGTAACCCTACTGAAGGTGCTACCCCAGTATCATGTACTGCAGGTACAACCTTAACACCTACAGGTACACCAAGCAATAGCAGAATTAAATGGTATTGGGAATCTTCAGCTTCTGATACTACTCATACTTATGGTAACGTAGTAAACGGTGCAAAAACTATTTATAGTAATGGTACTTATTATGTACGTGCTTACGATACAATTTATAAAATCTGGTCAACAGGTGCTGGTTCTAAAGTAGTATCTGATTTCCCTGCTGGTCCTGCTTCGCCTGCTAATACTGTTATAACTTCATCAGGTAATCCTGGTTGTTATACAGGTTCTACATTATCATCGGCTTTAGCTCCTTCAGCTGGTATCACTTATTTCTGGCAAACATTGCCTACTAACACTGCTAATACTGATACTGCTGCTACTAATGTTTACAGCAAAAGCAAATTTGTTTCTGCTCCGGGTAACTATTATGTAAAAGCACAAGATTCAGTAGGTTGTTGGTCAACTGGTGCGGCAAGCATTACACAAGTATTGTTGCCTGCATTGGCTGCTTCTACATTCAGCACTTCTCAAATAACTGGTTGTGGTGGAAGTGGTACAGTTACAGTGGCTACACCTTCTTATGCGCCTTTATTACCTTGGTATAGCAATAATTTTAATGGTACATTTACTAATGGTCCGGCTGCTGCCTTGTTTGGTACAGCTTCAATATCGGGTGGATATTGTATCTTGAATCCAGCTGCTGCTTCACAAACTGGTGGTGGTATTCAAGTATTTAACCCAAGTGGTTTGAATGCTAATGCCTTCACTATCGATTACGATTTCCAAACTATTTATGGTAATGGTAATGCAGATGGTTTCAGCTATAGCTTTGGTGATGACGTAGTTCAAATACCTAATGCTGGTAGTACTTTCACTGGTAGCATTTCAGGTACAACATTAACAGTTACTGTAGCTC
The DNA here is from genome assembly GCA_947449695.1 of Chitinophagales bacterium. Classification (GTDB taxonomy): domain Bacteria; phylum Bacteroidota; class Bacteroidia; order Chitinophagales; family CAIODY01; genus CAIODY01. The sequence continues at coordinate 23,664 of CANFST010000013.1, forward strand.
CTGCTACTCCGATTACTATTGGTCAGTTTATTACTGGTACTGGTGTTGGTAGCAATACTTATGTTACTGCTATGGGTACAGGTACAGGTGGTACTGGTACTTACATAGTGAATAACTCACAAACAGTTGCAAGCACAACGTTAACTTCAACAGGTACTAACCCTGAAAATGGTAGTGGTACTAAATTGAAATTATCATTCGATGCTTATGCTAATGGTACTAACGTGCAAGGTATTTACTTAATGTATAATTGTACTACACAAAACCAAACACCTACTTCACCTGGTGTAATAGGATTTGTGGCTAATACTTCATGGTTCTCAACTGCTACTACTAATAGCCATGTTCAAATTGTTATCACTCCAACTGGTTATATCACAGTTAAATTAAATGGTACTGCAATATTTAACAATATTCAATTACCTGCTTCTTATTTAGCTGCTACCAAAACTAACTGGAGCCATGTATTCTGCGCAAGAACTGGTTCGGTTTACGAACAACATGCAATTGATAATTTTGTGGTACAATACAACAGCTTAAACTACTATCAATATAGTAGCAATGGCGGTGCAACTTGGCAAACTAACAACGTGTTTGGTTTACCTACTGGTACTTATCCTATATCAGTTACTTATGCGGCTAACCCATCATGTTCTGCAACTGCTGTTGGTAGCCCGGCTGTAATTAACAATTTCCATGTTACACCTGGTACAGTTACTACAAATATTCCTGTATTCTGCGTAGCTGGTATCCCAACATTTACTGTTACAGGTAACCAAGGTGGTATCCAATGGCAACAATCGTTAAATTCAAATGGTCCTTGGACTAACGTAGGTTCTGTTAATTCAGCTACTTATACACCATTGAGTAATTTAACAGCTAATACTTATGTTCGTGTATATAGTAATTGTCCTACTACAGGTATTCAACCAAATATAGATTCATCATCTAATTATATGCAATCTGTATTAACGCCTACAGTTACTTCAGTTACTCCAGCTATACATTGCGGTTTTGGTACTGGTACTTTGTCGGCTACTGTTAATGCAGGTTCTACTGCTAACTGGTATGCAACTTCTACAGCAACTACTGCCCAAACTGGTGGTTCAGCTACTTTAAGTTATACACCTCCAGCAAGCAGCACTACTACTAACTATTATGTAAGAGCTGCTGGTGCTACACCAGTTACTGCAAACTTGAGTTTGACTTCACCATTCTCTTATTATTCTACTTACCGATATGGTTTAACATTTAATGCTAACCGTGCATTTACATTAACTACAGTTAAAGTATTTGCATATGCTGCTACAGCAGGTACAGCAGGTACAGTGTCAGTAGCCTTGGTAAATAGTACAGGTACGATTTTACAATCTGCTACTGTGAATGTGTTAGGTTATCCTCAAACAACTGCTAATTTAATTGGCTCGGTAGTAACCTTAAACTTCTATGTACCAGTTGGAACTAACTATGGTTTACAATGTACTGGTTATACTGGTATTAGCGGTTTATTGTACGAATATGGTCCGGGTGGTACTGGTGCTAACTTTGCATATCCATTTACAGATGTTACTAATTCTTGTAGTATCATTGGTGGTAACTTAGTAGCTGGTGCAGGTGTTCCAACTACAACATATCTTTACTATTATGCATCGTTCTACGATTGGAATATCAGCTGGCAGTGCGAATCTAACCCAGCTACTAAAGATTCGTTGAAAATTACTGCAGCTCCTGCTGTAACTATTACAAATGGTAATCCTAACGCTTGTTTGGGTCAATCATCTACATTAGTGGCAAGCAGTGTGCTTAACCCAACTGGTTATACTTATTCATGGACAGCTGCTCCTTTAACAGGTAGTGGTTTCACTAACCCAACTGCAGGTGCTACAGTTACTGCTACACCAACAGTTTCGGCTACTTATCCTTCTACTGCACCTTATGTTTATACAGTGGTAGCTACCGATAATACAACTGGGCCTTATGCTGGTTGTGCTTATCAGGCATCTACTACTATAAATACTAAACCTTTGCCGCCTATGGGTCCTACAACGGCTTCACCGGCTACATTGTGTGCAAGTACAACAGGTTATCCATCTTCTACTACGTTGGCTTCTAAAATCACAGCACCTGCGGCTGCTACACTTGGTACAGGTTCTACATTTACTGCAACCACCACCACTTATCCATCACCATATGGTTTGTACTATACGGGTGCTAAAGAGCAGTATCTGGTTTTAGCTTCTGAATTAACAGCTGGTGGATTTACCGCTGGTAGTAAAATAAGTTCATTAGCATTTAATGTTTATCAGGTGAATAGTCCAAATGGTACTTGTGGTACTAATACAGGTTTTTATAGAAACTTTACTATTGCTATTGCAGGTACTACAGTGACAGCATTGACTGGCTATAATTTAACAGCTTCAAGCTTTACAACTTGTTATACATTAGCTAATCCTTCTGCTGGTTTTCAACCAACAACTGGTTGGAATACTTATAATTTCCAAAATTCTTATACATGGAATGGTACAGACAATATTATTATTGACGTGTCTTTCGTAAATAATGCTAATTGTCCTACTACTGCAACTTGTTATACTTTGTGTGATCAGATTTATTACCATACAACTACATTTAATTCAGTTGCGTCAGCGCATGCGGATGGTAGCTGTACGGTTAATACTTTCTCAACTACTCTTACACCAACTATCTATGCTACACGTCCTGATATGCAGATTAATGGTAGTTTCCAAACTACAACAGGTGTAAACTGGGCTTGGTCGCCAATTACGGCAACTACTGCAAGCACAACTGCTTCACCAGCACCTACACCAGGTGTAGCTTCAACTATCAAGAAGTATTATGTAACAGCTACAAATTCAACTACAGGTTGTATTGGTAAAGATTCTGTAACAGTTACAGTTAATCAACCACCATCAATTGCAGTTCAACCAGTATCTACTTCGGGTACAGCTTGTGCTTATACATCAACTAGCACATTTACTGTAACAGGTGTTGGTGCAGGTACATTGGGTTACCAATGGCAAGATAGTACTGCTACAGGTTGGGTAAATATTACCAATGGCACATTGGCTAATGGTACAGTTTATTCAGGTACAACTACATCTACATTATCAGTAAGTGGTTATCCATATTCAATGAACGGTCATAAATACCATGTGGTTGTAAGTGCATTAACAGGTGGTTGTAATCCATCAGTTGCATCTAATACGGTTAAATTGAACTTCCGTCAACCTGCATCAGCAGTATTAAGCGGCAGCCAATCAATGATATTGGGTAATAATGCTACTTTAAGTGTTGCCTTAACTGGTACAGCACCATGGAGTATCACTGTATTAGATAGTACTACCAATGTATCTACAACTTATACTGGTATTGCTTCATCACCATATACATTCCAGGTATCTCCTTCTACAATTAATACTTACAAATTAGCATCATTAACAGATGGTAATGGTTGTACGACGAACTCAACTTCTGATATTTCAGGAAGAGCTATTGTAGATGTATATGCTATCAATGACGATTGTTCTACTGCAATTCCGTTAAACTTAACAGTTGGTTGTAATTACACTAACGGAACATCGTTCAATGGTCATGCTTCAGGTCAGGCATCATGTACTGGTAGTGCTTTAACAGCTAATCCTGATGATGATGTATGGTATGAAGTGTTTATCCCTGCTGGTTTACCATCAATTACTGTTCAAGTTATTAGCAATGGTAATTTTGATGCAGCATTTGAAATCTTAAAAGGTACATGTGCAGGTATGACATCATTAGCTTGTAGAAACCAAAGCAGTATAGCAGTTGGTGCAGGTTCATTAGAAACTTATGTGTTGAACACCAATGCAATTGCTCCTGCTACTTTATACATTCGTGTATATGATGCAAGAACAGGTTGGGGTGCTTCAACAGGTGGTAATGGCTTATTCCAAATTTGTACTTATGGTTTGATTGTACCATCTAATGGTACACCATGTAATGCAATTAGCTTGTCTAACAATTCAGGTTCAATTGCTAATCATCCAAATCAAGTTACTTCTTTTGATAAAGCTCCGAATTTTGGCTTAATCAACGATGACCCTAATGGAACAGGAACAGGTTTCTGTTATACACCTACTTCAACACCAGCTTCTGGTGTGGCAGGTACTTACAAACCATTGGCAGCTAACTTGGTTTATTACCAAGGTACAACATCGTTCGGTTCATCATACACTGGCGAACCAATGCCTCCAGGAATAACTAATACAGGTAATACTCAAAAAATTGTATGGTTCCAATTTAAAGCACCAACAGTATATGATGCAGCAGTTGATTTGAATGTGAATTTTGCTTCAACAGCGTCATATAATGCTGGAACACAATTGTCAAATTGGGTAATTGCATTGTACACAATTTCAGGTTATCCTTGTAGCGGACCTACATTTACTCCAGTGTATTATAATGGTACAACTTCACCAATTTATACTACAAATGGTAAAGTAAATATTTCGGGTGCTGACTTTGCTTATAATAATTTAGCTGGTCAAACAGTTTATGCTGAATTGTTCTTAACAACAGGTTCTCCGTCATACAATGCTGCAGGTGGCTCTTATTTGTTGGCAATTCATGCTTCAACACCAAATATCAATTTGCAATCACCTACAACAGCTACATTGTCAGCTAACTACACGAATACTTTGTTAGGTGTATCACAATACAAATTGTTCTGGCGTCATCGTCCAAATCCAGCAACTAACTGGTGTCAAACCGTAGAACAAGGCGGTGGTGGATATTCTTACACTTATCCAACTACTTCTCCTTATGTTATTACTGGATTAACATCAGGCGATACTTATGATTCTTGGATGCAGTATATCGGTGTAGGCGGTGATTATTTCGCAAGTAAAACAGTTAGCTTGGGTACAACTATTGGTTGTTCTGCTCAGCAACCTGCTCCATATATCAAACATGTTGTAGGTCATTGCTCAAGGGATACATTCAGAGTTGGTGGTATTTTGGGTGCTGCAGGTGTTACTGTGCCTCATCCAACACTTTATCCATACCGGATTTATTGGTTACCTACAGGTTCTAATGGATACTATGTTTACTCTTCTAGTAATATTAACAATTTAATTACCAATTTGGCTGTTAATGGTCACTCTTATGACTTCTTCTATGGCGTTATTTGTACAGGTGGCGCAACAGTTAAATCAGCTGTAAAACGTGATACTACTTGTTATGGTGCTCAAACACCAATAACCTTGGGTAATGGTAACGATGAACATATTACCTATGAAGTGGATGGTGTGTACTATGTAGATGTTGATATTCGTGAAGTAATTTCTGCTTACGAAGCTGCACATCCTACAACTGATGATGGTCAAACACATTTCTATCCATTACATCGTGTGGATATGCCAAATGCAATTAGTTCAACTAGTACTGAGGCTTCTGCAGAAGATGTATTGACAGGTGGATTCAGCTTGATTCCAAATCCAACATCAAACAGAGTAAAAGTAGAATACAATTTACCAGATGAAAACTTAGCTGTTGCAACTATCAAATTGATGGATATGACAGGTAGAGTAATCAGAGAAATCAAATTAGACAATCCAGTTAAAGAGGGTTGGGTAAGTTTAGATTTGAATGATTTGAACTCAGGTGTTTATTTAGTAAATGTTCAAACTGAAGGTTATACCGAAACTAAAAAATTGGTGGTGAATAAATAATCACGAAATTAAATAGTAATGCTATAAAACAGCCCTTGAAATTTTCAAGGGCTGTTTTATTTTTAACAACTTATATTAATAGCCATGAAAAAACCCAAAGGTCTTTTATTACTGACATTTCTTGTCGGTTTATTTGCTTGCCATACACAATTTAAACCTATTGAATATCGCAAGTTGACTGATATTAAATTTGAAACCTTCACTTTTAGCAAAATTGTTTTGAAAACAAATTTGCAATTGTATAATCCAAATTCAGTTGGTGTTGATGTAATTGATTCAGATATGGATATTTATATCAATGATAAATTAATTGGCAAATCGAAACAAATACAACCAACAAGAGTGAATAGAATTTCTGAATTTGCTCTGCCGATTGAAGTAGAAGTGGAACCTGCACAATTAGATTTGAGTTACCTAAAAGATTTATGGGAAAAATCGCAAAAGGGAAAAGTAAAAGTATCGGTAAAAGGTGTTTGTAAATTACGCAAAATGGCTGTGCCTATTAAATTGCCAATTGATTATACCGATAATGTTGATTTGAATTTGCCAAGCTTGTTTTAAAATTATTTCTGCGCAATTCGCAATAAATAAATGGCAATGCCTGTAAATAAAATATTGGGTAACCACACACCCAGATAAGGATTCAACCCAGCTTGGTTAGAGAATGTTGTGCTCATTTGCATCAATAGAATATAAGATGCGCTTAGCATTAATCCAATGGCAATATGAACACCAACGCCACCACGGGTTTTTCGGCTTGCCACCGCAAAAGCAATCAAAGTCATGATGATTAAAGAGTAAGCGGCTGCAGTTCGGCGCAAGCGTTCTACATAATATTGTTCTAAATTATCATCGCCTCGTAATTCTTGCTTTTCTATAAAAGCACTTAAAGCCGGTGTTGTTAAAATTTCTTTAGTTTCGGCTTGTCGTTTTTCAAAATCTGTGGGTGTAACCACAAAAGATTGGTTAAGCTTATTATCCTTTATAAAAGTTTCATTCAACCCATTAAAAGTTCGGGTAGTTACATTGTATAAGTTCCAGTTTTTCTTTTGATAATTCCACTCAATTTTATCGGCTACCAATTTCAAAATCATTTTATTATTGTTGTCGTATTTTTCATAACTGAATTTATAGCCTTCGTTATCAATGGTGTTAAAATTTTCTAAGTATAAAAATTCGTTTTTTGAAATGCGGATATGTGTGCCCTGTGCCGCTTCTTTTCTACCACCGCGGAAATAAGTATTTTCAAAAGCCAACTTTTTTCCATTGCTCCACGGCACTAAATAGTGATTACCAAAATACAGCAACGCGGCTAACAACAATGATGTGAAAACATAAGGACGAAGCACTCGGTAAAAACTAATGCTATTACCCAGCATGGCGATAATCTCTGATTCGCCAGCCATTTTTGAAGTAAAAAACATGGCTGACAAAAACACAAATAGCGGAAACAATTGTGCACCTATCCACGGAAGAAAAGGCAAATAATAATTGGTAATGATTAACGATAACGGTGCCGAACTTTCCATAAAATCATCAATGCGTTCAACCAAATCAATCACTATCGCTATTACTAAAAACAGAATAAGCGAAAAGAAAAAAGTGGTTAAGAATTTCTTGACGATATAGGAGTCGAGTTTTTTCAAACAAAATATTTAATAGCACAAATGTAACATCAATCTGCATTTTCAATTTGATTTTAGATTTTGAAAATTAAAATTTGGAATTTCGTTGCGTTATCTTTGCAACATCATGAGTAAAAGAGTAAGAGTTCGTTTTGCGCCAAGTCCTACTGGAGGCTTGCATATCGGCGGTGTTCGTACTGCATTGTTCAACTATCTGTTTGCAAAAAAACATAGTGGTGATTTTTTATTAAGAATTGAAGACACAGACCAAACCCGTTTTGTAGAAGGCGCTGAAGAATATATCATCGAGACACTGAAATGGTGCGGCATTGAGCCGAATGAAGGCGTAGGTTATGGCGGTGAATATGGACCGTATCGTCAGAGCGAACGTAAACCCATGTATCGCCAGTATGCTGAAAGATTGGTAGAAGCAGGTCATGCCTATTATGCATTCGATACACCACAAGAGTTGGAAGAAATGAGAGAGCGAATGAAAGCCGCTGGTAATCCTGCGCCGCAATACAACTGGGCAACACGTGAATACATGAAAAATTCATTGACGTTGCCAAGTGATGTAGTAAAGCAGAAACTAGAAGCTGGAGAACCGCATGTAATTCGGATCAAAATGCCTCGAAATGAAGAAGTGAAATTTGAAGATTTGATTCGTGGCTGGGTAAGTTTTCAAACCAATCAGGTAGATGATAAAGTGTTGTTGAAAGCTGATGGAATGCCAACTTATCATTTGGCAGTTGTTGTTGATGATTTCACCATGAAAATCAGCCATGCCTTTCGTGGAGAAGAATGGTTGCCAAGTGCGCCAGTACATGTATTGTTGTATAAATATTTAGGATGGGAAGACCAAATGCCTTTGTGGGCACATCTTCCGTTGATTTTAAAACCTGATGGCAATGGCAAATTAAGTAAGAGAGATGGTGACCGATTAGGTTTCCCTGTGTTTAGTTTAGATTGGACAACCAAAGATGGTGAACGCCAAAGTGGTTTCCGTGAACGTGGTTTTTTACCTGAAGCATTAATCAATTTCCTTGTTTTATTAGGTTGGAATCCGGGCATTGCTCAGGAAATTTTCACTTTGGATGAAATGGTTGAACGCTTTGATATTGCTCGTGTTCATCAGGCAGGGGCAAAATTTGATTTTGAAAAATGCAAATGGTTCAATCATCAATATGTTCAAAAAATCAGCAACAGTCAATTGGCTGATGTAACCGAAAAAATACTGGCTGAAAAGAACATTAAAGCTGAAAGAGCTTTTGTAGAGCATATTTGCGGCTTGGTGAAAGAGCGTTGCACCTTCATGAATGATGTTTGGGATAATGCGTTTTTCTTTTTCCAACGTCCTGAAAAATATGATGTAGATGCCGTGAAACCTAAATGGACGGAAGAGAAAAGACAATTTTTTGATTTGTTGATTTCAAGATTTGAAGATTTGAATACATGGGAAAATTCAGAAATTGAAAAAGTATTCAAGGATTTAGCCGCCGAAAAAAATATAAAAGTGGGTGAGTTGCAAATGCCTTTCCGTATCATGCTTTGCGGTGGAAAATTTGGTCCACCAGTTTTTGAAATTGCACATACCATTGGCAAAAATGAAACTGTGGAAAGAATTAAATTAGCATTGACCAACTTCAATTTTTAAATTTAAAATTATGAATCGCCCTATAAGAGTTTTAGTAGCCAAAGTGGGATTAGACGGACACGACCGTGGTGCAAAAGTGATTGCCTCGGCTCTTCGTGATGCAGGTATGGAAGTGATTTATACTGGCTTACGTCAAACACCCGAAATGGTTGTAAACGCTGCCTTGCAAGAAGATGTGGATGCTATTGGTGTAAGCATTTTAAGTGGTGCACACAATACCGTTTTTCCAAAATTAATAGCGTTGATGAAAGAACGTGAAATGCAAGATGTGTTGCTAACTGGTGGTGGAATTATTCCTGATGAAGATGCAAAAAAATTAAACGAAATGGGTGTTGGAAAATTATTTCCACCCGGCACCAATACCAGCGACATTGCAGATTACATCAAAATTTGGGTGAAGGGAAAAAGGAATTTTTAGTTTTTATTTTGAAAAAAAATCACCACAATATTTTCAAGAAAATTGAATTTGCAATTTGCAATTTAATATTTGCAATTTTGATTACTGGTTGTGCCAACGTAGTTGCTCCAACAGGCGGAACAAAAGATTCATCGCCTCCTAAACTCATTTTTTCAACTCCGAAAAAAGGTGCTACAAATTTTCACGAGAATTCTTTCCGTGTAAATTTTGATGAGTTTATTAAATTAAAGGACAAAGAAGTTTTAGTATCGCCGCCATTGAAAACTGCTCCCAAAGTAAAATTGGGGGGCAAATCAATTTCGGTAAACTGGAAAGACACTTTAAAAGAAAACACCACTTACACATTTGTGTTTGGCGATAATATTCAAGATATAACAGAAGGCAATACGCTTAACAATTTTCAATTTGTGTTTAGCACGGGCGATGTAATTGACACTTTAACTTATTCAGGAAAAGTGTTAGAGGCTTCAACAGGAAACGCCTTAGAGAATGTATCCGTTATGTTGTACAAAGAAAGCTTCGATTCGATTCCATCAAAACAAAAACCATATTATCTGGCGAAAACAAATAAAGAAGGTGCTTTTCAGTTTAATTATTTGAAAGAGGGAAGGTATAAAATTTTTGCATTGAAAGATGAGAACTATGATTTGCTCTACAATTTGCCAAATGAAAAAATTGGCTACTCCGATACTTTAATTTCAGTAGGAAAATTTTTCAAACCTGTTACTTTACAATTGTTTGAAAATTTTCAAAACAAAAAACAACAAATAAAATCGGTAAAACGATCAGATGCTATAAGTTATTTAATTCAGTTTGATAAAAATATTCAATCGCTGAAATGCACAACTGACAATAATTACAACGATTTTATTTCATTTGTAAAAAATGATTCGTTGCAGATTTATTTCAGAAAAAAAATAACGACCGATTCGTTGCCTTTGTATATTGTTACTGAAAATTTAGATACGGTTCTGAAAATTGAAACCATCACCGATTCAACAAACTGGAAACGAACACGATTAAATGCAAAGGCTAATTTTCAACTAACTGCTTCGTCAAAGACTGATGAAACAAGGGGAAAACAAAATTCGATGTTTAGTTCTGTTTCCAATTCTGCAACAAAAAGTAGTTCAAAATTCAGCGATGAACTGAATTTTAACCAGCCCATGTTTTTGAATTTTAATCACCCAATTGAAAAAGAAAATTTTAAAACTGCGTTTCAATTAATTGAAGATACCGGTAAATATAAAACTGCAATCAAGCCGCAACTATTGAATGATAGTGCATTTCAGCAAAAAATAAAAATCAATTACAATTTTAAAGAAGACCATTTGTATGAATTGATTGGAAGAAAAAATCAACTCACAGATGTTGCAAATATTTTGAGCGATTCGTTTCACATTTCTTTCATTTACAAAGCTCAACGGCATTTTGGAAATATTTTATTGGATATAAAAGTTGATTCGTTGCCTCACCATTGGTTAGTGCAACTATTAAATAACAGTGGCGTTGAAGTGGCTCGTGAAAAATTTGCAAACAAAAAAATCAGTTGGAATAATTTACCACAAGGGCAATACAATATCCGGATTTTGAATGATGAAAACGGAAATGGAAAGTGGGATACCGGAAATTATTTTTTACATCAACAACCCGAGTCGTATCTTCGTTATACAAATGATGTATTAGTAAAACCCAACTGGGATACCGAACTAGAGTGGAAAATTAAATAAGTTCATCAAGTTTAAAAGTTTATAAAGAGTAAATCATGTCAAACGAAAAAATTACAACAAACAAAGCACCTAAGCCAGTTGGCTTGTATCCTCATGCACGAAGAGTAGGCAATCTTTTGTTTTTAAGCGGCATTGGTCCAAGAACTGTGAATGATGAAATTCCTGGTCTGCAATTAGATAAAAACGGAAATTTTATCACGTTCGATTTTGAAGCACAATGCCGAAATGTATTTGACAATGTAAAAATTGTATTGGAAGAAAGCGGCAGCAGCTGGGATAAATTAGTAGATGTAACTGTTTTTTTGGTGAACATGAAACGCGATTTTCATACTTATAATAAAGTTTATGCAGAGTATTTTAAAGATGCTCAACCATGCAGAACTACGCTTGAAATCAATAGTTTGCCAACACCCATCGCAATTGAGATAAAATGTATTGCCACGATTGATTAATTCATAGTTAACTTACACATATCAAAAAAGATTTAAATTTGTGTATGACTTAATACAAGTTTTGTGGCGCTAGTTTCAATATCAATCTTTAATAATGAAAAACTTTGGATTAATAACTGTTATTTTTATTAGTGTTTTATTATTGGCTGCTTGCAAAAAAAGCAAAGTAGATAGAGCATCAACAAATTACTTTACTGAAGGCGGCTCTTACCAAATTGTGCCTGATACAATAATTGCCAATATGCAAAATAACACTTGGGTTCTTCATGCGTATAAAAAAGTGTTAGCCAATCAATATCATGATGGTGGTAGTAGCGAAGATTTATTTATTACTTTTCCTGGCAAGTATAGAATATTGCCAACTGGCAATTATCAAATAGTTTCATCCTTATCATCTTTATCTGCAGGTAAAGTATATGTAAATTTTTCTTATTCGCAAGATTTGACTGGCAGTGCATTTCAGGCTTCATCACATGGAAATGCAATTGACGGTCAGGTACAAGTTTCGCAAATTGATGAAGGGCAAATACGTATCGTATTTAATGGTTTAAATGCAACTAATTCATGGTGGCAAAGTGCCGAGTTGCAGGTATCTAGCGGATATGACACTATAAAACTTTCAGCCGATTTAACTTATTGACCTCAAAAAACTAAACGTGAAATTGATTCCTACTTTGCTGCTAATTGCAATATCCATCAATGGTTTCGGGCAGAGTTATAAAATTAATATTGGGTTAGAAGCAAGCCCAAGTATAACTGGATTAAGAGGCAATGAAACTTTAGCACAATATAACAAAGCAACCATTGGTTTTTCTACAGGTGCTTTTTTGGAGTATTGCTTTCCCGAAATACTATCCATTCATGCAGGTTTTGGATTGGAAAGAAAAGGAGCTGCGGCTGAAAAAAATGTTACCGATTTGAATGGAAATATTATTGCTAATGTGCCATCTCGTTCAAATTTTGATTATTGGATTTTTCCTGTTTTACTAAAAGCTACTTTTGGAAAGAATCTAAAATACTTTTTTGATGCTGGTCCTTATTTTGGTTATCTGATTCAGCAAAATGATATTTATAAACTTGCCGGCAATCCTTCAACAACTGTAAATGTTACCAATCTTGATAAGCGTTTCGATTCAGGATTAACAGCAGGCTTTGGCATTGCAATACCGTTTAAACAAAAATATGCTTGTTCGATTGAACTAAGAGATAACTTAGGATTTAGCAATATTAATGGTGTTCAACCTTATGACAGCTGGACTATAAGAACTAATTCTACAAATTTATTGATAGGTATTTCGTATAAATTTATAAAGAGAATTATAAAGTCAGTGGATTCCACAAATCTTTCGACTCCTATTTCTAGTCCAGTCAAATAGTTAGTAATAATAAAAAATCAAATTTTTTCATTCTCCCAATCTTTCAATCTTATCATGTACTAAACCGCCAACAATAGCGTTTTAAATAGTTGAAAACTTCTACACAAATACGAGTAAGAACGTAGGGGTATTTGGGCTTAATTCATTTATTTTACTACATAATTTCATGACAGATGAAAAAAATTGTTTGGGTTGTTTTATTGTTTTTAGGTATTCAAACGCTTGCCCATGCACAGGTAAGAAAGTATAGCAACGAATTTTTATCAATTGGTGTTGGTGCTCGTTCGATGGCAATGGGTGGCGCTCAGGTGGCTTCATCGGGCGATGTAAATTCAATTTATTGGAATCCTGCTGGCTTATGCGAAATTGATAATAATCCGCAAGTGGCAGCTATGCACAGTGAATATTTTGGCGGCATTGCCAAATATGATTTTGGTGGCATTGCTATCCCATTATCAAAAGGCAATCGAAATTCAGATAATAAAAGCATGCTGGGCTTAGGTTTAATCAGGTTTGCAGTAGATGATATTCCCAACACTTTGCATTTGTTAGATGCTAATGGCAATATCAATTATGATAATGTATCAAGCTTTTCGGCGGCTGATTATGGCTTCTTTACATCTTATTCTAAAGAGCTAATCAATGAAGACCGAGGCGATAAAATTGTAAGAGTTGGCGGTAGTGCAAAAATCATTCATCGAATAGTTGGTTCGTTTGCATCATCGTGGGGTTTTGGTTTAGATTTTGGCATACAAGCAAAATTAGGAGCCTGGCGATTGGGTGGTGTATTGCAAGATGCTACCACTACTTTCAATACATGGGGTTTTCATTTTACAGATGCTGATCAGGCTGTATTGGCGCAAACTGGGAATGTAATTCCAACCCGTTCGAGTGAATTAACTGCACCAAAAATAAGATTAGGTGCAGCTTATAATTTTCAATTTGGTGATGATTTTTCTGTATTACCCGAAGCAGGCTTTGATATTACTACCGATGGACAACGCAATGTTTTAATCAGCGCTAAACCTTTTAGCATTGATCCTAAGTTGGGCGTTGAAGGCGGCTACAGAGATATTGTTTTTTTACGATTAGGCTTGTGTAATATTCAACATCAAACCGATGATGTTGGTAAAAGAATTACGACAATGCAACCCAATTTTGGGGTGGGTTTAAAGCTCAATAATTTTTACATTGATTATGCTTTAACAAGCCCAGGTAGCGCAGGAAATGTATTGTATTCACATGTGTTTTCGTTGAAATTGGATATTGGTAAAAAGCAAACTAATTATAAAAATCATCGGCGCCGAAACCGTTATCGCTATTAGTTTTTCAAGTTTAAAAACAAATAGTTATTTATAAAATAAAACAGTTGAATTTGAAAAAAAATATTACACCATTATTGCTGTTTTTGTTTTTTGCCATAGGTGCAAAAAGCCAAACATTATTTGGCAACGAATGGATATTTGATTACAACAAAACCTTTTACAAAATCAAAGTAGCAAAAACTGGTCTGTGTCGAATTCCTTATACCACTTTGCAAAGTGCAGGTTTAGCCAATGCACAGGGCAATGATTTTGTTTTATTTAAAAATGGACAGGAAGTGCCATTGTTTATTACTTCAGCCAATGGTTTATCGCCTACTGATTTCATTGAATTTTATGGTGAGAAAAATGATGGGGCAATTGATGATTTATTGTTTCGCAATCCGCAATACGAACATCTTAATCCTTACTATAGTTTTTATACTGACACATCTACTTATTTTTTAACTATACAACCAAGTGTTAATCATTTGCGTATTGTGGCAGCTTCAAATGTTGTCAGTACACAAACGCCCGAACCCTATTTTTTGCATACCTCTTTATATGAAGATCACAGCAGCTTTGCATCGGGTTTAAATTATAATTTAGGCAGTGGTCACGTGGTGAATCCATCTTCCTATGATGCTGGCGAAGGTTGGTTTGGTTTGTTTTTTAATGGTAATTACTCACAAAATATGTATACCCCTTTGCCATATACAGGCGCAGGTGCGCCAGGGTTTTCAGCAGAGATAATTACTACATCGCCTTATCCAGGTTCAAATAATATTGGCGCAAATATAAATAGTTCTTATTTATTTAGTGGTGCCTATAGTTCATCTAACAATGGATATCTGCTGGCTTCGGGTGGAGTGATAAATTATTTTGATGTGGCAGTAAATAAATTTTCTGCCAATAATATTTCTATTTATAATTTGAATAACGGACAAACTCCAGTAAACTTTACTATCAATTCAGGTGGCGGTTATCAAGGGGTGAGCGCTATTAAATTTATTTATCCTAAGCAATTCGATTTTGATAATCAGAACCAAGAATATTTTCAAATTAATAATAATGCAACTGGATTTAGTAATAAACGCTTAATCGTCAGCAACTTTAATGCTCAAAGCAGCGATGCGATTTTATACGATTTTGATCAACAGGTAAGATTAGTTGATATAAACAATGGAGGTACTCAATCGGTGTTTAATTTTTTATTACCATCGTCAACCTCGGCTACTCGAAATTTATTTTTGAGTAATGAAAATAACGCTCAAATCATTACCACACTTACCCCTAGAAAGTTTATTAATTTTAGCTTATTGGCCAATCAAGGCAATTATATTATTGTCACTAACAATCAATATAGGAATGATGGCTCAGGTCACGATTATGTAAAGGATTATGCAGCTTATCGAAAAAGTATTGCTGGCGGTGGCTACGATACTTTGATTGCTGATATAGATGTATTGTATGATGAATTTGCTTATGGTGTAAAAGGTCATCCCCTGGCAATAAGAAATTTGGCTCATTTTGCTGATTTTTATTTTACTAGACCCAAACCATTTCATATGTTTTTAATTGGTAAAGGTCAGGAGTATATTTCGATAAGAAATAATCCAACACGAGCTTTATTGAATACTATCCCTACTTTTGGTACACCAGGTTCAGACAATTTACTAACTGCATATAATAACGATTGGTATCCGCATATTGCTGTTGGCAGATTGTCGTGTTTTAATGCTGGTGAAATAAGAACTTACTTAGATAAGGTAAAAGAATATGAATCAGCCCAAACCGAAAATTGTGCAACTGGTGATGCCACTTTGGCTAACAAAGATTGGCAAAAACAAGTATTGCATTTAACGGGGGGCTCTGACCAATATCAACAAGATTTATTTGATGGCTATTTAAATACAGGATACAATAATCCGCTTACACCCATGAAGCAAATTATTGAAGATACTTTGTTTGGTGGTCATGTAACTATATTTAAAAAAACCAGTGCAGCTCCTGTTCAATTATCTGCATCTTATAAATTAGATTCGTTGATTAATACTGGTGTTTCAGTTATTAATTTCTTTGGTCATTCAGCATTTTCAACTTTAGAATTTGCCATTGATAACCCATCGTCGTATCAAAATTTTGGTAAGTATCCTTTATTTATTTCTAATGGTTGTTTCTCAGGCAATTTATTCGAAGACCCATCTCAAAATAATAATCAACGTGGTTTGAGCGAACGTTTTGTTGTGCCCGATGCCAGCGACCCACAAAATATTGGGGCTATAGCTTATATCTCTACTTCTGATTTAGGCATTAGCACGGGTTTAAATTATTACACCAACTATTTATATAAAAATTTTGCTCAGGTACATTATGGCAATACACTTGGAGAGTGCATCAGAATTGGCATAGATACTTTAATGAGTAATATTAATTATAGTGCAATTGATATGGTAGCAACTTGCGAACAAATGCTTTTGAATGGTGATCCTGCTATTCGTATCAATCCACATTCAAAGCCTGATTATGTAATTGAACCATCACAAATTTCATTAAATCCGGCTACTATTAATTTTGAATCTGGTAATACTTTTCATGTTCTGTTTTCGATTGAAAATATTGGTAAACAAAAAAAGGATTCAATTAATGTTATGGTATTGCGCTATTTCCCAAAAGCTGATTTAACGCTCGGCTCTACACCTACTTTAATAAAATCAATTCGTATTCCTGCGCCTGCTTATCGTTCGGATTTTGATATAGTAGCTACATTAAATTCCGATAAAGCATTAGGGGCAAATCGTATTCAAGTGATAGTGGATGTGAACAATGAAGTGAATGAAGTATGTGAAAATAATAATCAGGCTGATATTGATTTTAATATTTCATCATTAGATATACTGCCTGTATATCCTTCGCAGTTTAGCATTATTGGGGCTTTAGATACTATTGGTTTTACTTTAAAAGCAAGTACAATCGATCCGTTGGCACCCAACAGAAAATATTTTATTCAATTTGACACCACTGAAAAATTTAATAGTTCACAATTTCAATCAATCACTATTAATCAAATTGGTGGAGTATTAAGTTGGAAACCTAATCTTCATTGGGCTAATAACACAGTGTATTACTGGCGCACAGCAGTAGATACCTTATATGGCAATCACCAATTAACATGGCACAATAGTTCTTTCACTTATATCTATAATAGTTCATCAGGTTGGGACCAATCGCATTATTACGAATTTAAAAAGGATAATTTTTTAACCTTGCAAATAGATTCAGTTACACGGAAATTCAAATTTGCCAACAATATTCGCAGTGTTAAAATTGTAGATTATAGTGATGGCACACCATATCAGGTAGCGCCTTTTTTAGATTATCAAAAACTAAACAACGGTGGTACCTGTCAGCCATATGCAGCTTATAATAATTCTGGCGCTCCTGGACCATTTGGTGGGTTTAATATTGTTTTGTTCGACTCAATTTTTGGTCAGCCCATTCAAAATGGTTATGGTATTAATCCGCAAGTAGGTGATTATACTTGTGGCGGCACTCAAATTCCGATTTTCCAATATTTTACCAAAGGCTATTTAACTTCAACTACTTGGCCATATAATGTGCCAGCCATGTCACAAGCACCTAATGATTCAGTTCAACGAACCTACTTGAATAATTTCCTAAACAATTTTATTCCAAATGGATGTTATGCTTTGTTGTATAGTATCAACCAATGGTCGCCGCAAACTATGGGCGCTGCATTGCACAATACTATTCATAATTTATTTCATACTTCAATGATTGATACGATGACCAGCAGCAGAACTTATGTGTTGTTTGGAAAAAAAGGTGCTCATGGTTTTACTACTAACGAAGTACAAGCAAAAACTATCGGTGGTCTAATAGATACTACTTTTTATTTTAGTGGAAATTGGTATCAGGGCAGCTTAACATCTTTACCAATTGGTCCGGTAGCATCTTGGACAAGTATGCATTGGAGCTACAATCCGCAAGAAGCTAATTCGGCTGATTCTACCTCTATTCAATTAATTGGTATTGATAATTCAGGCAATGAAAGTATATTGTATGAAAACCACACTAATCAAATGTTTGATTACAACATTGGTTCGGTGAGTGCAAATACTTATCCGTATTTAAAAATGCGGATGACTACAAAAGATACCCTGAATCGAACACCAGCCCAATTGAATTATTGGCGTATTAATTATCAACCTTTACCCGAAGTAGCGTTAGATAAAAATTCGTTTTATGCTTTTCATGCTGACACAATTTACCAGGGTGAAAAAATTACTTTGAAATATGCTATCCGAAATGTAAGCCAAGTAAAAATCGACTCGTTTTTTGTAAAATATTCGATGGTAAAAAGTAATAATATAAAAGATTCATCTTATGTAAAAGTTCATGCCATCAATCCTTGGGATACTGTTTTGTTTAGCATTGCGTTACCATCAAATTTATATCCGGGTAAAAATTCGTTATTGATTGATGCCAATGCTTTTAACACTAATGTATCTGACCCACACAAACATAAAAATGAGTCGTTCCATTTTAACAATACCGCTAAGATGACTGTAGTTACTTTTTCTGATAATATTAATCCGGTATTGGATGTAACTTTTGATGGAATGCATATTATGAATGGTGATATAGTAAGTGCTAAACCTCATATTATAATTAAATTGAAAGATGAAAATAAATACCTTTCGTTAGATACTTTAGGCTTGTTTAAGCTCTCGATGAAATACCCTAATTTAAGCGGTTATACAACACTTTCTCCTTATACAACACCAATTAAATTTACCCCTGCTACCAATGCAGCAACCAATAATACAGCAACAGTTGAAATAGACCCTGAATTAACAAAAGATGGAACATACAATTTAAGAGTGCAGGCACATGATAGAAGCAACAATACTTCAGGAAGTATAGATTATAATATCAGCTTTACTATCATCAACAAACCAATGATAAGCAATGTGTTGAATTACCCCAATCCATTTACATCTTTAACGCACTTCGTGTTTACACTAACTGGCAGCGAAATACCATCTTATTTTAAAATCCAGATTTTTACTATAACAGGCAAAGTGGTCAAAGAGATCAATATTGCTCAATTGGGCGAAGGTATGCACATTGGTAAAAACATCACACAATATGCCTGGGATGGCACCGATGAGTATGGAAAACCTTTGGCAAACGGATTATATTTGTATCGAGTTGTAACTAACCTCAATGGTGGTAAAATTGACCATTATACCACTACTGCCGACCAATTTTTTAAAAGTGGATTTGGCAAAATGTATTTAATGAGATAAAATAATTTTAAATGATTAAAACAATCACTGTTTGCGGCGCTGGCACCATGGGCGCAGGCATAGCCCAAGTATCTGCACAAGCAGGTTTCAACACTTTTTTGTTCGATATCAATCAACAAATTGTAGACAATGCAAAAAGTGGCATCGAGAAAAATTTGAGTGTGGCTGTTGAGAAAGGAAAGATGGCTGCCGAAGAAAAATTGGCAACACTTTCAAGATTGAAATTTGAAAATGATTTGAATAATTGCAAATGCGAAATGGTGATTGAAGCCATTGTTGAGCGACTAGACATCAAGCAAAAATTGTTTTCGCAATTAGCAGAAATAAATGGTAGCGAAACAATTTTGTCAAGTAATACCTCCTCTTTGTCTATCACTCAAATAGCTGCTGGTGTTGCGTTTCCGGGTAGAGTGGTGGGTATGCACTTTTTCAATCCAGCGCATTTAATGAAATTGGTGGAAGTAATTAGCGGTGCTGCAACTGAAGAAAAAATTGCTATCGAAACAAAAGTTGTTGCTGAAAAAATGGGTAAAACTGTGGTGATGGCAAAAGATGCTCCGGGCTTTATTGTGAACAGAGTTGCCCGACATTTTTACGTGGAGAGCATGAAAATTGCAGAAGAAAATGTGGCCGAAATAGCAGCAATAGATAGCCTTTTAGAGAATGCTGGCTTTAAAATGGGTGCTTTCAAATTGATGGATTTAATCGGCAACGATATTAATTATGCAGTTACCGAATCGTTGTTCAATGCATTTCATTACGAGCCAAAATTTCGCCCAAGCCGCATTCAGCAACAAAAAGTTTTGGCTGGACACTTAGGTAAAAAAACAGGAAAAGGGTTTTACGAATACTTCAAATAAATGACAAACATCATCACAAAATATTTTCCAAATCTTCCATCAGCGCAAGTTGAGCAGTTTTTGCAATTACAAAATTTGTATGCTGATTGGAACGAAAAAATAAATGTTATCAGCCGGAAGGACATGGAACATTTTATTGAGCGACATGTGTTGCACAGTCTGGCAATCGCCCATTATGTCGAATTTAAAAAAGGAAACAAAGTGCTGGATATTGGCACTGGTGGAGGTTTTCCGGGCATTCCTTTATCAATATTTTTTCCTGAAGTTGAATTTTTCTTAGTTGATTCCATTGGCAAAAAAATAAAAGTGGTGCAAGCTGTAGCCGATGAATTAGGATTGAAAAATGTAAAAACATTTCACAAACGTGTTGAAGAAATTCCTTTCAAAGTTGATTATGCAGTTAGCCGTGCAGTGGCAGTTTTGCCAACACTTTTCATGTATTCGCAAAAGGTGGTTTCAAAGAATAAAATGGCTGAAAAAGCAATTTGGCGAAATGATAATTCAGAAATTAATTCATCATTAATTTGCCTGAAAGGTGGTGATTTGCATCAGGAAATGAGCGATTTAGGAAAAAAATTGGTGATGAAAGATTTGTCGGAAATTTTTAAAGAAGAATTTTTTGAAACAAAAAAAATGCTAGCGGTACAGATTTAATAAACTAAATGAGTAAAAAAATATTTCCGCTTTTACTGTTTTGGTCTACCATATTTTCGGCTTGCGAAAATGATTTGGCAACGATTAATAAAATTGCTTCGCTGAAAGAAGCGAATGTAGAAACCATTAAAAATGTAACTACTTATTACAGCGACAAAGGCATATTGAAAGCACAGCTACAATCGCCGCTGGTGCTGGAATACAACGTGAAAGAGCCTTACAAAGAGTTACCAAATGGTGTGTTGGTTTTATTTTATAACGAAGAAAAAAAAGAAGATGGCAGATTGAAAGCGAAATATGGAATCAGCTATGATGCACAAAATAAAATTGTGGTAAAACACGATGTGGAAGTGGTGAATGTAAAAGGCGAAAAACTGAATACAGATGAATTAACATGGGATACAAAATCTCATATTTTATTCACTGATAAACCAGTAAAAATTACAACGGGCAAAGAAATTTTGTTTGGCGATGGTATGACCGCCAAAGAAGATTTTTCAGAATACAAAATCAAACACCTGACTGGAACTGTGAAAGTGAAGAATGACTTATAGTTTCAAAAAATCCTTGACTAATTTTTCAGCTTCAACTAAAGTATGTTCTAAATTATCATTTAAAATAATTTTATCAAACATTGGCGCATGGCTGATTTCATGTTCGGCTTTATCAATTCTTTCTTGCAAACTTTTTTCATCCTCTGTGTTTCGATTGGCTAATCGCTGTGCCAAAGTTAAAATATCTGGGGGTTTAATAAATATAGCTAAAGTTTCAGTAGGATATTTTTCTTTAATATGCAAACCACCAACAACATCCACATCAAAAATTACATGTTTATTGCCATCCCAAATTCGCTGCAATTCGCTTTTTAAAGTGCCATAATATTTACCTTCATACACCATTTCCCATTCTACAAAAGCATCAGCTGCAATTTTATTTTTAAAATCATTTTCTGAAATAAAATAATAATCCAAACCATTTTTTTCATTGACTCTCATGGGTCGGGTAGCAGCACTTATAGAAAAAGCTAATTGCGGCAAATGTTGCAGTAAATGCTTTACAATGGTGGTTTTGCCAGCTCCGCTTGGGGCTGCCACTACTATTAGTTTCCCTTTTTTCATAATTGATTGACGAAGATAAAAATAATATATCGAGAAATTGATTTGGCATCAGTAAACAATATTTTTCAATAATCAGTTTTACTTTGCAGGCTTTAAAACATTTAATAATGCTGGTTCGATTAGCAAAATCTTCAGATGCCAATACCATAGCCATTTTCAATAAAGCTATGGCTTTAGAGACTGAAAATAAAAATTTACCCGATGAAACTATTTTATTGGGCGTAAAAAATTTGATGGCACAACCTCAGTTTGGTTTTTATGTAGTAGCTGAAATTGAAAATAAATTGTTAGGTTGTCTAATGATTACTTATGAATGGAGTGATTGGAGAAATGGAATTATTTGGTGGCTGCAAAGTGTTTATGTGAAAACTGATTTCAGAAAACAAAATGTGTTCAAAAATATGTTACAATACGTTGAATCAAAATCGCAAGAAAATAATGTTGCATCTATTCGTTTATATATGGAAAAAGGAAACCGCAATGCTCATAAAACTTATGAACGTTGCGGTTTTCAAGAAACAGATTATATAATGTTTGAAAAATTAATTTTTAGGAACAACAGCTAATTTTTCTTTTACTTTTCTTTCAATTTCAATTGCCATTTCTGGATTATCAATCAACAATTGTTTTACTGAATCCCTGCCTTGTCCTAATTTTGCGCCTTCGTAGCTAAACCAACTACCACTTTTTTGCACCACATTAGTCTCAACTCCTAAATCAACTATTTCGCCCACTTTGCTTACACCCTGACCATAAACAATATCAAATTCGCAAATGCGGAATGGCGGCGCAACTTTATTTTTTACCACTTTTACTTTAGCTCTGTTACCAACTATTTCATCACCATCTTTTATTTGTCCAATACGGCGAATATCTAATCGGATAGAAGCATAAAATTTTAAGGCATTACCACCAGTAGTTGTTTCAGGGCTGCCGAACATTACACCAATTTTTTCACGAAGCTGATTAATGAAAATACAAGTACAACCAGTTTTGCTAATAGTTGCTGTTAGTTTACGCATCGCTTGGCTCATCAATCGAGCTTGCAAACCCATTTTGCTATCGCCCATTTCGCCTTCTAATTCTGCCTTTGGCACCAATGCAGCAACAGAATCAACCACCACAATATCAACAGCACCACTGCGAATTAAGCTATCTGCAATTTCCAAAGCTTGTTCCCCATCATCAGGTTGGCTGATTAATAAATTATCAACATCACAACCCAAGCGTTGAGCATACGTTTTATCAAAAGCATGTTCTGCATCAATGATAGCTGCAATGCCGCCTTTCTTTTGGCATTCAGCAATTGCATGAATTGCCAAGGTTGTTTTACCGCTACTTTCTGGCCCGTAAATTTCAACAATTCTTCCTTTCGGATAGCCACCAACGCCCAACGCAATATCCAAACCCAATGAGCCTGATGGAATAATCTCCATCGCATCAATTTGTGTATCGCCCAATTTCATGATAGTGCCTTTACCATACTTTTTGTCTAATGTGTCAAGCGTTAATTTCAACGCTTTTAATTTTTCTGAATTTTCTGAAGCCATGATTATATCTATTTTATATTAGTTTTATGATTGTGTTTTTCAACTGTTGCAAACGTAAAGCAAATTTAGTGGAATTTTTTTGATTTAAAATGTAAATCCTGCTCTTAAATGGACGGCAGCTTTGAAAACAGGTGTTTCATAAGTGGGGCCGTTATTAAGATAAATAGTTTCTACTTGTGGCAATAACAAAATCCCAGTGGCAATATTAAAAGAAGAAACAATGCCATTGTTTCCAAATTTTATTCCAAAAGACGGTTCAAATATTGGCCCGCCCAAAGAAGCTTCTGAGCCTTTCTTGTCAGGAACTATTAAGCCTACATTAAGACGAAAAAAAGGAGTTACTTTGTCTTTTGCAAAACAGGTTATCCAATCTAGAAAAATTGGATAACCCAAACCATAACCATAATTAGAAACACCCAAACCAATCCCAAAGCTGCTTTGGCGACTTAATTGAACTCCGTTGATATTGGAAATACCAAAATATACAAGATAATTACCTTCATCAATTCCTGCAATTCCTATTTCGGTAGTATTAAAATACTTTACTCTAAACGGTTTGTTATTTATGGGTTTTATTTTTGAAGTAGATGTAGAATCTAAAGGCACTTCGCTACTTTTTACTTTTTCGATTTCATCCAAATTTATCAACACTACATTTTGCTCGGCAGTTTTTATTTTGATGAATTTATCAGGAACAAATTCTACAATTGTGCCTTTGATAATTTTTCCAATAATTAAATGTACCTCTACTTTTGCACTATCTAGTTGCTGTGCCTTCGTTTGCAATGCGAAAAAAATCAAAATAAAAAATGAAATGAAATATTTCATAAGCACCATTGAAACTCAAATTTACAAAAAAATTAAATTGAGTTTATGAAAATAAAAATCCCTTCAACAGACTGGCTATTGAAGGGATTTTTTATATTAATTCAGCTAAATTATTTCTTTTTTGCTGCTTTTTTAGGAGCTGCTTTTTTAGCGGCTGCCTTTTTTGCAGGTTTTTCAGCAGTTGCAGTTGCTTTTAAAGCATTTACTTTTTTAGTCAATTTCGATTTTAAATTAGCAGCTTTATTTTTGTGAATAATATTGCTTTTTGCCAATTTATCAATCATAGCAATTGTTTTTGGTAAGTTTTCAGAAGCTTCCTTAAAGTCAGCAGTAGCAGCCACTTTACGGATAGCATTACGAGTAGTTTTACCTTTTAAACGATTTCTTTCTCTGCGAACTTTTACTTTTCTAACGTCTTTTTCAGTTGCCTTATGATTAGCCATTTTGAATTGAAATTAATTAATTTTTTGTTGAAATTTGAACCACGAAGGTAATAATTTTTTCCAATTCCATAGCTTCTTTTTATATTTTTAGCCCGATGCAATTCAACGAAATAGTAGGTCAATATTCGCTTAAACAAAACTTTATCCAAAGCATTCGGCTTCAGAAAATGCCACATGCTTTGCTGTTAGTAGGTTCAGAAGGTTCAGGAGCATTGCCCTTTACTGTAGCAACCATTCAATATTTGCTATGTGAAAATCGATCAGAGTTTGATTCTTGTGGTATTTGCGGACCGTGCAAAAAAGTAAAAAAACTCATTCATCCTGATATTCATTTTAGCAAGCCAGTCATTAAACATCCTAAAGTAACTTACAAAGCTGGCGAAACTGCCATTAGCTTAGATTGGATGAACGAATGGCGACAAACCATTTTAGAAAATCCTTACTTAAATTATAATGATTGGATGCAAGTGCAAGCTGGCGAAACTAATTCACAAGGCAACATCACAGCGAAAGAGTGTGGCGAAATATTGAAATTTTTATCGCTCAAAAGTTTTGAAAGCGGTTATAAATTTGTGATTATTTGGATGGCTGAATATTTGGGCAATGAAGGAAATCGGTTGCTAAAACAAATTGAAGAACCCGAAGACAATACTTTTTTCTTTCTCATTGCAGAAAATTATGAGCAGGTTTTGGGCACCATTCAATCACGTTCGCAATTGATAAAATTACCACCTTTGAGCATTGAAGAAATCACCAATGCATTGGTTGAGCAAAAACAAACAACACTCGAAATTGCACAGTCAATCAGCGTTTTGGCTGATGGAAATTTTAATTCAGCCTTAAAATTATTGAAAGAAAAAGATGATTCGCTGGAAAAAACATTTTTAGATTGGATGCAAATCATCATCAGGAAACAAAAAAAAGAATGGGTAAGTTGGGCTGACCAATTAGCAAAATTGGGCAGAGAGAATCAAAAGCAAATGATAAAATATGGTTTGATTTTATTGCGTCAAGCCATGTTGTTTCAAAACAATAATGGTTTTGAAATTTATAATGAACGGGAAAAAGCCTATTGTAGCTATCTTTCACAAAAATTAACAATAGATAAATTGCAACAGTTTTCGCAGTTGATGGATGACATGTATTTTCACGTTGAGCGAAATGCCAACCCAAAAATTTTGTTTTTGCACAACAGTTTTGAAATCTCCGAGTTGTTTTAATCCGAATGAAAAAAAACTTTCTTTATTACTTTTTATCAAAGCAAAATGCCATCATCATTTTTTGCTTTTTCATGGTTATTCAAGAAAATAAAGCCACAGATTTCAAAATTGATTTCAATGAAAACTGCAAGAGTGCTTACAATAAAATAGCTGCCTTAGAATTAAAAAACGCAGCAACTTTTATCGCTTTAGAAAAAACCGAACACCCCAACAACGCCGCCACAGCCTATTTGGAACATGCAAAAGACTTTATGCTTTTTTTTGTGGAAGAAAAAGATGCTGATTTCAAATGGCTTGATCAACAATTTGAAACACGGCTAAAACAAATTGAAAAAGTAGATGACAATTCACCTTTTAAAAAATATTTGCTGGCTCAAATGAATTTAGAAATGTGTATTGCTAATGGAAAAGTGGGCAATTATTTCACTGCTTTTTTTGAAGTACGAAAAGCAAACAATTTACTAAAAGAAAATCAGAAAAAATTTCCTGAATTCATCCCCAACAAAAAGGGCTTAGGGCTTATTCATTGCTTGATTGGGACAATTCCAGATAATTATAAATGGGGCGCAAATCTATTTGGATTTGAAGGTAATTTAGAGCTAGGCATGAATGAACTTTGGGAAGTAAGAAACTTTACGGATAAAACAGATTTTTATTGCAAAACTGAAATCAATTTCATTTATGTATACGGCTTGTTGTATATGCAAAATGATAAAAATAAAGCATGGTTAATTGCCAAAAAATTATGGGATGAAAATCCTGAAAATAAACTCTGTTGCTTCTTGGCAGCTAATGTTGCACAAAATACTGCGAAGAACGAGGATGTAATTTCAATTTTGAATCAACAACCTAACGACGGTGCTCATTTAGAATTTAATTACTTAAATTATATGATGGGTTTGGCGATGCTAAGAAAATTAGATCCATCATCAACATCTTATTTTTTAAAATTTCTAAAAGCTAATAACAGAAGAAATTTTGTGAAAGACGGTTATCAAAAATTAGCTTGGAGTTATTTGCTGAACAATGATTTAGTAAATTATAAAATTGCCTTACAAAATTGTAAAACCATTGGTAATACTGTGGTTGATGCTGATAAGCAAGCCTTAAGAGAAGTGAATAATAATGAGCAACCTGTTTTGCTTTTATTAAAAGCCCGATTGCTTTGTGATGGTGGTTACTACAAAGAAGCGATTGATTTGTTGACTGGTCACAAAATGGATGAATTCAAAAATAAAAAAGACCAAGTTGAATTTGTTTATCGTGTAGGAAGGATTTATCATGACTGGGGTTTTAACGAAAAGGCAATTCCTTATTATTTTACAGCCATTGAATTCGGAAAAGATTTGCCTCAACACTATGCCTGCAATGCTGCATTAAACATGGGTTTGATTTATGAGCAAAAAGGCGATAAAGCAAATGCTGAAAAATATTTTAAAATTTGCATTGCCATGAAAAACAGTGATTTTAAGCAGGGTTTAGAGCAAAAAGCAAAAACCGGATTAGAGCGATTAAAGAAAATGAAATATAAATTTATCAAATGAAAAAAATATTTTTTTTAGGGTTAGTATCATGTTTTTTTACTTCATGTTTCGCTCAATACGACAAAACAAGAGTGAGCAAAAAGGCTCATAATGCTTTTGCCGAAGCCAATGTAGCTATGCAGATGGGTGATGCGGAATCTGCTACTAAAATGTTGAAAAAAGCAATAGAGATTGAACCTGATTATTGCGATGCTTTAATTTTACTAGGAGATATTTATCATCATAACCATGAGAATAATAAAGCAATTGAGTTATATCAGAAAGCCATATTAATTGATTCAGTTTATAGTTGCAAAAAATATAAAACGCTTGGCGATATTTACTTAGAACAAGGCAATGAAGCAAATGCGGAAAAATATTTAGAAAAATATTTATCATTCCCCAAATTATCTCCACCCGATAAGGCAGCAGCAGAGCATGATTTAGCCGAAATGAAGTTTGTGAAAGAAGCAAAAGCGCATCCTGTTCCGTTTGAGCCACATAAAATGAGTAATGCAATTAACAGCGAATTTGATGAATATTATCCGAGCATGAGTACCGATGGAAACACATTAATTTTTACCCGTAGAATCGGTAGAGATGAGGACTTTTACATCAGCAAAAAAATAAATGGTGAGTGGCAAAAAGCTCAACGCATGCCACCACCATTAAATTCTGATTATAACGAAGGCGCTTTGAGTGTTACCCCCGATAATGGTTTTGTGTTTTTTACCCGTGATTGCAATCAAACTGGCTTTGGTGGTTTTGATATTTATATCAGTAAAAAATCAGGCGACAAATATTTAACACCTAACAATTTGGGTGAAGTGATTAATTCAGGTTCAAAGGAATCACAACCTTCGTTTTCTTCAGATGGAAAAACATTATATTTTATGACTGTTCGAAAAGATGGTTTTGGTGGCTGCGATTTGTATTCATCAGTATTAACTGATAAAGGATGGACGACTCCAAAAAATTTAGGAACACATATTAATACTGCATCTAACGAACAATTTCCATTTATTCATCCCGATAATCAGACTTTTTATTTTGTATCGAATGGTAAGCCAGGTATGGGCTTGGGTGATATATTTTACTCAAGAAGAAAACCCGATGGCTCATGGGGCGAAGCCATCAACATTGGCTATCCTATTAATACTGAAGATGACGAAAGAGGCATATTTGTAACCGCAGATGGTAAAAAAGCAATCATCTCTCGTGCTGAAAAGGGTAGTAAAAATTTTGATTTGTATGAGTTTGATTTGTACGAAGGTGCACAACCTAATCAGGTTACTTATTTGAAAGGAGTAATCACTGATGCTAAAACTAAAAAACCTGTTGGTGCTATATTTCAACTAATTGATTTAAGCAACGGAAATGTAATTACAGAAAGCAACAGCGATGAAACTGATGGCTCGTTTTTAGTGTGTATACCTAAAGGAAAAGATTATGCTTTAAATGTTACAAATGACAATTATTTATTTTACTCTGATAATTTTTCGTTAAAAGAAAAGACAGATGCTGAGCCTTATTTGAAAGATGTTGCATTGATGCCAATTGAAGTGGGTAAAAGTGTGATACTGAAAAATATATTTTTTGCCAGTAACAAATTCGATTTACAAACAGAATCAAAAGCGGAGTTAGAAAAATTATTAGCGTTTTTATCCCAAAACAAAAATGTTAAAATTTCTATTGATGGACACACCGATAATTCAGGTAGCTCGAAACACAATTTAGAGCTTTCAGAAAACAGAGCAAAAGCCGTTTACGATTATTTAGTAAGCAAAGGAATAGATGCAAATCGCTTATCTTATAAAGGTTTTGGCGAAACAAAACCTATTGCCGATAATACCACTGATGAAGGCAAACAACAAAACCGTAGAACTGAAATTACGATTACTGGTAAGTAAAGTTTATTTTAATCTTTAATATTAATAGGTACTAGAAAGTATTATGAAACAAAAAAGTCCCGAAGCATCAACTGCTTAGGGACTTTTCTTTATAAACTTCTATTCATCACCTTTTTCAATTTTTGCTCTCAATCTTCTGTGTTCTTGTTTCAATTTTAATTTGTAACGAATCACATACATCGAAGGTGAAACAACCAAGGTTAAGAAGGTTGCAATCACTAATCCGTAAATGATTGTCCAAGCCAATGGCCCCCAGAACACAACGCTATCGCCACCCAACCAAATGTTTGGTTTGAAGTGAGTGAATAAGCCCGGGAAATCAATGTTTACACCAATTGCCAAAGGAATCAATCCTAAAATAGCAGCGCAAGCAGTTAATAAAACTGGTGTCATACGAGTTACACCACCTTCGATTACACTCTCCAAAGTACGATGACCACGAGCTTTCAGCTCATCAATAAATTCAATTAAGATGATACCATTCTTCACCACAATACCTGCCAGTGCCATGATACCAACACCTGTCATTACGATTACCATTGGGTCGCCGCTTGCTGCATAACCCATGAATACGCCGATGAAACTGAATGCAATAGTGGTGAAAATGATTAATGGTTTTGATGTTGAATTGAATTGAATTACGATTACCAAGAACATCAATGCGATGGCTGCCATAAAGGCTTTGCCCAAAAATGCTCCAGTTTCTGCTTGGTCTTCTTGCTCACCAGTTTGTTTGATTTCATATCCTTCAGGCAATTTTGTCGTCTTGAATAATTCTTTCAAATCAGCATTTATTTCATTCGCATTAAATCCTTCTAACACATTACTGCCAAGGGTTACCACACGTTTTTGATTTTTACGATTAATGCCGCTGAAGTTGTTTGAAAACTCAACTGTTGCAACACTACTCAAAGGAATTTGACGGAATTGTCCGTTTGTCATATCACGGAAAGCAATGATGATGTTCAATAAATCTTCTGGTTTGTCACGATATTTTTTATCCAATTTTACCATGATTGGAATTTCATCATCCGCATCACGATACTTAGCGTAATCACGATTTCCATTCAATACCTGATACAATGCACCAGCAATTTGCCCAACACTCAAACCCTCACGTTGTGCTTTATTTACATCTACTTTCACTTTCAATTCGGGTTTGTTCAACACCAAATCACTTTTCAATTCTTCAATTCCTTTGATGCCGCTATTGTTCACCAAGTTTTTTACACGAGCGGAAATAGCAACCAACGAATCAAAATCATCACCCGAAACTTCGATGTTTACAGGCTTTCCAGTCGGTGGTCCGCCATGTTCTTTATCTACAATTACTTTTACACCTGGCAAACCTTTTACATTATTTCTAATCGCAGTTAAAATTTGAGCAGTTGGTGCACCATGTCTGTCTTCTGCTGATTTGAATGCAATGGTGATTTTTGATTTGTGTGATTGCGGCGTTCTGTCTGGGTTTTGAGGGTCACCAGCACCGATTGCCACATTTGAAATTACACTTTCAACCAACGGATTTTTTTCTCCAATCACATCGTAAACTTTTTTCTCTAAAATTTTTGTAACTGAATCAGTAGCTGCAACGTCAGTCCCGATAGGCATTTCAGCATATACATACACAAAGTTAGGGTCGCCATCAGGGAAGAATAAAACTTTTGGTTTACGCATTCCTAATAAAACAATACTCAACACTAAAAAGAAAATTGTACCTGTTAAAACTTTTCCTGGATGGTGTACTGCCCATGTAACCAAGCGGCGATAAGCATTTCGTAAACGTGGTAAAAACTTTTCTTGGAAACTATGAATCATTGGATTCAAAACATAATGCATCAATAGCAATAACAAGATGATGAAGAACATGAAATTTGCTAAGCCCAACATCGTGTAATTTTTATTCGCAAAAAATCCTAACAAGAATAAAACACCCACAATACCCAAGAAAATAAAGGCTTTGCGGTATTTGCCCACACTTTCTTGCTTGTATTCATGGTCACGTTTCATAAACGAAACTGCAAAAACCGGATTGATAACAAACGCTACTAATAACGATGCAAACAAGGTTATAATCAAGGTCATTGGTAAGAAATACATGAATCTACCAACGATGCCTGGCCAAAATAATAATGGGAAAAATGGTGCAACGTTTACCAATGTGCCTGTGAGCACCGGCCAGAAAACCTCACCAGCAGCTTCTTTCACGGCTTCCATGATGGTCATGTCTTTGTGCTTGTTGAAAATTCGATGTGAATTTTCTATCACCACAATTGCATCATCCACCACAATTCCTAATGCTAATAAGAATGCAAACAATACAATAACATTCAACGAAAATCCTAAACCCGGTAAAAATAAAAATGCTAACACCGAACTCAATGGCACTGAAAGCCCCACGTAGAAGGCATTTTCAACACCCATGAAAAACATCAATACTAATGTTACAAACAAAAATCCAAGAATAACAGTGTTAATCAAGTCATTCAATTGCGCTTGCGTTTGCACACTCAAGTCAGCAGTGTAAGTAACCGTAAGGTCTTTAGGGAATTTATTTTTTTGAAAATCAGCAACTGATGCTTTGATTTTTTCAGCAGCGTTAATCAAATTTTCGCCGCTGCGTTTTATCACATTCAAAGTGATAACTGGCTTGTGGTCTAATCGAGCATAGCTTTCTCTGTCTTTATATCCATCTTCCACATCAGCAATATCACCCAAGCGAACCACATTGCCTTGTCCACCTTTGAAAGTCATGTTACGAATATCTTCCACAGTCTTAAACTCACCACTAATACGAAGTGTACGGCGTAATTCTTTTACATTAATATCACCACCACTCACACTCATGTTGTTGTATTTCAACTGATTTTCAATATCAGTCAAACTCACGTAAGCCGCTTGGCTCTTATATAAATCAACATTCACTTTCACTTCTCTATCCAATGCACCAATGATATCGCAACGAGTAATTTCTTTGTTCGTTTCAATTTTATCTTTTAAATCATCAGCAAATTTTTTCAGTTTGGTGGCATCATAATTCCCACTCAAATTAATATTCATACACGGAAACTCACTGAAATCAACCTCTTGCACCACTTGATTTTTTTGAGCATCAGCAGGAATATCTACTTTCGCTTTATCAACGGCATCTTTAATTCTTTGCTTCGCTTCTGCCACTTCAATACCAGTATTGAATTCAACCGTAATCAACGAAATACTTTCTTGTGATGATGAAGTAACTTTTTTTACACCACTCACCGATTTTATTTTTTTCTCCAACTGCTTCGTTACTGTATTTTCAATATCAGTTGGCGAAGCACCCGGATAAATTGTGCTCACAAACACAGTAGGAATAACGATATCAGGGAATCGCTCTTTCGGCAAACCGATATACGTCATCACACCTGCAATGCTCAACAGAATCGTCATTACATAAACTGCCGTTCTGTTTTTAATACTCCAATTGGTTATAGGAAAACCACCTTTCATAATTGAAAAATTTATTGATTTAATGAACTTAAGATTTAGTCGAACGAGCTGTTTTGCCTGAAACGGCAATAATCGCAAGCAGTTCGGCTGTTTCTTTTTTTATTTCTGTTAATCTGTCTTGTTTTATTAATTCTAATGATTCTATCAACTCAATCCAAAATAAAGTTTCGTCCAATTCTTCTTCTACAATTCTTAATTTATTGATGAAATCTGCTTTCGATTTTGAACGTGT
Organism: Chitinophagales bacterium; assembly: GCA_947449695.1. Classification (GTDB taxonomy): domain Bacteria; phylum Bacteroidota; class Bacteroidia; order Chitinophagales; family CAIODY01; genus CAIODY01. The sequence goes on from CANFST010000013.1 coordinate 57,106, forward strand.
TAACGCTCTATAATTAGCTGCAACCGATGTGGAAGAACGCATCACTTGTCTCCCAATTATTTTTCCGATTTCACTTTTCTTGATGATGGTTTCTGAAAGTTTGATTACTCTGATACAGAACACTTTTGTTCTGTCCTTCATTTCTTGTTGCGTCATGATGATGTATTGATTAAAAGATGCTTAGATTTCTTCGAAATCTTATAATCTTGAAATTTAAAAATCTTCAATTACAATTTAACCTCTTGCCCATCAATCAAATCTTGATAGCCCGATGTAATCATTTCATCACCTTCTTTCAATCCATCAGTGATGATAATATTGCCATTGTATGAATCACCTGTTTTTACAATAGCACGTTTTGCAATAATTTTATTTCCGCTGTGTTCAGCCACCATAACGAATTTTCCGTCTTCGCTCGTTTGAATTAAATTTTGATTAATCACCACAGCCTTATTAATTGTAGCGTCATTAATTTTTAAATTCGTAACCATATTTGGTTTCAATTGCGAACAACCAGCCATCAAAACTTCTACATTAAATGTTCGAGTAATTGGGTCAACAACGCTACCAGCGTAGGTTAGAGAAGATGAAATTGGATTTGCATTGTCGTCAGGCAATTCAATCATCACTTTATTTCCACGATGAACTTTGTTGATGAATGCATCAGCCAATTTTGCTTTTACTTTCATTTTGCAGGTATTCACCACTCTGATTCCACTAAAACCCATCGCAGCCATTTCACCTACTTTCACTTTCACCTCATCAACCACACCATCGAAAGGTGCAACAATTTTGGTGTTCGAGATTTGTGATTGCAACGAAGCAATATTTTTTTCCAAACTTTCCTTTTGAGTTTTTGCTTGTAAGAATTGAAACTCTGTTCCAATTTTTTGATTCCACAAATTTTGTTGACGCTCAAAAGCAGTTGTAGCCAAACTCAAATTTGCCTGCAAACCACTCAATTGATTTTGCAATGGCGAAGCATCAGCATCTGCCAACACCTGACCAGCCTTCACATTGTCGCCTGCTTTCACGTAAATATTGCTTACTGCAAAACCAGGTTGTTTTGGTCCAACCAACACGTTATCATCACTTTCAACAGTGCCTTGCACTTCGATGAAATGATTAAATGCAGAAGTTTCAACTTTAGTTAAAGAAACCAATTTCGATTGCGATGAATCAGTTTTTCCATCACCCAATTGCGCTTCTAAAGTTTTAATTTTTTCGCCCAGCGATTTGTATTCTGTTTTCAGTTTTTCCAATTCAGCTTTTTTGTCGTTGCCTTGCTTAGCACCGCAAGCAGCCAACATTACAGCCATTCCGAGGATAATTATTCTTTTCATTTTTTATTGATTGATGTTTTATGATTTTAAAATTTGAAGATTAAAAGATTAAAAGATGTCGCAAAAAATGTTTGATGCTAAATCATTAAATCTTAAAATCAAAATATCATTTAATTAAATTTCCTGTTGCTTTTTCAAAATTTACTTTAGCTATGTAAGCATCATACAAAGCGCTGAAATAGTTGGTCTGAGCTTCTTTCAAAGATGTTTCTGCATTCAACACTTCTAAATTTGAACCCACACCTTGCTGATATTTTATTTTCGTTACACGAACAACTTCATCAGCTAAATCCATTGTTTTTTTATTTGACTCAATAGTAAGCAATGCATTTTTCATTGTAACTTTTGCATTACTCAAATCCAATTGCAATGCATTTTTTAGGTTAGCAATGTCATTTTCATTTTTCACAATTTCCAATCTAGTATATGCTTTTCTGCTTTTGTTTTGCATTCCATCCCAAAAAGTTACATTCATTTGCAAACCCCACAAACCGCTATTATAGTAGTTTGCATTTGAATTGAACATGTCAAATTTTTCTCCGTAGTGATTAGTATTGTATTGAGCAAATGCTGCCAAATTTGGTAAACAACCCAATTGATAACGTTTTAAATTCAACTTGTTTAATTCCATCTGTTTGTTGAGCAATTGAATTTCAACACGATTGTTATATCCATTTGGCGCATCCAAATTGGAAAGAGATTTAATATCGGAGATTGCCAAAGTATCAGTTAAATCAATAGTTTGATTCACATCATAACCCATTTGAAATTTCAACAACGATTTACCCAACTCAGCCAATTCATTGATTTTTGTTTGCTCAGTTTTCAAATTAGTCAATGCAATTTCCAAACGTTGCACATCAATATTTTCAACGAAACCTTGCTTGTTGTATTCTTTAGTTTCGTTAAAAGTTTTTTGCAATCTGTCAATATTCGCATCTAATAACGACAATCTTTTTTTGGTAACCAACACATTGTAATAGGCCTTTGAAACTTGTTCTGCAATATCAATTTTGCTACGTTGTGTACTATAACTCAATAATTTTGAAACTTCCATTTGTGCTTTCAATCCTAAAAAATAAGAGGCATCAGCCAACAACCAACTACCTGAAAGCCCAGCCTGTGTTGCAAATACAGAACCTACTTGAATAACCTGTGGTCCATTTGCTGTAGGAAATACGAATGTTTGCTTGGCAAAATTATCTACAATTTGCGCCGAACCTTTTATTTGTGGCAAACCAATTCCTCTAAACTCTTTGATTTTGTATTGAGTGATTTGCTCATCCAATTTTGCATTTTTAATGGTTGAAGAATTCTTCATCGCATAATCAACTGCTTGCTGTAAGCTAAATGTGGATTGGGCTTGAGCCGAAATTGCAAATTGTAAATTGCAAATTGTAATTAGGAAAACTATTAGTGGTTTTAAAAATTTTGAGTTCATCAATTTCATTTTTTTGATTTCATTTTGTTCTATATTGGCTAATCGGCTAATTATTGAATTGCCTAATTCTCCTCTATCTTTTTATACTTGTTAATCAATTTATGTCCTTTCAAAGTGCATACCCCATGCAAAAACTGGTCGAGTAAATTCACTTGTATGTATTCAATGTTGAATTTTTTAATCGGGAAAAAGTCATTGCTACAGCCCATTTCCACTTCATGCATTCTTTTGTAAGCCGTTAATTCCAAATCAATATCATCACGATACAAACCTTCTTTAATACCCCATTTCAAATTATCAGTGAGAATCTTAACAAAAAAAGTCTGCTGATGTTCTTGAAAAATTTTCATCGCTTCAGGATAATATTTTTTCATGTCGTTAAATGCCGCAGGATTCATACCTCTTATGAATTCACACATCCGTTCGCTGGTAGTCATGATTTCATGCACTGCATCTTTCGCCTCTTTTTTCACATCCATCATTGTTTTTTGAATGATGCTGATGTGAATTTTAATTGCCTCTTTCACAATTTCATCTTTATCAGAAAAATGCTGATACAAAGTTTTTTTACTCATCCCCAACTCACGGGCAATATCGTCCATCGTGATAGAACGTATGCCCAGCTTGTGAAAGAGCTGATACGATGAGTACAAAATTTTATGTTTGGTGTCGTCTATCATTTTTAAATCGGCGACAAAACTATGGAAACTATTTTTATTTACAAAGTTTCCGAAAAGTTTTTTTTGGTGAATGGTGAATTTTGGAAAGTATGCGGCAAATTAAATTGAACGTTTTTATTAGTTTTGAGTAATGAAATTTCAAGCAATAAGTATAATTTTCATTATAGCGATAGTCAGTGTATCACTTTTGATTCAATCGTGCAAGTCTTCACTATTTGGTTATGTAACGGTCTCTGGTACCGTTCTGTATTCATGTTCAGGAAATCCAGTTTCAAACGAAATAGTCTCACTTGTTAAATATGGTTCAAGAGGAGGAACTGAAACTACTTCTACAAACTCCTCTGGTTATTTTAATTTTAAAACACTGTCAACTGGTGATGGAGTCGATGGGTGGGGAATTCAAATAAAAAATGTTGGGATTGGTGGATGTTACCCTGGTTGTTCTGATGTAAATTTATTCAAGTGCATTTTCCCTATCCAACCCTATCCAATTTTGCAATTAAATTTCGTTTTTGATTCTGTTTATAATTCGAATACAGTTTTTAGGTGGCAATTAGACACTTTAAGCTACGACCCTAAGACTTTTAAAAACGGTACAATATTCGGCCCTTATAATTCAATCCAAAAAGTTACACTGATTGATTCATTGTCGTTTTTGCTTGATTACTACTCAGATAATCACACTACAATGATTCCTAATGAAGTTTCCCAAAGAAAATTAAAGTTCAATTTTAAAGGCAGGGTATTCTATTCGAACATTAGCTTTGGTTATTGTACAAACGATACACAGAAATTCACAATTAATATTCATTGATATTTAATTTAAGCTTTTCTTATTTCTGCCTGCAATTGTGTTTCCAATTGCTGTATCAGTTTGCTCATCATTTTTTCCAATTTATCATCGGTTAAAGTTTTGCCTTCGTCTTGCAAAGTCAGGCTGATGGCGTAACTCTTTTTGTCTTCACCAATTTTTTTATCACGATAAATATCAAACAAACTAATGCCTTTCAGCAAATCGCCCATTTGTTGTTTGGCAATATTTTCAATTTGTGCATATTCAATCTGCTCATTAATCAGCATCGCTAAATCACGTTTCACCGCAGGAAATTTTGACAATTCTTTGTATTGCACTTTGCTTTGCTGCACTGCATTTTCAACTTTGTTCCAGTTGATTTTTGCATAAGCCACACCATTGCGAATATCAAATTGTTTCAAAATAGTTCGGCTCACCATGCCAATTTCAGCCAGCACATTTTTTTGCGAACTGAATTTCAAACAATAATCGAAGCAACCTTCATTCACCGCTTCTTCCACTTTATCAATTTTAATTCCGAGTTTGCTCAACAGCTTTTGCGAAGCGGCTTTCAAAGCATAAATATCATTTTCAACCGCTGATTGATTCCAGCTTTTTTCAGTAAATTTTCCTGTCATCCACATGCACAATTGCTGTTGCTCTGAATATTTTTCTGCTGATTTTTTACTGTAAATTTTTCCGAACTCAAACAATTTCAAATCTGCATTCTGACGATTCTGGTTGTGTGCAATCGCCTCCAATCCACCATACAACAAATCATTGCGCAACACATCCAGTTCAGTATTGATGCTGTTTAGCAGCGTTACCAAATTTTCTTTTTCAGCATAATATTTACTCTGCGTCAAAGTGTTGTTCATCATTTCTGAAAAACCGTTGGCTGCTAAAAATTCAGCGGCTTTATTTCTCAAAATATGCGCCTGAACACCTGAACGAATTGGAATAGCAGCTTGCAAAGTGTTTGGAATTGGCAGTTTGTCCAAGCCATACAAACGCAATATTTCTTCCACCAAATCAGCTTCAATGCTGATGTCGGTTTTGTGTGTTGGCACAGTAACAGTCCAAAAGCCTTGACTGGATTGCGTCATACCGAATCCTAAATTTTTCAAAATGGTTTCAATCGTTTCGGCACTCAATTCAATTCCTAATTTATCGTTCACATTCTGATGAGACAACTGAATTTGCTTTTGTTCAATTTTTTCAAAGGTTTCATCAAAAAACGGCGAAGCAATTTTTGCATCACATAGCTCAATCATTAGTTGTGTAGCACGTTTCAACACATTTAAAACATTGGCAGCATCAATTCCTTTTTCAAAATGCAAAGCTGCATCGGTTCTTAATTGATGATGAAAAGAAGTTTTACGAATCGCTTTGGCATTGAACCATGCGATTTCCAAAAATATTTTTGTAGTGCTTTCGCTCACTCCCGAATGCAATCCACCAAATACACCAGCGATGCACATTGGTTTTTCAGCATCACAAATCATCAAATCATCAGCTTGCAACTTTCTTTCTTTTTCATCTAAGCAAACGAAGGCTGTTCCTGCGTTTTCAGTCTTCACCACAATTTTATTGCCGCTGATTTTATCGGCATCAAACGCATGCAAAGGCTGACCACTTTCATGCAAAACATAATTGGTAATGTCCACCACATTATTAATCGGGCGAACGCCAATAGCTTTTAATGAATTTTGCAACCACTCAGGAGATGGCTTTACTATTATGTTTTCCAGTACAACGCCACAATATCTTGGACATTTTTCTTTGTCTACAATTTCAATTTTGAAATCAGCATTATTATTTGAATTGTTTGAAACTTCTTTCAACAATGGATTTTGCAAACCATCTTTCGGTAAATCATTTGGTTGATGAACTGCCAAATAAGCCATCACTTCACGAGCAACGCCTAAGTGTGAAAACGCATCACTACGGTTGGGTGTTAAACCAATTTCAAAAATTGTATCGTTGTAAATTCCCAACACATCAGCCGCAGAGGAGCCAACGGCAATAGTTTCAGGCAAAATCAAAATTCCTGCATGGCTTGTTCCTAAACCTAATTCATCTTCAGCGCAAATCATACCTTCACTTTCTTCGCCACGAATTTTTGCTTTTTTCATGGTCAACGGTTCGCCGCTTGTTGGGTAAATAGTTGTGCCGATGGTTGCTACCAAAACTTTTTGTCCAGCAGCGACATTTGGCGCACCGCAAACAATTTTCAAAGGTGTTTCAGCACCGATATTTACCGTGGTCAAACTTAATTTATCAGCATTCGGATGTCGGTCGCAAGTTAAAACCTGACCTACCACAACGCCTTTCAAGCCGCCTTTCAGCGATTCGTAAGCAATCACATCTTCCACTTCCAAACCAATAGCCGTAAGAATAGCTGACACTTCAGCTACAGGCAAACTAATATTTAAATACTGACGAATCCAGTTGTAAGAAATTTTCATGGTACTAATTTTTCAAAATTGAAGTGCGAAGATAATTAAGCAATTTTTTGAAATGGAAAAGAATTGACATCACGATTTTTAATTTAAACACATGTGCATAAGTTTTTAATGCATAATAGAATAATACATAAGAAACCGATGTATATTTGCATCGTCAAAAAAATATTTCCAAAATGATTTTCTCATCTGAATTAATTAAGGGCACATTAAAAACAGTAGTGCTAAAACTTTTAGCCGATAACAAAAAAATGTATGGCTATGAAATCACTCAAAAAGTGAAAGAAATAACTGGTGATAAAATTCAGATTACTGAAGGTGCCTTGTACCCCACATTACATGCTTTGGAAGCTGATGGATTGGTGATTACGGAATTAGAATATATTGGCAAACGTGTAAGAAAACACTACAAACTTACGCCAACTGGAAAATCGAAAACTAAAGAAAAAGTGAATGAGTTGATTGAGTTTATGAATACTATGAAAATTGTTTTAGACATCAACTTGCAAACAGCCTGATGTATCAACTTTCAGAAAAACAAATCGATTTCATTTTGGATGACATAAAAAAACGGGGCATTCAAATAGAAAGTTTGCAGCAAAATTTGCTCGACCATGTTTGCTGCATTCTTGAAAACGAAATGAATGCCGAAGATGATTTTGAAAAACTTTATTCAAACACAATTCAGAAATTTTATAAAAAAGAATTGTTTGAAATAGAACAGGAAACCAATGATTTATTAACATTTAAAAACTTTTATTTTATGAAAAAAGTATTGATTTTAAGCGGTGTTGCAACCGCAAGCAGTTTTGTTTTGGGCTCGGTATTCAAAATTATGCATTGGCCGGGAGCAAGCTTTTTCTTTGTACTTGCAATTGGAATGACAAGCCTTTTGTTTTTACCATTACTCTTTATTCTCAAAAACAAGGAGCTAAAAAATGTACAGGAAAAATTAGTTTTAGCCAGTGCAATTATTGTGGGAATTCTTTACTTGATTGCCGTATTTGGCTCAGTAATGCATTGGCAGATTGCTAAGCCAGGCACTTTCTGGTTGATTACAATCGGGTTTTCATTTTTCATTTTTATCCCACTTTATTTTTTCAATGGCATAAGAAAACCAGAGGCAAAATTGAACACCGTTATTACAACTTGTTTGTTTGTGATTTTCATGAGTTTGCAATTTCTGATGATACGCCTTCATCCAGCTCAAAACCAAATTGATGGAGCTAAAGTTGAGCAATCAGCAAAATAATAAACGAGTATTATTGTCTATAAAAAAGAAGCCTACTAAAATTTTAATAGGCTTCTTTTTTAAAATCTCATACAAGTGCCACTAAAAATTTTGCAGAATGTAAACTCAGATTTACTAAATGTAAGTGGATGAGAATAAGAAATCTGTGCTAAGGATTTAAGTGCAGATATTAAAAAAAAATCACTTTTTGATTTCTAAATCATAATTTAATTTCAACACTATTGAAAGTCCTGAAATTTTAAAAGCACCAATGCTTTCAAATGGGTGATAACTAGGCAATGCTGCCACAATTGTCCCTCGACTTAAATAAGCTTTGTAATTGTAATCATTTTGCAAAACGGATGCAATTACATTGTAGCCAATACCAAATTGCACACTCATTTTGTTGCTGACTTTTGTTTCTAAACTAGTGTTCCATTCAATTGTTTGATAAGTGTTGGAGAACTTTAAAGTAGTTTGATAATTGCCATAATAATTTGGGATAATCACATCATCCTTCCTGTTCATTTTTGCAAAGCCCAACAACAAATAATTTTTCCAGAACCAATATTTTTTGAATTTGCTTTTCGTTACCAAACCTATGTAGAATCTATATCCTTCGATGGATGGATTGCTTACATTGTAGGGGCGATTGATTAAATTAGAAAGCGAATTGAAATCATATTCAGCTTTTATCAGCATCCCGATATTGCGATGAGGATAATATGCAAAACCCAGATTAGGTGCAAGATTTACTAATTGAAAAGCATTCATTTCTATTGTTGCGGCTTGCTTACAATCGCAATCTGTTGAATCAATTCTTGTTGAAGCGAAAGTTTTTTGACTGAAAAAAATTAAAATAAGAAGTAGAAATTTTTTCATCAAAAAGTAATTTTAAAAGTGATAGTTTGAGTAGTTGAATTCCAATTTCCCCAAACACATTTATAGCGTTTTGCAAAAGTGTTTTTGACAATTGTTGGTTGATTGACTTTCATTTGAAAACCACAATCACCTTGTGTGTAAATTGCTTGCGCATTTAATCCTGAAATTATGATGGTATCATACTTTGAAGAATCGTTGAAAACAAAAGTGTTGGTTGAGTGGTTAAAATCAAATGGCAAATAACCGCCTATAAAATTTGCTGAAGGCGAAATCATACTACCAGTTTTTGAAGCTGTAAGTTGTTGATTCGATTCTACTTCGGTAATGGTTGGCGAATAAATTTTGTGTGTATTACTTGAATCAACATAATACAACTGAATGCAATTATTGTCAGGAAAATAAATCGAATTATCGGGGCATTTTTTTCTGCACGACTTTAATAAGATTGTACCTGCAAGAATCAAGATGAAAAACAGTAATTGAATTTTTAGAAATTTCATTTTCGATTCGACAAAGAAAACAATCGAGTGTTTAAAAACAAAAAGCGGCTCGAAAAATTCCGAACCGCCTTTTGTACCTAAAAAACACTCTATAAACCTATTTTCATTTGTTGATTGAATGATTTACTATTTGATGATTTTTTAAAATCAAGCAATCAATAAATCAACAACTCAATCAATTACTTTTTCTCATCTTTTACTTCTTCAAATTCTACATCCTGAACTGAATCATTGGCTTTGTTTTCAGCCGATGGATTGCCTTCAGCATTTGGTTGTGCACCAGCAGCTTGTTGTTCGTTCATGGCTTTGTATAATTCTTCTGAAGCAGCCATCCAAGCATCATTCAAAGTTTTCAAATGAGTTTCGATAGCGGCGATGTCTTGCGCTGTGTGAGTAGTTTTTAATTCAGCTAAAGCTGCTTCAATAGCCGCTTTTTTATCAGCACTTAATTTTTCGCCGTATTCTTTCAACTGTTTTTCAGTTTGGAAAATATTGCTATCTGCTTCGTTTAACTTTTCAACTCTTTCTTTTTCTTTTTTATCCGATTCTTCGTTCGCTTTAGCTTCAGCTTTCATTTTTTCAACTTCTTCTTTGCTCAAACCTGTTGAAGATTCGATGCGAATTGATTGAGATTTGTTAGTGCCTTTATCCAAAGCGCTGATGCTCATGATACCATTTGCATCAATATCAAAACTCACTTCAATTTGTGGCAAACCACGTGGTGCAGGTGGAATTCCATCTAAATGGAAACGACCTAATGTTCTGTTATCTTTTGCCATTGAGCGTTCGCCTTGCAATACATGAATTTCAACCGAAGGCTGACTATCAGATGCAGTGCTGAATACTTGTGATTTTTTTGTTGGAATAGTGGTATTGGCTTCAATCAAACGAGTCATTACACCACCCATTGTTTCGATACCCACCGATAAAGGTGTAACATCTAACAACAATACATCTTTCACATCACCAGTTAATACACCACCTTGAATAGCAGCACCTACAGCAACTACTTCATCAGGATTAACGCCTTTCGAAGGTTTTTTGCCGAAGAATTTTTCAACCATTTCCACTACTTTCGGGATACGAGTTGAACCACCAACTAATAATACTTCATCAATTTGTGAAGTGCTGTAACCTGCATCAGCAATAGCTTTTTTGCAAGGTTCCATCATGCGGCTGAATAAGTCATCGCATAATTGTTCGAATTTTGCACGAGTTAATTTTTTAACCAAATGCTTAGGCACACCATCAACAGCAGTGATATAAGGCAAGTTGATTTCAGTTTCGTTAGAAGATGATAATTCAACTTTAGCTTTTTCAGCAGCTTCTTTCAAGCGTTGTAAAGCCATTGGGTCTTTTCTCAAATCCATTCTTTCTTCAGCTTG